>NZ_FNLL01000016.1:0-60324 GCF_900105645.1 Desulfobacula phenolica | reverse complement strand
AAGTCCCTCTCGCCGCAACAGCCTACCGATTTGCCCTGGTTGCGTGCAAAGATCAACTTTTTGAAGAATACGAAGTTTATAAGCCGCCGTAAAATTCCGACGGGGTTTTTTCTCAGGCACTTCAGGGTTTGGGAAGATGTTGTCAACCTCGCCCCCCAATGAGGAGCCAGTTCCAGTCGCCCCGGGGGCTCCTTCCACTGGCTCCTCATTGGGGGATGCGCCTGGCCGATTGCATGATGTCGGTAGCTGATTCATTTTGATTGGTTCCATAAGCATTTTCCTTACCCGCCCTACACTAATTTTTCAAGGGGTAAGTGTCTCACTCATACTGTCACAGAGGGCATAATATCTGGATGGACAGCTATTTTTGTATTTATAAGTGGGTATTTGTTTGAGAATCTTAGGGCGGATAAGTTCCATTACAAGATGTTCCTAAAAAGAAAATGCAAAACTATTGTTCTTCCCTACCTGATTTGTTCAATACCTGCTATCGTTATTTGCGTTGTGACTGGAAAGTTTTCTCCGGCATATGGTGATGTTGGAGTAATGAAAGGAACAGTTTTAAATATAATAACAGGCGCTCATTCAGTCGTTTATTGGTACATCCCCTTTGTTATGCTAATTTTTTTATCTTCCCCACTTGCCATCTCATTTACTAAACTAAGTCACAATAGGCAAAGTGTTCTGCTATTTTCTTTGTTTATTGTGTCGGCTTTTCTGCATAGATCACATTACAATGCGAATCCAATCCATTCTTATATATACTTCATGCCTCTTTTCCTTTTTGGTGTATATTGCTCAATACACAGAGATAAATTGAAGGAATTACGGCCATATGCGGTATTGTTTTTAATCGCTGCGTTGGCTTTAGCTTGGACTCAGATCAATATTTTTAATCACATTGGTCTATATCATAAAAATTTTTTTGAGTTTGGCGGTGTAGATTTAGCCTATATTCAAAAACTTTTCCTTTTGATTTTTATCGTCTTGGCGATACCAGCAATAGAGAAAAAATCTATCCCGTTTTTGGACTATTTCGCTATAGCCTCATTCCCACTTTTTTTTCTCCACCCATACATCATGCGATTGTTCGATATGACACATTTTTCGTTAGTTTTTGGGTATAATGCTTGGCCGTCTATGCTCTCAGCTTTTTTATATACAACACTTGTTACTTCTTGTAGTGTCATTGTTCTTGAATGTTTTCGAAAGATTTTTGGGGAGGGATGTCTCTATATCATCGGGGATCGTAAGAAAAGTAAACTTGTTTCAAAAAGAAAGGATGAAGTTGACTTTATTATTAGGAAAGCCTAATAATCAATGGTTCGGTAATTTTTTTTCAACTGAATTGAAAAAAATCAGAAGTATGTCAATATGACATTTATGAAAATAATAATAGAGACCATATTGGACAAAATGCTTGGGATATCAAAAATCAGAAAACAATTTTTGACTCATATTTTTATTTTACTGCTTTCCATGAATGGACGGGTGAACTTCATGAATATGTCCAGAATCGGAACATATTCAGAGAAAAATTATCGCCTTCATTTCGAGAAATCTTTTGATTTTTTGACCTTTAATAAGCATCTCATTGAGCAATATTGTTCCGATCACAAAATCATAGCAGGGGATTGCAGTTATATTCCCAAAAGTAGGAAACATACACCTCATATCGGTAAGTTCTGGAGCGGTTGTGCCTCGAAAGCATTTATAGGACTGGAAATAAGCTCTCTGGCCGTGGTTGATATAGATAATAATACAGCCATGCAGCTTGAATACAAACAGACTCCGAGTGATTTGAATGATGAAGAAAGCCGGATAGATTTTTATCTCCGTCAGGTAATTGAAAAAAAGGATCAATTGAAGCAGCAGGCCGATTATATTGTAAACGACGGAGCATATGCCAAGAAGAAGTACGTTGACGGCATTGCCGAGCAGACAAATCTGCATCTGATCTGCAAATTGAGAAAGGATGCTGATTTGCGCTATCTGTATACGGGTCCGCGCAGAAAGGGTAACGGAAAGGTAAATTGCAAGAAGATTGACAAATAACGTTTTGAACTCTGCTATATTGATGATGATACGGCTGTCTATTCGGCGATAGTCAATAGCAAATTTCTGAAACGGAATATCAGAATCGCTTATGTTGAAAATAGAAAAACCGATGCATATGCAATTTTATTTTCAACAGATATAAAGCTTGATGGGCATCTCATATTGAGTTCTTATTCCGGGATGCCAAGCAACACACCGGATTGAATCATTGCCAAGCCAGAAGTGAAAACAAGCTGTATTTTCATTTCAATGCTTCTCTTACGGCTGTGTCGCTTGCAAAAGTGGAGTCTGTAATGAAAACATCCTTAACAAAGCGCCCTTTCTCAATGGCAAATATTAAAACCAAATATTTTAACAGGTTATTCCTGGATAGATTTTTTGAAATGTCAGATATTGATCTGAGTTGTCCAAAAATAGATTCAGCGTATAATGAACTCTTAAACTTCGGGAGAATTGCAGCATAATTTTTACCGAACTATTGATAATCAGTATTGATATTTTTAACATATTGATTTTATAATAAAAACGGAAGTTTTTAAGTTCTTTGCGCTATTGTGTAGATATCTGGACTTTTATCAAATATCAAAATACCCTATTTTTAAGCGTTGCTGTCATATGGGGCTAATCAAAAATCAACCGATCCATTACATGTTTTACACAAATATCCATATTTAAATATTGAAATTTCCCGAGGCGCCCTATAAAGATAGTATCTTTTTTTTTATGAGATAGGTTTAAATATTTTTTATATTTTTTTATAGAGCTATTGTTTAGGATAGGGTATGATGGTACAGGATTATTCCGGCCCGCTTGAACGTCTGACGGATACTCATAGCACAGGGTTGTTTTCGGATGTTTTTGAAACGTCATATGCTTGAATTCAGTGATCCTGGTATAAGAATGATCATTGGGACAATTCACCACAGCCATAGGCAGACGGTTTTCCTGATCATAAGTTTTAAAGGAAAAATTAATCCCCCGGTATGGCAGATATCCATATTTATAGTCAAAAAATGCATCAACAGGCCCAGTATAGATTATTTTATCAAAATTAACCTGGTCTTTTATATCACGATAATCTTTCCCAGTTATTACCTGTATTTTTTCATGATCCAGCATGGCTTTGAACAATTCGGTATATCCTTTTTCAGGCATTCCCTGATACGGATCAGTGAAAAATCGATCATCCCGGTCAAACCTGATGGGAATCCTTTCAGTGATCTCAGGTGCAAGATCTTTTGCGTCAACCCCCCATTGCTTTCTGGTATAGTTTTTGAAAAATTTATTATAAATCGTGTTTCCCATGCGGGAAATCACCATGTCTTCAGCATTTTTTATTTCCGGCAGATCAATTTTTTCCCGTTCAAGATATGCTAGGACGTCGTCTTTTGTAAACGACTTTTCAAAAAGCTGTTCAAACGTATTAATGTTAATGGGGAAAGAAATATATTTTCCATCCACAAAGGCTTTGACATGGTGAACATAATCCAGCCAGTCAGTAAATTGGGAAAGATAATCCCATACATCCTTATGTTGGGTATGAAAAATATGTGGACCATAAAGGTGAATCAAAATTCCGTCTTCGTTGAAACAGTCGTAACAATTCCCGCCAATGTGATGTCTCTTTTCAACAATCAACACGGTCTTGTTTTTTTCACGGGCAAGGATACTGGCCGCTGTAATCCCGGTGATTCCAGCCCCCACAATCAGAATATCTACAGTTTTCATTGATAATCTATCTTTTTGTTTTTTTTAAAGATTTTTCCAACAAATCCCTTTAAAAACCCAAGAGCAAACCGTGCCATAAATTTGTTTTTTAGTCCAGGCAAAAAATATAACGGAAGCCATCTGATACCATTAATGAATAAAAAACATTTAATGATCATATTGTATTTTGATCCTGCAAAGGACGCGCCAACAGCATGTCCTTTTGAAGTATCCTCATAAACCAGGGGGGGGTGATAATACTGAAGCGATGGTGTCTTTAACACGTTATAATTTTTTGCTGTAAACCGGATGGCAAATTCAACATCCTCCTGGCCGATAAAATTAGAATCAAATCCTTTGAGATCTAAAAGACAGGTTTTTCTATAGGCCATGCAGCGATTGGTAAAAAAGAAAGGATCATGATATTCATATTGCCCCATTATTAAAGTTTGGGAGGCAAACCCTTTCGGCATGACCGCATCAAGGGATGGATCGGCAGCAAAAAAATCAATAAGATTTTTTAAAAAATCAGTATCCATAAGTACGGTATCATCATCAAGGAATAAAATGATCTCTCCTTTAGCCTTTGATAATCCGTAATTTCTCATGAACCCCATTTTGCCCCAATCATGATCCGGGGCAAAATAGTCAATATTTAATCCGGAAAATTTTTGCCTTAATGAAGCGCCTTCGCCTGACCCACCCTTATCTTCCACTAAAACAATCTGAAATTTGTCTTTTTTGAGGGATTGGGAATTCAGGCAATGAAGGATATTGTCCATCAGGTGATACCGCTGAAAAAAAATAAAAACACAGCTTAAGCGATATTGGTTGTTTTCATGGCTTTTCAGGTCACCTTCCGGGCAGGTTTTTAATATGGATTTCAGAATTTTTTCGCGCAAAGTTGTTCCTTGAAGTTTAAGATGGTTAAACACAGTATGCCTATTCATTAAGTGTAATCAGTTTTTTTGCTTTATTTATAACATCCATAGGGGTGATTTTAAGCATACACAATTTAAAATTTCCGCACGGCGGTGTTGTTCCGAATTTTGTACAAGGGCTGCAGTCAAGGTTTTTATTAATGACAAGATGATTGTGTCCTTTGGGCGCCCACTTTGCCTCAATGCCGGGTCCAAACAGAGAAACAGTGGAAACATCATTGAGAACGCCAAGATGAAGGATACCTGAATCCGTGCTGATTAATAAGGATGATTTTTTCAGCACAAGGGTTGTTTCAAGGATTGTCAGTTGGCTGCAAAGATTTATAATATCCCGGGTTTTACAATATTTAATAATGGTCCTGCATTGATTAATTTCCTTGTGGCTGCCGAGAAGAACACATTTCCATCCGGATTGCGTCAGCCGGTCAATAACCTTTGCCCAGGATTTTTCAGGCCATAATCGTTCATCAATGGATGCCCCGGGAAACACACATATATATTTTTCAAAGGAAATGTCGGAGATAAAGTTGTTTTTTAACTGTTTGAAATACGGAAAATCCCATAAAAAGGATTCCTTGAAATCCAATGTTTTGGCTATCAGATTCCAGAATGAGTCAGCCTCGTAAATATCATGACGGTAAGGCATTGATATTGTATACATTTTTTGTCGTCCATTGACATGGAATCCTGATTTCAAGTCTGCCTTAAGCAGTCGTGTAATAATAGCCGTTAAAAAATGAGATTGTTCCGTATCAATGATAATATCATACTGCTTTCTAAAAACTGAGATAAGATCGGTTGGATTTTTGTAAGATAAGGTATTGTTAACGAACTGCACTGCATGAAAAATTTCCTGATTTCTATGTTCACATAAAATGTCGATTTTTGCAGGTTTTATTTTTTTTGAAACAGCTTTTAAAACAGGAAGCAGAAGAATCGCATCCCCCATACCACCGGGTCTGATGATCAATATCTTATTGGGGTGAGGGCTTTTTTTCTTTCTTTTGAGCGCTCTGGGAAAAATTTTGAGCAGAACCGGCCCCAGAATGCGATCAATTTGCTTGATTATTTGAATGGAATGTATCATGGCCAGTATATCACCAAAGTTAAAACGAATAAAAATATCAGGGTTGTCAATAAAAGCTGCTTGTCGGAAAAAAGGGTTTTAATGGGGTCGCTGCCCCGGCCAAGGTCGGTCAGATAAATAAACCTGAAAATGCCGTAAGAAGCAGGCAGGACGGAATAAATCACCAGGCTTCCATGTTCAACCGCATAAAGGGAGTAGACCACTAATGTGACACTTCCGCAAGTCCAGAACATGCTGTTCAAATACGTCAAGGAATATCCGATTTGGCTTTTTCTGTGGAGAATGGCATTTTTTTCTCCCAATTCTTTTAACTCGGTCAGCCGTTTGGCAATGGAAATCATCATGGCAATGAAAAAGACGGTTAAAAAAAGCCAGTTTGAAATTTCAATATTACAAACCGCCCCTCCAGCCAGAACCCTTAAAACAAATCCAAAGGCCACAGAAAATATTTCAAGGATGACAATCTGTTTTAAATACAAACTGTAACTTGCTGTCAGGATCATGTATGCAAGAAGATAACAAATAAACTCTAAAGGAAAAGGGAATAAACGTATACAAATTATGATGATAAGCAGAATGCAGCCGGATAAAAAAAACGCTTTAAGACCGGTTATGGTGCCTCTGCAAAAGGGGCGGTGTCTCTTGATGGGATGGAATCTGTCATTCTCTTTGTCAATCCAGTCGTTCACGATGTATCCAAGACCGGATGTCAGGCAGAAAACAAAAACACCTATACCCGTGATATATAATAACGATCTGTTGACAAAATTTCCGGAAAAAAACAGGGGGGAAAACAATAGCAGGTTTTTAATCCATTGATAGGGACGTAAAAGAACAATATAATTTTTTAAATCAGTTTGAAAGGTTGAAGTGTTATATTCCATAATTTGTTTCTTAAATCCCAGAAGTATGGTCATGGTGCCAATTGAAAAACGTCAGAGTTTATCATTATATAAATGCGATTGAAAAGTGTTTTCTAAAATTTTCAGTGCAGTTGCTTATCTGAATACTAATAAAGATAAAATGTGATTTATGATGACAAAATTTGAAAAAAAGAATCAAAAATTGTTATTTGCTTGACACTTATCCCGGTTTTGAGTAATGGATTATTCTGGGTTAGATAAAAATAATACTTAAAAATCAATCTGTTAGAAAAATATTTACCTGCATTAGAAATGCTGGCATCCTTCTTGTATTGATAAAATATACAAAATTTTTTTTTAGGATCAGTAACAGTAGTATTAATATCAATCAATGAATAATGGAGGTGACAAATGTTTAATTGGCTAAGACAAAAAAGAAATCAGAAGGGTTTTACACTGATTGAGCTGATGATTGTTATTGCAATTATCGGCATTCTTGCGGCGATTGCTGTTCCACAGTTCACAAAGTATCGCGCAAGATCTTTTAATACCCAGGCTATCAGTGATGCCAGAAACATCAAGAATGAGGCAGGCGGATATTATGCAGAATATGATCATTTTCCGTATTAATTCAGGAATATGATCCTAAACACACTTTATTAAATCTTAAATAATTAGGAGTTATAAAATGAAAAAAATTTTTTATGCCATATGTTTAATTGCCTTAATCGCATCGCCTGTCTATGCAGCGCAATCAGGTTCATCAAGTGGTAGCATCACTTTGGATGATTCAGTCGGTGCTGGTCCTGGTATCACCGGTATTGCCATATCCGCCAATAGTTATGCCAACTATTCAGGTGCAGCCACTGCTGGCGGTTATGCTGGCTCAGCCGGTCAGATCATGTCAGCCTGTGCGGCCAGCTTAAAAGCGGATAAAGATATTGCCCTTTATTTTGCCGTAAGATCCTCCATGGATCCTCTCGACACAGATGACAATGGTGTATACCAGAAGGCCGCAGCCGGTACTGCAATTGCTACAGGTACTGTTGATGGTTATCTTGTTGGCACTAATTTTTCAGGAAGCTGGATGCTGAGAGGTGGCTCACAATAATTTTTGGATAGTTTTTTAATTAACAATAGGATAAATTACTGACGGTCAGTAATTTATCCTATTTTATTATATTCTGAAACAGAAAGAAACAGGTGACCATGGAAGTTGTTTTTGATCAGGTAAACAAGACGTTTGTTTCCAGTTTTGCCCGGAAAAAAGTTCATGCGGTTGTGGATTTGAGCCTTTCGGTAAAAACAGGGGAGATCTTGGGAATTGTGGGGCCTAACGGGGCCGGGAAAAGTACTTTGTTGAAAATGCTTATGGGATTTATCCGGCATGATTCAGGAACCATTTTAATCGGAGATAAACGGCCGTCTGATCCTGAAGCCAGAATTCAAATGGGATACCTTCCTGAAAATCCTTATTATTATGATCATCTTTCTGCTGAAGATCTGATGAAATTCAGTGCAACCACATCCGGCATGGTAAAACAGGATATAAAGCCCCGCATTGAGACGCTTTTAAAGACCTTGAACCTTGAGCATGCCAGAAAAAGGCGATTGAGAACATATTCCAAAGGAATGACCCAAAGGGCCGGGATCTGTTTTGCTCTGGTTCACGATCCTGAGTTGATTATTTTTGACGAGCCCATGTCCGGTCTGGATCCCTTGGGCCGGAAACTGGTGGTGGACATGGTTCTGGATTTGAAAAAAAAAGGAAAAACCATTCTTTTTTGCTCTCATATCCTCAATGATGTGGAGCGGTTGTGCGATCGCATGGCTATCATGGATAAGGGGCATTTGAAAAAAATTCTTTCCAAGCAAGAACTCATGGAAAAGCTGGATGATAAACCGGCAGCGGCAGACGGAAGTGAAACCAATATTCTTGAAAATATCTTTCTGGATACCATTGAAAGCGAGGTAGCCTATGAGTAAAATTATTGCCCTGGCCATTCTCACCTTTAAGGAAGGTATTCGTGACAGGGCCTTGATGGGTATTTTTATTATCGCTTTGAGCATGCTTCTTGCCACAATTTTGTTTACCGGTCTGTTCGGCCATGAACTGGGCAAGGTTCTGGTCGATTTAAATTTATCCACTATTGCTTTTGCCGGTCTATTATTAACATTTTTTGTTAATATCAATTTAATGGCTAAGGATATTGATAAAAGAACAATTTATTGTGTTCTGTCAAAGCCGATTTCAAGAACCGAGTATATGCTGGGCAAATACGCCGGACTGATGCTCATCGTTTTTACAGCTCTTTTTTTTCTTCTGGTCTTTAGTACCGGCATAATGTGTTTTGTTAAATCCTTTTATTCAAAAATCTATTTCAAAGATTTTTCATGGTTTTGTTATTTCCAGGCATATCTGTATGAAATTCTTATGTTTGCAGTCTTGAACAGTGTCGTGATTTTTTTTAGTTCTATTTCAACAAGTTCATTTTTGACCCTTCTTTTTTCATTGGCAACTTATATTGCAGGTCAGACCATTGAAGAAGTCATGGAGTTCTTAAAAAAAGAAGCTTTGGGTCAACAAATTTCAGAAATTAATCAATGGATAGTGGATATTGCCCAATATATTTTCCCCAATTTTTCAGCATTTGATATAAAAATCCTTGCAAGCCACGGCAAATTGATGACTTTGAGCCATACGACAGCTCTTTTAACTTATAGTATTGTTTATACAACATTGCTTTTGTTCCTTGCTTCTTTGATTTTTAATAAACGGGAGATTAATTAATGGTAAAGGCTTTGAAAATAATAAGCCTTCTTTTAATTTGCATTTTTTATTGGAACGTCGCCTTTCCCAAATTAAAGCATGAGCGAGAGTTGTTTTTGGAATGCAATTTTGTGGATTATGTTCTTCCATCACAATTTGTAAAACCTCTCTGCCTTGAATTTAAAGGTCTTACTTCAGACTTTTTGCTTTTTAAATTCATGACTTTCATTGGTGGAAGAATAGAAGATCTGAATAAAAATAATTCAAAATTGTCACAATACATATTTTGTGCCCTTGATACCATAACGGATCTTGATCCTTATTATTGGGATGCCTATTATTTTTCTCAAATGTTTCTTGCGTTGAATAACAAGGTTGAAGATGCCAATATTCTTCTTGAGAAAGCCAGAAAATACAGGATAAATGATTATCGGCCACCTTATTATATCGGGTTTAATTATTTCTATTTTTTAAAAGACAATGAAAAAGGCAGTCAATATTTAATGGAGGCCTCAAAACTTCCTGGGAGTCGTTACTATTTTGCAAGTCTTGCGGCAAGACTTGCCGTTTACTCTTTTCAGCACAGAGATGGTATTATTTTTTTAGAGGAAATGCTTAAAGAAACAAGAGATGAGCGCGCAAAAAAGGAATTTGAATTAAGGATTGCCACTCTTGAGGTTTTGGAAATCCTTGAAAACAAGATCACCGAGTATCATAAACTGTTTGGTGTATACCCTGCTTCTTTAAATGAACTTGTCAAAAAAAGATTGATTGATAAAATTCCTGAAGATCCATATGGAGGCGATTTTATCATTATGCAAAACGGCCGTATATATACAACAAGCAATATGGTTATGAAAACAAATAACAAGTAAATACATCTTTTTTTTAAAATGGACTTAATTATTTGATTCGCCTTTTTGAAAAACAATATATAGCCATTTTGTTGATTATAGGAATATCTCTGGCGGTTTTTTATCCAACCTTGAATTCAAATGTCATTGATCTTGATGATACTACTATGATCCTTGATTTAAATAATCCTGACAAATATTTTTCAGCTAAAAAAATGTTTTGGAAGAATACTATTGGATGCTATTATCGCCCATTATTGATGCTTTCTTTCATCATTGATAGTAAAACTTGGGCATTTGAATATTCAGGGTATCATTTGACAAATATAGTTCTCCATTTGTTTAATGCCCTTATTTTGTACTTTATTGCAGTTGCCTTTTTTAAAGGAAAAAGGCAATTTAAAGTCGTTTCTTTTTTCCTGTCAATTGCTTTTGTACTAAATCCTTTAACAATAGAATCGGTTGCCTGGATATCAGGGAGAACTGACATCTTGGCCACCTTTTTTTCTTTATCATCATTTTTTTTTTATATTTCAAAAATAAGATTCAGGTCGGTATTTGTTTCTATCTCTTTCTTGTTAGGACTCTTTGCCAAGGAAAATGCCGTCTGCATGTTCATTATTATCGTTTTATCCGAATTCGTTATCTGTTATCCTTCCAAAGGCTTTAAAGTGTCATTGATAAGATCACTAAAGTGGGCTGGTATTCTTAGTACTTCTTTTTTTATATATTTTTATTTTAGATTTGCCGGTTTTGGATTGCTCCTTATTCAGGAACAAATTCAAGCTCTTCCTATTCAAGGACTGCACCTTCAAGACGGTGTGTCATTAAGATCTCAAATGATTTCAGGTCTTTTTGCTTTACCGGCTGCCATAGCCTTCTATTTAAAGAAACTTGTTTGTCCTTTTCCGCTTAACTTCGCTATATCCCAGATAAATTTGACCCTGTATTCGATAGGTTTTGTCATTATTGGGATAATAAGCCTGACACTTGTTCTAAAAAGAAAATTTTATTATCCTTTTTGGATTTTATTATTTATTATCTCTTTTTCCCCTGCTCTGCCTGTTGCCCTTGGAGATGTTGCCTGGACACGATTTGCAGAAAGATATCTTTATTTGTCGGTACCGGTAATCTGTCTTTTTGCAGGGGATTTGTATTATAAAAAAATACTGAAATATCCGGAAAGGACTAATATAATTAAAACAATTGCTGTTTCAATATTGATTATTTTTTGTATTGGCTCCATTCAAAGAATCCATGTGTGGAAGGATAAAAAAAGTCTTTGGGAAGATACATATAAAAAGAATCCTTTTAACGGGAAAGTATTATACAAATATGGCTCTGTTTTAAGTTTCGAGGAAGGACTTCCCTTTTTCAAAAAGGCCGTAAAAATTTCAAGGGACAGTGAATGGAGAGATTTTTCGTTGTTAATTGTAGCCCAGGATGAAGCAAATAAGCTTAATTACAATAAGGCATACGACTTAATTCAAGAAGCGCTTAAAATTAATTCAGAAAGACAAAATTGTTATCAGGCAGCAGGAATATTAAAACAGATAATTAAAGATGAATCTCTTAGAGAAGATAAATATAATAGACTGCTGATTCAGTGTTACCAACTGGCTTATAAGAAAAAGCCAGAGCCTGTAGATCTTTTAAATATTATTCGAATTTTTGAGAGCTTGAATGATGATAAGAATGCTGAAAAATATTCAAAAATGTTGATTGAAAAATTTCCACGATCAAGAGCTGCAAAATACATATTATCCAAATTTAACAATTAAATAGGACTGTTTTCAACTTTTTAGAATCAAATCACACAATTGACATTTAAAATAAATAGTTTTAGAAGATATGAGTCTTAATTCAAATTGAAACCCTTGGCTTTTAGGAGAAAAGATGAAACCAAAATGTAATATTAAATCAATTGTAACTATATCGGCAACCGTGTTGCTGGTATTGTTTGTTTCCGGATGTTTGGGCAGTAAGGTTTCAAAAAAAACTGAAGCTGATCAGATATCGATCGATCAGGCGGTATCCAAACAAACAACAGCCATATACCATGATTTTGAAGACGTATTGATCCCCATGGAACTTTCAGTTGTAAGCGACAAAACAGTTATCATATCAACACCCGGATTTACCTCGGGAATTCTTATACTCAAGGGCCGGGTTGAAAGACAATCTTTGTTTGATTTTTTTAACAATAACATGCAAAAAGATAATTGGAGTATTGTTAGCCAGATCAAATCCCCAGGCACCACCATCATGGTGTTTCAAAAACCCTCAAGAACTTCGGTCATTACCATTCGTGACGAGCAGTTTTATACCTATGTTGAGGTCGGCGTGGCCCCTACTATTACGGGCGAATCCGGTTTTTCTGAATCAGGGCTGGTGGAATAATGATGTTTAAAGACAAACATATCCTTTTGGGGGTTACCGGTGGCATTGCCGCATACAAGGCAGTTGAACTTTTAAGACTGTTGAAAAAGGCCGGTGCCGATGTGAATATCATTGTGACAAAAAGCGCACTTAAATTTGTCGGCAAGACAACATTTGAAGTGTTATCTGAAAACCCGGTTTTATCGGATTTATATTTTGATACACAATCTTTGGTAAAGCATATTGATCTTGCCACCTGGGCTGATGCTGCAGTCATTGCCCCGGCAACGGCAAATACCATTGCAAAGCTTGCCCATGGCATTGCAGATGATGCATTGTCCACCACCTTGCTTGCGGTCACAGCTCCGGTCATGATCTGCCCGTCTATGAACACTGATATGTATCAAAATATCCGGGTGCAAAGAAATCTTGATATCCTTGAAACAGATGGATGGCATATTATTGATCCGGATTCCGGGATACTGGCATGCAAAGCCGTGGGTGCCGGAAGGCTGCCGGACCCATGGTTTATTCTTGACAGGCTTGAAGCCATTTTGACCAGAAAGGATTTAAAAGGTAAAAAAATTCTTGTTTCTGCAGGTCCCACAGTTGAACCTATTGATCCGGTCAGGTTTGTCAGCAATCACTCTTCCGGGAAGATGGGGTATGCAATTGCCAGAGCAGCAGAAAAAAGAGGGGGAACAGTGACTTTGGTATCCGGGCCTGTCAATCTTGATGCGCCTGTCGGGGTTGAGCGCATTGACGTGGAAACCTGTGAACAGATGGCATCTCAAATGCTTAGCAATCTTGATCAGGCGGATATTATTATAAAGGTTGCAGCAGTGGCAGATTATAAACCAATAGATCCGAAAACCAGCAAAATAAAGAAAAAAGACAACAATAACAAAGACCTTTGTATTTCCATGGCGGAAAATCCTGATATTTTAAAACTCATTGGGGAAAAGAAAACAAAAGATCAGTTTGTTGTCGGGTTTGCCGCAGAAACCGATGATCTTGAAAAAAACGCCCTGTTAAAAATCAAAAAAAAGAATCTTGATATGATTGCCGCCAATCTGGTGGGATCATCCGATTCAGGATTCAAGGCAGATACCAACAAGGTAAAACTTTTTTTCAGGGACGGTAGCTTATTTGATATCCCGTTAATGGAAAAAGAAAAGGTGGCCGATATTCTTATTGATCAGGTCATAAAAAAAATGGGATAGACTCAAATGGAGATAAATAATGATTAATAGTGATCATTACACAAAATTGGAAAATATGATGCATTCATCACCGTTTTCACGACTGGTTGATGCAAAAGTGAGTGTCAAGCAAGGTGAAGCACACATTACCTTGCCTGTAAAAAAGGAGTTTTTCAATGCCGTAGGTGCCATGCACGGTACGCTATCTTTTTTTGCATTAGACAATGCAGCATTTTTTGCAGCCAATTCTTTGGTCGAGGATGTTTTTGTACTGACAACCAGTTTTACAACATACATTACCCGGCCGGTATCAGAGGGTGTTGTAAAATCAATCGGCAAGGTTGTTAATCAGAACCGGTCCCAGTTTATATGTGAGTCGGTTTTGTTCGATTCCAACGACAAAGAGATTGCAAGAGCAACAGGTATTTTTGTTAGAAGCAAAATACCTTTATCAGATAAAATAGGTTACAAATAACGTCCATGGTAGATTGACCTGCCACAAGAAAAAATGAAAGAGATTTAATTTCAGCAGGTTAAAAGTCCTTTTATATAAAATTAAAAATATTTTTTTTGTATAAAAAAATATTTTAAGGAGAACCATATGCCACATATAATTGTGAAGCTTTATCCTGGAAGGTCAGAACAGCAAAAAATAGAACTTACCAAGAAAATAGTGCAAAATGTTGTTGCAATTGCGGAATGCAAAGAAGCATCTGTTTCCGTATCCTTTGAAGAAATCGAACCAATTGACTGGGCTGAAAAGGTTTACAAGCCGGATATAATTAATGGCCAGGGAATACTTTATAAAAAACCGGAAGACGATTCTTTTTTTAAAAAAGCGGATAAAAAAGAAGTCATGACAAGTTTAATGGAGCATGTCAGAGAAGCAGCAAAAGTTGCAGAAAAAGAAGATATGTCCGGTAATTTTAATGCCATGTCATGGTTAGACCTTGAAATAGAGGATAACCCAGAATCTTTTGACAGTTTTTTTGATACACCCTGGAATGAATTGTCAGATGCTGAAAGGGAAGAAAGATCTGTTGCAATCAGAAGGGTTTTGTAAATATAGGGTTTGGCTTACATCTGCTATGACAGATATGTCATTTTATATGAAAGTTTTAAAAAATTCATACAGAGACTTTAAATCTTTGTTGTGGGCAAAAATGGATGAAAGACTAAGCCTGCCCGCGGCAGTTATAAAAAAATCCAGTTGAGCAGTTTGTCTGATACCATTATCAAAAATGCGGCTAAAATGGTGATACCAAAATTGTCAATTTTAAAATCTTCAATCATTTTATCCGTAAGCCATAAAAGAAATGCATTAATGATAAAGGCAAACAGCCCGAATGTAATAAAAATCACTGGAAATGCTAAAAAGAACAGGACTTTTCCCAGAAGCAAATTAATCAAACTGTAAATACCTGCAACAAGAACAGCGGTTCCAAAATTTTTTATATGTATTCCGGGCAGCATCTTTGCCACAATAAAAACAGCCAGACTTTTAAATAAGAAACTTAAAATAAGGGTCATCATCGCTCCATTCAGTTTAAATCCATATTAACTCATCTTTTTTTAAAAAAAACACTATACATGAATTTTCATTCCTGGACAAATTATAATAAAATCATACAATACAGATACCGATGAAAAAAGCCGATGGAATGGCACCATAGGAGGAAAATGGGTCCGGGTAAAGAAAAAATATTAGATCTTGAAAAGAGAATGGCAGCCCTGGGAATTCAAAAAGAGGATATTGAAGAAAAATTTATCAAGTCCTCGGGCAGGGGAGGGCAAAAGGTTAACAAATCAAATTCTGCCGTATTTTTGAAACATAAAAAAACAAATTTGTCAGTAAAATGCGGAAAAGCAAGATCCCAACATTTAAACAGATTTTTGGCATTAAGAAAACTGATTGAAAAAATAGAAGCGCATCTGAGCGGAACTTCTGACAAAGAACAAAAAAAGATAGAACGAATAAAAAAACAAAAACAACGAAGAAAGCGTAAAACTCAAAAAAAACTTGCTACAAATGAATGATTTCGATATGGGTGTCTGCTATCATGGCAAGGCCTAAATCATCGGCCATATTGATCACCTTATCTAATTTTGAGTTTATAAGCCTTGAATCATTTCCAATAATTGCAAAACCGATTTGTGCCCAGTCATGACTGTCGTTCAAATCGGTTTCAGCAATTGAAATGTTAAATTTGTTCTTTATTCTATGAACAATTGATTTAACAATTTTACGTTTTTCTTTTAAAGAATTTATATGGAATAATCTGAATTTAATTTTGCCTGTACCAACAATCATAGTCAAATTGCTTTGTCCACAATAATATTTATTACCCCAGAAGGTTGAATTATTACAGTATATTGAACTGGGTTTTTATATGAAAAAAAAAGTTAAAAGGCACCCAGTTGACACGGTTTTATTTTGATATTTTTTTTCTCACAAGCTGAGCTGACATCAATGCGTTTCATTTTTAAATTTTTTGCAATATTCCAGCATTCCAAACAGGATATCCTGTCGTTTTCAGCTGCCTTGTCAAGTTGTTCATTTAAGTCGGGAGAAATTTCAATGTTTGGATTAATTTTTTTTTCTCCATCACTAAAACCATACAATCCGAGCTGACACTCGGTAATTTGATATTCTAAAAGATCCGTCTGCACGCCTATTTCAGAAGGCGATACGTTAAGAGCCTTGCCTGCCCGATGGGCAGCAGAACAAGTTAAACAATTGTCATCGGCCAGTGCCTGTATTTTTTCAGCTATGGTTTTATCGATTTTTTTGTTTTGATGTTTTGCTGCAAAATGTCCTTTATCTTCGTGTCCCATAATACCATCCTGTTTGACTCTTGTTATTGGTTGCTATATTTATATATAAACGAATTCTGAGCTATAATAAAGTATATTTATCAGTATTAACACATGAAATATTTTCAGGCTTTGTTGTATCCTCAAGTTTTCAATAACTGCCACGGGCCGACTTGGTCTTTCAACTTGGTTTGCCCACAACAAAGATTGAAAGTCTTTGTTTGAATTTTTTAAGGACTTGCATATAAAAAAAAGTGAAATAATAGATTGAAAAAGCTTGAAAATGAGTGTTTAAGCTGTCAATCTTAAAATTTATGTCAAAAATAAACATATAAGCATAATTGAAAAGTATTGTTAAAATGGAATTGATAAAATGTTTTAAAGCTCTGTCTGATAAAACCCGTGTTAGGCTGCTGTATGTACTGCACAAATATGAACTCAATGTGAATGAAATTGTTCTGGTTGTGGACATGATACAGTCAGGTGTTTCAAGGCATTTGAAAATCCTTATGGAATCGGGACTCCTGACCTCTCGAAGAGACGGCAGCTTTATTTATTATTCTGCGGCCAAAAATGAAATTATAAAGACCTTTATCAAATTGATTGATCAGAGTCTTGAAAAAGAAGAACTTACAGGTCAGGATGTTAAAAAAGCCCGGGAAATGATTAAAATCCGGCAAAACATAACAAAGCGGTTCTTCAAGAGCGTAGCACCCCAGTGGGATAAATTGAAAAAAGAGGTGTTAGGCAATTTTAATCTGAATTCCATGATTATGAAAAAAATAGTTTTTTATGGCAATATTTCAGATCTGGGCTGTGGAACAGGGGAACTCATTGAAAATTTGTCAGGTGAAACGTCACACACCCTTATTGGTATCGACAGTTCTCCTGAAATGTTGGAACAGGCAAGGTTAAGACTTGCGGGGACAGACAATGCCGAGTTGAGACTGGGTGAGATAGAGCATCTTCCAATGAAAAACAAAGAAATTGACACCGCCATAATGAATATGGTTTTACACTACATCTCACAGCCTGAAATATCAATTGCCGAGGTATACAGGGTACTAAAACCGGGAGGAATATTTATCCTGTCCGATTTTGAAAAACATAATCAGGAAAAAATAAAAGATATCATGGGCGGTTCATGGCTTGGATTTGAAAAAGAAAAGATAAAAACCTGGTTGACGGATACAGGTTTTCATCTTAAGGCAATTGAGTCTTATCCTGTAAATCACGGATTGACGATTAATGTGTTCACGGCAAAAAAACAAACATTATAGGAGAAACAATGATTATTCCGGTAATTCTTGCAGGGGGATCAGGGACAAGGCTTTGGCCGTTATCAAGGGAGCTTTATCCAAAACAGCTGATTAACATATACAATGAACATACCATGCTGCAAAATACGGTATTAAGACTTGAAGGCCTTGAAATGCTTGGGTCTCCCATTGTCGTATGCAATGAAGAACACCGGTTTATGACGGCTGAACAACTCAGAAACATAGAGATTGAACCAAATGCCATTATTCTGGAGCCTGTAGGCAGAAACACGGCACCCGCCATCGCCCTTGCAGCATTAAAGGCTATGGAAAACAGTGATGATCCCATACTTCTGGTATTGCCGGCAGATCATGTAATAGAAAAGATTGCCGCTTTTCATGCCGCCATAAAGGCCGGCCTGAAATATGCAAAAAAAGACAATTTGATAACATTCGGAATTATTCCGGATTCCCCTGAAACCGGATATGGATATATCAAAATAGGAGAGGTGCTGGAAACTGATACCGGTGCCGCTACAATAGAAAAATTTGTTGAAAAGCCGGACCTGGATACAGCCCGGAAATATCTGGAATCAGGATCATATTGCTGGAATTCAGGAATGTTCATGTTCAGGGCGTCTGCTATTATAAAGGAACTTGAGGCCCATGCACCGGATATTATGATGCCGTGTAAAGAGGTTATCTCCAAAGGAGTTCAGGATCTTGATTTTTTTCGGTTAAGCCTTGACGGGTTTAAAAATATTGAGTCGGAGTCAATTGATTATGCAGTCATGGAGAAAACTTTCAAAGGCATTGTTATTCCCTTTGAAGCGGGTTGGAATGACTTGGGATCATTTGATGCTCTGTGGCAGACGGGTAAAAAAGATGAAAACTTGAATGTCATAAAAGGAGATGTTTTGACCCATGATGTCAAAGAATCTTATATTAAGTCCGAAAGCAGCCTGATTGCAGCGGTTGGCATTGAAAAATTTGTTATTGTGGAAACAAAGGATGCTATTTTGGTTTCTCCGAGAGACCGGGTCCAGGATGTTAAAAAAATTGTTAAACAATTAAAGGATCATAACAGGGAGGAATCTGTTATTCACCGGAAAGTTTACAGGCCGTGGGGCAGTTATGAAACCATTGATATTGAAACCAGATTTCAAGTGAAACGAATTACGGTTAAACCAGGGGCAAAGCTTTCTTTACAAAAGCATTTTCATCGCGCAGAACATTGGACAGTGGTCTCTGGTTCGGCAATTGTCACCAAAGGAGAAAAGCAGATACTTCTCAAAGAAGATGAATCCACATATATCTCTTTGGGAACCGCACATCGGTTGGAAAATCCGGGTAAAATCCCCCTGGAGCTGATCGAAGTTCAGTCTGGTTCCTACCTGGGAGAGGATGATATCGTCAGATTTGATGATGTTTACGGAAGAAAAGAAAATTGATAAAAGGCATGAAGGCAACAATATCAACCCGAATAATCACCCCGGTTCAATTTGATCTGCTCCACCTGTGCCGTGGTCATCAATTGGGTAAGGATTTGTTTTAAATCCGTGCTGGAAGTTCCATGTTCTTTGACATCCAGTGCCAGGGCCTTTGTACTGCTCAATACCTGTTCAAGGAGTCCATGGGTCTGCTTTAAGGTTTTTTCAGGATCGCCAAGCCAGGATGCATATGTTTCAAACAAATCCAAAGAGTCTTCCAGTTTTTGGGTCAATTGAGTTTGATCAAGTGAAAGGTCCAGTTGTTGTGCTTTGAAACTGCCTTGAATTTCAGGAAGGGTTGTGACCTCTTTTAAGGTGCTGTCATTACAGTTTTTTTCGATTTGACTGGTCAAAAGTTCATTGAATAAACCACCCGGTTCTTGAAAAGAATTTTTTTGTATTATCCGGGGGACAACTGAGGATATCTTATTAATGCTTGCTGTTTTGGGATTGATTTCGTTCATAAAGCTGTCCTTTGATGACAAAAAGTATTGCAAATCAAACAAAAATATTTAAAACTATCGTTTTACTGAATATATGTAAACTATAATTGTAATGTCAAGATTAATTACGGAGCTGGTTCATGACTGATTACATCTCGCAAAGTATGAAGGGACAATTTTTACTTGCTATTCCCGGGTTACCTGATCCCAATTTTGCCCAGACCGTGACGTGTATGTGTGAGCATAACGAATCCGGTGCCCTTGGTTTTATTGTTAATAAAGTGCATCCTCTTTTAACCGGAAGGGAATTGTTTGATGATTTGGGTATTAAGTGTGACAAAAGTGTTGATAAGCTTGAAATTTATCTTGGCGGGCCGGTTCAGCCCAGCGGTGTGTTTGTTCTCCATGGACCTCCCTTTGACTGGAATGAAAGTTTGAAAGTTGCAGACTGGCTTGCCTTGAGTAATTCCAGAGATATACTTGAGGCAATTGCCGTCCAAAAAGGTCCTGAATCCTTTATGATCATTCTGGGATGTGCAGGATGGGGACCGATGCAACTGGATAATGAATTACATGATTCAGCCTGGTTGACCTGCCCGATATCCGAAGATATCATTTTTTCGACCAGTACTGAATTGAAATATGATAAAGCGATGATGATGATATATTAATTTTCTCCTGCCAATATAATGACAAATACGAAAACACGGTTAAATTCCATTGAAAAAATAGTTAATGATACGTTAACAATTCTTCACCTTATCGAAGAACTCCCGCAAATGAGTGATACTTCATTTAAAGAGTATCAAACAATTTGCCAGCGTATTCCTGAGGATATTCGGGCGGGATGCCTGAAGATAGCAGTTGTTGGTGTCGTTAAATCTGGAAAAAGTACCTTTGTCAATTCTTTGATTGGAAAGGAACTGGTGAAAAGAGGGGCAGGCGTTCTCACATCAATTACCACAAGAATTCGAAAAGGGAAAAAAAATCAGGCCAATCTTTATTTTAAATCATGGGATGACATTAATTCTCAACTTCAAAAAGCCTTGATGTTATTTCCCCATGAAGAATCAGGGAATAACGGCTTGGAGACACCCATAAAAAATGACTTTGATATCAGACGAAAAAATGATCGGAATTGTCTAAAAAAAGCATATCAAACCCTTATTAATGATTTTTCAGTCACAAATGATGAAATCATGCCTGAAACCATTTTAATCCGGCATGCGCTTCAAGGATTTGATATGTGTAAGGATCTGGTTCAGGCTGATGAAACCCTTTATTGTTTTGAATCAAAAGAGTTTGACAAGCACAAACCCTATACTTCTGATCCTGATAATGCGTTTTATATCAAGGATGTCTGCCTTAATATTTTTGGAAAAATAATTGATCCCAATATTGAAATTGCCGATTGCCAAGGAGCCGATTCAACCGATCCTGCTCAGTTGGCTCAAATTTTAACCTATCTTGAATCATCCAATCTGATTATATATTGCATCAGTTCCAGAACCGGTTTAAGGCAGTCTGACATGACGTTTTTAAAACGAATTAAAAATCTGGGGCTTCTGGATAATATTCTTTTTATCAATAATTGTGACCTGACGGAACATGAAAACCTTGATGATCTGATTAAAATAGAAACCAGTATTTGTGCCAACCTTGAATTTTTAGATATTCAACCCAAAATTTTTTCTTTTTCTTCACTGTATAATCTTTTTCTAAAGCTTGAATCAAAATTAACTAAAAAAGATTTAAGCCGCTTAAAATTATGGCAGGAAGAAAAAAAAATGGTTCAATACTGTGATTTGAAAACCCGGGAATTTGAATCCTTTTTTACACAGAAAATTGATAAAAATAGATTTGAGTTGTTGATTTCAAACCATTTGAAGCGCCTTGGCATTATCATTGATCAATTGGATCAACGAACAAATATTTTTATTAATTTGCTGTCCTCTGACAAATTAAAGGAAAAAGCAGCTTTAGAGACCCTGGAGCATTTACATCAAAATGCATCCCGCCTGGAATCCATCGTGGCAAACTCCATACAAGGCGCTGTCAGGGGGTTAAAAGATGAAATAGATTTGAATTTAAAAGAGGCCTTTGTTCAGGATCAATTTGGTATTTTAAAAAAAGCCCGGGAGTACATCAGGACAGCTTCCATTGATGTTGAAAAATACAGGTTCGCGGTAAAGGAATCAGGGTTTAATCAAACTTTATATTTGCTGTTTCAGGATTTTAAACGAAAGTTGGATTTATATGGTATTGAACAGGTTAACCCTCAATTAAAAAAAATTGTTGAGGCACAGGAAAAAAGAATCACCTCTTATTTTCAATCTTTGTTTGATTCATACCAGATTGACCTGTTAAAAGCCGATCATTATTCTGAATTTGAAAACATGTCAAATTTAACAACGCAATACAGTGACTTTATAGATCCTGTTGATATTGATAAAATAAAAAAAATCCTGGGTCTTCAATTGCCCACCGCAATGTTTGAGGCAAAATATACCTCTAAAATCAAGGCAAATGTGTTTGCTGATTTTGGGCTGCAAACTTTGGTGCAAATACTTTCATGCATGTTTGATAGAAAATCAGGATTTTCATTTTCTCCTGGATTGGAAAAAGCAGCTTTAAAAATTAAAAAGAAACATCAAAAACTCATAAGAGATCAATTTGAAGAGTATCATATGAGCTTGCGAACCAACTATTTTATCCCTTTGATTGAGGCAGGCACAAGGGAGTTTAAAGAAAAAATAAATAAGCGGTTCAACCGGTATCATTCGTTCAAAAAAGAAATTGAGCATTTCTTTTCTTTAAAACGGTCTGAAAAAAAAAATCAAAAAAAGAAATTATTATTCATAAAACAACAAATTCAAAGGGTTGCCGGGGACATAGCATCCTACTCAAAAATAACATGGAAATAGAATTGGTATGATCGCAAAGCATTTAGTGAGACCGTCTTTCAATGCTTTGCTCCCATAATGAATTTAAAACTTTCCGGCTGCAGGCTTTTGTCTTGTACAACAATATTGATCTTGCCAAAAAAACGGATATTTGGTAAAAGTGCGTGTTTATATACTGATTTGATTTCAAATAGGGCTGGTGGTTTAATTCCTCATTAGATTGCCAGCCTAAATAGTATCAATAAACATTTTCCTTTCTGGAGGTTATAATTTATGTCAAATATATTATCCGAGGAAGGACTGTCATTTGATGACGTCCTTTTATTACCTGATTATTCTGCTATCCTGCCCGATGAAGTTCAGACCCGGACACGATTAACCAAAGCACTTGAACTGAATATTCCCATTGTCAGTGCGGCTATGGATACGGTCACCGAAGCCTTGACGGCCATCAGCATGGCGCGGGCAGGGGGACTGGGTTTTATTCATCGAAATCTGAGCATAGAAGAGCAGGCCATTGAAGTTGACCGGGTAAAAAAATCAGAAAGCGGAATGATTGTTGATCCCATTACCATTCATCCGGATGTTCCGATTTCAGAAGTATTGAAGATTATGGCCAAATACAGGATTTCAGGAATTCCTGTGACGGAAGGGGATAAACTTGTAGGTATTGTGACCAACAGGGATTTGAGGTTTGAGACCCGGCTGGAAAAACCCACCAGAGAAGTGATGACCAGTAAAAATCTGGTGACGGTTCCTGAAAAATGCACTCTTGAACAATCCAAAATCATGCTGCACAAGCATAGAATAGAAAAACTTCTGGTTGTGGATAAAGAAGGCAAACTCAAAGGCTTGATAACTATAAAAGATATTGAAAAAATCAAGAAATATCCAAATGCCTGCAAAGACTCGCTGGGCAGGTTAAGGGCGGGTGCTGCTATTGGTGTAGGCTCTGACATGATGGAAAGGGTGGAAGCATTGTTACGGGCAGGAACCGATGCCCTTGTCATTGATACGTCCCATGGTCATTCAAAAAATGTGATGGACGCAGTCAAGAAAATCAAACATGCATTTCCGGATTGCCAGCTTATTGCGGGAAACGTGGCCATGGAAGCCGGTGCAAAAGCCTTGATTGATGCGGGAGTCGATGCGGTTAAAATAGGAATTGGCCCTGGTTCCATTTGTACGACCCGGATTGTTGCCGGGGTTGGTGTGCCTCAGTTGACTGCCATTCAAAATTGTAAAGATATTTCAAAGGCAACCGGTGTTCCCATTATTGCAGACGGAGGGATCAAATTTTCCGGTGACATTGCAAAAGCCCTGGGTGCAGGTGCTGATTCCGTCATGCTGGGAACCCTTCTTGCCGGTACACAGGAAAGCCCGGGTGAAATTGTTCTTTACCAGGGGCGGTCCTACAAAGCCTATCGGGGAATGGGATCGGTTGAAGCAATGAAAAAAGGCAGTTCAGACCGCTATTACCAGAAAGATACCGGTGAAGATGACGAACTGGTTCCAGAAGGTATTGTCGGCAGAATTCCATACAGGGGCACAGTTAAAGAAAATATTACCCAGATGATCGGAGGGCTTAAAGCCGGAATGGGATATCTGGGAGCCTCTACTATTGAAGATCTTCATGAAAAGGCCAAATTTATTAAAATCAGTTCGGCAGGACTTAAAGAAAGCCATGTGCATGATGTTATTATTACCAAAGAAGCACCCAATTACAGGATTGAAAGTCACTAATCTCAAATGAGCAACACTACGTCACCATTTTATCACCTTCATCTTCATACCGAGTATTCTTTGCTTGATGGTGCCATAAGACTGGACTCCTTATTTAAGAAGTGCAATGAATATGGCATGGATGCCGTATCCATGACAGATCATGGCACCATGTTCGGTGTTGCAGAGTTTTATGAAAAGGCCAAAAAGCAATCCATAAAACCCGTGATCGGGTGCGAGGTCTATGTTGCCCCAAGAACCTTGAATGACCGAACCCAGATGGATCATAAGGGATTGAGCCATCTGGTTCTTCTGGCAAAAGACCGGGAAGGATATGCCAATCTTTGCAAACTTGTTTCCATTGCCCAGCTCAAGGGCTTTTATTATAAACCCAGAATTGATAAAGAGCTTCTGGTCAACCATTCCAAAGGCTTGATCGGGCTTTCAGCCTGCCTTAAAGGGGATATTCCCAAGCATATTCTCCAAAACAAGATGGATGAGGCTGATGATGCGGCCAGGTTTTATTTGAACACCTTTGGCGAGGATAATTTTTTTCTGGAAATCCAGGAAAATGGAATGAAGATCCAGCATAAGGTAAATCAAGGTATCCTTGATATCAGTGAGCGGCTGTCCATTCCAATCGTGGCCACCAATGACTGCCACTATCTTTCCAAGGGTGATGATGTCGCTCATGAAATTTTGCTGTGCATACAGACAGGAGATACCCTTACCAATCAGAACCGGTTTAAATTTGATTCCAACCAGCTCTATTTCAAATCTCCTGAGGAGATGATCCAAACATTTGGCAAGTATCCGGGTGCCATTGAAAACACACGCGAAGTCATAGCAAAATGCAATGTTGAGTTTGATGACAAGACCTATCATTTTCCGAGATATGCCCAGTCTGAAGATGAGTCTGAAGATGACCTTTTCAAGCAAAAAGCCCTGGAAGGGTTTGAAGAAAGGCTCAAACTCATAAAGCAATCCAACCCGGACATTGACGAGCAAATGTACAGGGATCGAATTGATTATGAGATCGGCATTATCCTTGATATGGGTTTTCCCGGATATTTTCTCATTGTTGCAGATTTTATAGAACATTCAAAAAAAATCAATGTGCCGGTGGGTCCGGGACGAGGGTCTGCCGCCGGGTCCATGGTGGCCTATGCTATGGGAATTACAGCCCTGGACCCAATAGAACACGGCTTGATCTTTGAAAGATTCTTAAACCCGTCCCGTATCAGCATGCCGGATATTGATGTTGATTTTTGTATTGAAGGCCGGGACAAGGTGTATAAATATACCATAGAAAGGTATGGTGGCCCTGAGTATGTATGCCAGATTATCACCTTTGGAAGGCTTAAGGCCAAGGCTGTTATCAGGGATGTGGGAAGGGCTATCGGGGTTCTGCTGTCCGAGGTGGATGAAATTGCCAAAATGATCCCGGATAATGCCAAAAATCTTACAAAGGCCATTGAAGAAGTTCCGGCAATCCGGGACAAATGTGCAGAGTCTGAAGAAAAGACAAAGATGCTTGAGGTTGCCCTTCTTCTTGAAGGATTGCCAAGGCATGCCTCTACCCATGCGGCAGGTGTGGTGGTTGCCGACAAACCGTTGAACGAATATCTCCCCTTGTACAAAGGCAAAGAGGGGGAGACCGTTACCCAGTTTGACATGAATTATGTTGAAAAGCTTGGGCTGGTTAAATTTGATTTTTTAGGATTAAGAAACCTTACTGTTATCAAAAATTGTATTGAATTGATTAAAAAGCAGGGGAAAACTCCCCCTGATCTTTTAGATCTTGATTACAACGATGCAAAAACTTTTGAGTTGTTACAAAGTGCTGATACCACAGGCGTGTTCCAGCTTGAAAGTTCAGGTATGAAAGACTTGATTTTACGGCTCAAGCCTGCAAGTTTTTCCGATATTGTCGCCTTGGTTGCCTTGTACCGGCCTGGACCTTTGGACAGTGGCATGGCAGACTCCTATGTTGAACGAAAAAACGGTCGCGAAGAAGTTGTGTATCTGTTTGACGAACTGGAACCGGTTTTAAAAGAAACCTATGGGGTTATTCTTTACCAGGAACAGGTCATGAAAATTGCCGGCGTATTGGCAAATTATACCATGGCGGATGCGGACGGGCTTAGAAAAGCCATGGGAAAAAAGATTGTTTCCATGATGGAAGAGCATCGGGCGCTTTTTATGAAAGGGGCAAAAGAAAATAACCATGATCTTCAAAAGGCTGGTGAACTATTTGATTTAATGGAAAAATTCGGCGGTTATGGTTTTAATAAATCCCATAGTGCGGCTTATGCCCTCATTGCCTATCAGACTGCTTATTTAAAGGCCAATTTTGCCATTGAGTTTATTGCAGCGTTAATGACCAGTGAAAGAAGCAATTCCGATGCTGTTATCAAATATATAGATGAGTGCCGTAGCCATAAAATAAAGGTGCTGCCGCCGGATGTAAATCAGAGTGATGCTCATTTTACCGTATCTGACGGATGTATCCGGTTTGGTCTTGCAGCCGTGAAAAATGTTGGTGAAGCAGCTATTGAATCGATTGTTGAATCAAGAGAAAAAGACGCTGGTTACGAAAGCATTTATGATTTTTGCGAACGGGTTAATGTCGGAAAGGTTAACAAAAAAGTCCTTGAAGCATTGATCAAGTGCGGGGCTTTTGATTTAACCGGTACTCGGCGCAGCCAGATGATGGCAATTCTTGAAGATGCCCTTGATCACGGCTCCAGAATTCAAAAGGAAAAAGCTGATTCACAAATGGATTTGTTTGCAGATTCAAATATGGGGACCGCACTTCCCGTGAGTACGCCAAAGCTTCCGGATATTGAAGAATGGGATGATAATATGCTTTTGTCCCTGGAAAAAGAGTCTTTGGGATTTTATATTACCGGACATCCTCTTGATAAATATGAAGATACGATTCAAAAATATACCACTGTGAACTCAGTTAATATTAATGATGTTGCTGATGGAAAAATGATTCGTATGGGCGGTGCCTTAAAAATCCTTAAGATCCATAAAACCAAAAAAGGGGACATGATGGCATTTTCAGCCATCGAAGACCAGTTCGGAAGCATTGAGGTTGTGGTATTTCCCAATCTTTATGCAAAAAGCCACACTCTTCTGACTGGTGATAATATTGTTATCCTGGAAGCAGAGGTTCAAAAAAATGAAAATATTACCAAGCTTATAGCGGAAAAAATTGTTCCAATTGAGCTGGCCTCTAGCGAATGGACCAATGGCGTATTGATCAATGTTAATGCGCAGGATGCGTCTTCAGATACGCTTGAAAAACTTAAATCAATTATTGAAACATTTCCTGGAGAGTGTACCGCTTGTTTAAAAATAGAAATTGATGATAAGCCGCCGGTACTGGTTAAACTTTCGGATGAATACAATACCTGTTCTGATCCCTCGTTTTTCGGCAGAGTAAGCGACCTGCTGGGCAAGGGTTCCATTGAAACCAGGTGTGCCCCGGTTAAAGAAAAACAAAAGAAAAACAAACCCTGGCTTAATAATAAAAATTGAAAATCAATTGCTCACTGACAGATTGTCAACTATCTGCCGGTTTTCGGCAATTTTATATACAATATAAAGAACCTTGTCTTTTTCTCTTTGTGTTTTAACAATCCCCGTCAGTGTGACTACATTATTATTTGTGTCAACGTCAATATTGATTGACCGGATCTCAGGTGTTTTTAAAAGTTCGGTTTTTATTTTGCTTGTCAGAACAGTATCATCAAAAGCCTGACCTGCGCTTGTTCTACCTATAATTAACTGGTTTTCAACCCGTTGAACCCCTTCAACTCCTCTTGCAATGTCTGCTGCCATTCTTTTTTGAGATGAAGATTCAACCACCCCTATCAGGTATACCACCCCTTTTAGTACATCCACATCAATATGCCGGGCTTTTACAAATTCATCTGCAATCATTTTGGATTTAACGGTTGTACAAATCACTGAATCATCCACCATAGTACCTATTGAGCGTTTGTCCGTCACGCCCTTATACCCTCCATATGCAGCACCACCGACGACCGCAGCACCACATCCGGTAAGAATCAGGGCGATTGTCAATACAAAAAATAAAAATAAATTTTGAAAATTCATTGCATACCTCCTTAGTCAAAATCTTTAAAATCAAGGTCTTCAAGATCTGATAAATCCATATCTTTGAGCAAATCATCTTCATCCGGTATGATATCATCGTTAACAATAGCAGGCTTTTTTTCAGGTTTAACAGGCTCTTGTAGAACCGCGATGTCTTTTTTCTTTTGCAGAAACTTATCTTTTAGTATCATACCAACAATATATAGTAAAAATCCAAAACCTGCTATATTAAGAAAAATTATTATTCCAATGATTTTTTTAGGCAGCATATCCTTCAACTTTGTTTGGTTAATCGTTTGACGCATAAAGCAAATGTGTTTATATATAATCTTTAAAAAGGAAACAAGGATTTTGATTTTTTTTATATAATAGTCTTAAAAAATTCAAACACAGACTTTTATACTTTGTTGTGGGCAAATCTTAAATTAGATACCAGGTCTGCCCTTGACAGTTATTTGAAAGGAAAGCAAATGAGTTGGCTTGGCAAAATGATCGGGGGAACCATTGGGTTTGCATTGGGTGGCCCTTTGGGTGCTGTGGCAGGGGCTGCATTCGGGCATACGTTTGTGGACAAAAAAGAACAGGCGTATCTTTCGTCAAGACCCGATTTGCATGGATCAGGCTTTCAAAGACCGGGATCACAACAATATGGATCACAGGATACTCTCTCTTCAAACGAAGAGGCTCAGCTTGTTTTTTTTACTGCAGCCTTTTCCATGCTGGGTAAAATCTGCAAAGCAGACGGTGCTGTAACAGAAAATGAAATTTCTGCAATTGACACCTTTATGAAACGCGATCTTCAGCTTGATTTTAACAGTCAACAAACTGCCCAGAATATCTTCAGACAGGCGGTTCATTCTGCTGAAAGCTTTGATGCATTTGCCCTGCAGTTTTATTCTGTATTCAGATCCCAATCCCGTATCATAGAGTTGATGATGGATGTATTGCTTAGGGTGTCTGCCGCAGACGGAAGCATTTCAAGCCGGGAAGAAACCATGCTTTTATCCGCCACAAGGATTTTTAATTATTCTGATACAGACTATGCAAGGCTTAAATCAAAGTATGTCAAAGAAACCAATAGATATTACAATGTTTTGAAATGTGATGAGAGTGCATCCAATGAAGATATAAAGAAACAGTATCGAAAGCTTGTTACCGAATATCATCCAGATAAAATTGAATCCAAAGGGCTGCCTGAAGAGTTTATAAAATTTGCCAATGACAAGTTCAAGGAAATCCAGGATGCTTATGACCATATAAAAAAGGAAAGGCGGCTATAGGCTTTTTTTTCTTTCTTTTTATATAAAATTCAGCCCAACATATTGTAATAATTAAGAGTTTTAGTCTTTATTGTGGCAGACAAATCTGCTGTATATGTTATATGGCACCACTATTCGATATTCTATAATTATTCTATGATTTTTCCCAGAATGTTCATATCTTTGTCATATTGTGCAGGGACAAGATCAATGATTTTCCCTTTAAGGTTATGATCATGATTTTTGTTTAAAAAAACAGTGAGGTAATTTGATGTTACTGCTTTGAGCAGGCCTGTTTTCAGATCAGGCTTGTGTTGAACAAGACCTTCGAGCCTCCTGTTCAGATTTGCGTCAATAAAGGACTTTCGTTTGATTTTATCAAGCTTTCGCATTGCCTCGCATCGTTGTTTAATGACCCCGGCATCAACCTTATCATCAAAATGATAGGCCGGGGTGCCCTTTCTGGCAGAAAATGGAAAAACATGAAGATAAGATATGGGAAGAGTTTCAAGAAGATTATAGGTATTCTCAAATTGTTTTTGGGTTTCCGAAGGGAATCCGATCAATGTGTCAATCCCAATGCCTGCATTGGGTATGGTTTTATGAATTTTATGGATGATTTCTTTAAAAAAACCAACATCATAGGGCCGCCTCATTTTTTTTAAAATATCATCATCCCCGGACTGCAGGGGGATATGGAAATGATCACATAAAATATTTCCCTGTCCGGCAAGATTTATAATCCCATCGTTGAGTTCTGCAGGTTCAATGGAGCTGAGCCTGATCCTGTGAACGGGCCGTTGGTCGTTGATTTTCTCAAGCAATTGCACAAGCGATGATTTTTTTTCAAGATCAATGCCATACATGCCCGTGTGAATTCCGGTAAGAATAACCTCTTTAAATCCTGAACTGTTAAGCTCTTTTAAATGTTTAAAAACCTCTTTTTCCGGCATGCTCACGGAAGCTCCCCTGGCATGGGGGACAATGCAATAGGTGCAAAACGCATTACACCCATCCTGGATCTTAAGATATGCCCGTGTCATTTCCCCTTTTACCGCATGATCAAACCCGTGAAAAACACTTGCTTTGGTGTGATCGGTTTTTTTAAAGTTCAGTGGGGACGAGTTATCACAGATATCCGTAATATGTTTTGCAATTTTGGTCTTGTCTTTATGGCAGACAATGTGACCGGTCTGATTCATCTGATCAATTTTTTTTATCTGATCAGGGTCGGTCTGGGCGTGGCATCCTGTAACAATGACAGTTGCATTTGGATTTTCCCTGATAATCTTACGAATGGCCTGCCTTGACTGCATGCCTGCCTTGGATGTAACAGCGCAGGTATTGATGATGAAAACATCTGCAGCCTGCTTTTTTTTGGCTTTTTGCCAGCCCTGTCTTTCAAGGCTTAACGCAATGCCATCACTTTCATATTGATTGACTTTACAGCCTAATGTTTGGATATAAAATTTTTTCATTGAATAATGCCGGCTCCAAGGACCCTGGAATCCTTATAAAATACGGCTGCCTGTCCGGGAGTAATCGCATTCTGGGGTTCATCAAACACAACTTTTACTGTAGCCCCTTTCAAAGAGAGATTGGACAAGGCGCCTTTGTGGCTATATCTGATTTTAGTCATAATGTTGGCCATCATATCAGTTGTAATATTGGAGAGATTTTTTTGATCTGAAACATTCCAGTTTATCTGGTCAACAATCATTTTTTTTTCAGACAGATCTTCTTTAAAACAGACCTCGAGAATATTATTTTTAACATCAATCTTTTTGACATAATAGGGTTCTTTTGCAGGGCAGTCTATGCCGCGTCTTTGTCCTATGGTAAATTTATGCAGTCCCTTGTGACGGCCCACTATTTTTCCGTGGTGATTTATAATATTGCCGGGTTTGGGATGATGACCGGTTTTATCAGTTATAAAACCGGAAAAATCGTTGTCATGAATAAAACAGATATCCTGGCTTTCACTGGGGTGAATGGGGATCAGATTCTTTGAGCCGGCAAATTGTTTAACCTCTTTTTTTGTCATTCCTGCCAATGGAAAAATAATTTTTTCAAGTTGGTTTGCAGATAAAAGGGAAAGAAAATAACTTTGGTCTTTTAACGAATCCATCCCTTTTTTAAGATAACAATGACAAATCGTTTTATCTGGAAAACAGATGGGGTTGATTATGGTGGCATAGTGTCCTGTGGCCAGAAAATCCGCTCCCATATTTTGGGCGTGCTTAAGCAGTTCCCCGAATTTTATTTCTTTGTTGCAGATAATGCAGGGATTTGGCGTTTTGCCCTCAAGATATGTCCGGATAAAATAATCAACAACTTTTTTTTCAAACGCATCTGAAAGATCAATGTAGGTCACTGGAAACCCAAGCTGTTTTTCAAGCCGTGCCATATCTGCCAAGTCTTTTTCATATCCGGTTGTAAAATGAATGCCGAAAACATGCTTGTATTTTTGTTTTAAAAGATAGCCGGAAACAAGAGAATCAATCCCGCCGCTTACAGCAATTGCAATAACAGGATGCTTCATCAGACAAGTGCTTGGGTTTCTTCAGAGAAAAGTCCCATTGCCCGTGTTGGGCAGGTTACAATACAAAGCTCGCATACGCTGCATTTTTCTTTATCAAAAATAACTTCCATCTCAGGTCGTTTGATATAAAGAGCGTCAGTCGGGCAGACTGCTGTGCAAGCCCCGCAATGGGTACAGATTTCCTCGTTTTTATAGATTTGATGTTCCGGGCTGGAAATTGAGACTCCCTGATCTTTAAGGAATTTCACCCCTTTGTTGAACGCAGCTTTGGACTCTGATGAAATCTGCATCACCATGTAGCCCTCTTTTTTATTAGATATCTGGGCACGCAAAATATTAAATAAAAGATCATATTTTTTTGTTAACTGGCATACTATCGCTTTTTGCGTAACCTCTGCAGGAAAATTCAGTATGATTATTTTTGAATACAATTTAAACCTCCGATTTTTAACCGATACAAATAATTCTCTTTGACAAACCCCTCATATTAAGTATTATTTTTATTAGGTCAAGATTTATTTGAGCTTTATCACAATTTCGGCCATTTGGGAGGGGCATTGGCCCCATGTTGTGTGCATGCCCATTTATTTTAATATCGCTTATTTTTTTTATATGAAAGTCTAAAAACTTTATACACAGACTTTCAACCTTTTTTTATGGGCAAACCAGGATGACCAGATTGTAGTATAAAATGGCCAAGTCTGCCCATGGCAGTTATATAACAATTTAAACAGATAAACAATGTTGTTTTAAAGGTGGTGATCCATGAACAGATTTGCATTTGCATTATCCGGCTACACTTTTAAAACGGTTTCAGGATTTTCAAAATCACAGATTAGAATTTTCGGAGAGCATCATATCCCGAATGGTTCCGTTATCTTTACAGCCAACCATTTCACACGGATAGAGACTATCTTTTTACCCTATCATATTCATAATATCACCAAAAAAGAGGTCTGGTCACTTGCCAGTGAAGGATTATTTAATGTGCCGATTTTACAAGGCGTTTTAGATAAGCTGGGGGCAGTATCAACTAAAGATCCGAACAGGGATGACCTTATTTTAAAAACATTATTTTCCGGAAATGTGCAATGGGTAATATTTCCCGAAGGCATGATGGTAAAAAACAAGAAGCTGATCAGAAAAAACCGGTTTGCTTTGATTGAGGATACATTCGTAACGCGGCCGCATACTGGTGCTGCTATCATAGCCTTGCGATGTGAATTTTACCGGGAACGACTCAGAAGAATGAAAACCATTGGGGCTCCTGAATTTGACCGGTTGGTTCATGAACTTGAAATTAAAAATATCGACCTGGTTCTCTCCGGGCAAACCCATATTGTTCCGGTTAACATTACATATTATCCGGCAAGCCCAAAGGAAAATATTTTAAGCAAAATTGCCCGTATTATAATGAAATCCCCCTCAGAAAGGGTGATGGAGGAATTGATGACAGAAGGCAGCATTCTGTTTTCCGATGTGAGTATCAATATTCGATTCGGAGAACCCATTAAAGTAAAAGGGTATTTAAATGATCCCTATATTGAAAGCATGCTGACGGTCAAGCGCAAAGTTAAATTTGATGATGATATCATTTCAAAACAGCTTACAAGAAAATTTTCCAACATCATTATGGAAAAATATATGTCGGCCGTATACGCCATGACATGCTTGAATTATGACCATGTTCTGGCATGCATCTTGATGCATTTTCCCTATAGAAAACAGGGAATCGATATATATGAGTTTAAATGCAAGGCGTATATTGCAATTTGCTGGCTGGTCTCGGATAAAACATATTTCGTGTCTGAGGAATTTCATGACAACCAGATTCATCTTTTAATTGATGACAGATTCAATCGATTTGAAAATTTTTTAACTATTGCTGAAAATACTGGTGTTATCAAACTAAAAGATAACAAATTAGTTAAAGACCAGACCAAATTTATGACCCGGTCAAATTTTCATACCATCCGGATTGAAAATCCCATTCTTGTAATGGCCAATGAGGTTGAACCCCTTAAAGAGGTTGGGACGGTTTTAAAAAAAATTGCTCAAACCTCTTATGATAAAATTATCAGCTGTGTAAAAGATAAAATTATTGAAAAGACAGCAAATGATTTTTCCCGGGATTATAATAATCATTATATTGTGGAGGAGTCTAAAAGAAAAAGAATCGGAAGCCCTATATTTTTAAAGCATGAAAATGAAATTGCAGGTATCCTGCTGATTCATGGGTACATGGCTGCCCCTGAAGAGATGAAACCCTTTGCAAACTATTTGTATGAAAATTCTTTTACGGTTTATGTGCCTCGGCTAAAAGGACATGGAACGGCACCTGAAGATCTTGCCCAAACCACTTATGAACAATGGATAGAATCGGTGGAAGAGGCGTTTATTATTTTAAGGCATTCGTGTAAAAAAATAATTGTCGGCGGTTTTTCAACCGGTGCCGGACTTGCTCTGGAATTGTCCGCAAGAGTAAATGATATCGTTGCTGTATTTGCCGTGGCACCGCCTATGAGACTCAAGGATTTAGGATCATATTTTGTCCCTGCCATTGATGCATGGAATGCCATGATAAAAAAGATTCATCTGAACACCATTGCAAAAGAGTTTATTGAAAACCATCCTGAAAATTCCCATATCAACTATCGAAGAAATCCTGTCTCAGGCATCCATCAGCTTGAAAAACTCATGGAATACCTTGAACCGAAACTAAAAACTATCACAAAGCCAACCTTGGTGATCCAATCCAGAAAAGACCCTGTGGTAAATCCAAAGGGAACCCTTAAATTATTTAAACAATTGGGATCTGATAATAAAGAATATTATATCTTTGATTATGACAGGCACGGGATCTTAACAGGGGAGGGCGTTCAAAGAATTTATAAGGCCATTGAACAGTTTGTTAAACAATTTATTAAATAATGGGAGGGGGATAAGTTTATGTGGTTGTCATGGTGGAAATCAGGCTTGCATTATTGCATGTTTTTATCGGTTTGGTGGTATTGTTTGATAAAAATCACAATAAAACAAGCCTGATCCAGTCAGATAAATCAGGGTCTGCTAAGTCCAAGTTTGTTACGCCTGCTATGATTTAAGTTTGAAAATCAAGTAAAAGTTAAAGCAAACCCAGATGGGCAATTATTCAATTATAGTCATTGTAGCAGGATACATCTGGTATCTTTGATCGGTTCTGTCGCCGTCTTTTAAAATAACCGCCTCTATTTTATCTTCAACCGGTTGAAGAAAGACAGCTTTGTCAAAACTGTCTTTATAAGTTTCAAGCTGGATCGGAAATCCATCTTCACAAAGGTTTTCTTCCCTATGACATTTCATGGAAAACCAGATGAAAACGGAAAATTCACGGTGCAGGGCTTCAAGTTTTTCAAGGGTGTCTGAAATATCAGTATCAAAATCAAGACCGTCAATGATCATGATCGAGGGCAGGGGAATGTCGGCTTTTTTAAAACTTTTCAGATAATCCCTGATCTTGTTCGTATCAAAGGTGGATTCATTGTAACTGATTCCCACCTTGTTGAGATTGATATCTTCCCAGAGCCTGACAGCTTTCTGGGGATCAACATACCCGATACTGTCCACAAGGTTAGTGTATCCCTCGCTATATCTTAAATTTATTTTTTCTATCGGATCATCAAGGCTTACATGGAGTATTTTTTCATCGCTTAAAAGTTGTGCAAGTGCTATTTGCACAAGAAACCTGGTCTTTCCAACACCGGCTCGTGAAAGAACAGCACCGAACCCGCCGTCTTTTAGATTTTCAATCCCAATGGTTTTTGAAACCGGGCTTTTAAGCATGAGATCTTTTTTTAGCATGTTTCCTCTCTCTTTTGTATAAAAGGTCTTATTGTTTTTTTGTTTTTTCTTCCTGTTTTGTCTTGGCAATATCTTCTGCAATGGACTGCGGTACCTGTTTGTATGTTGAAAATTCCATTGTGAACTGTGCCTTTCCCTGTGTGGCGGATCTAAGCACAGTGGAAAATCCAAACATATCAGATAAGGGTACCTGGGATTCAATAACAGACATCACGCCTTCTTCCTGAGACCCCTGAATAATGCCTCTTCTCTGGTTGATCAGGCCCATGCAGGCACCTTGGAATTCATTGGGAGTTTCAATCACAACTTTCATGATTGGCTCATTGATAACCGGTTTTGCCTTTGCATATGCTTCAAGAAAAGCTCCTCTGGCTGCGGCTTTAAAAGCCATCTCCGACGAATCGACAGCATGAAACGCACCGTCATCAATTGTGATTTTAATGCCGGTTACAGGGAACTCAAGCTTGGGGCCTTTATCCATACACGCTTCAAATCCCTTTTCACATGCCGGGATATATTGTGTGGGGATTCTGCCGCCGGTAATCTTGTTTACAAATTCAAACTCTTCTTCACCCGGTTCCATGAACCCGGATATGCGGCCGAATTGCCCGGCACCACCAGTCTGTTTTTTATGGGTATAATTAAAAAGAGCTTTTCTGGTAATGGTTTCCCTGTAGGCAACCCTTGGCTGACCGGTTTCGACTTCTGCGCCATACTCTCTTTTCATCCTTTCCACATAGACTTCAAGATGAAGCTCGCCCATGCCCTGGATAATTGTATCACCGGTTTCATGATCAACGTAGGTTTTAAATGTAGGATCTTCCTTGGTGAAGCGGTTTAATGCCTTTGACATATTGATCTGGGCTTTATTGTCTTTGGGAACTATGGAAAGGGAGATAACCGGCTCCATAATGTGCATGGCAATCATAGAGTAATTGATTGTTGGAGATACAAATGTGTCTCCGGACGCACAGTCAACCCCAAACATGGCACCAATATGTCCGGCCGGAATAGATTCTACTTCTTCCATCTGAGAAGAATGCATTCTGATCAGACGGCCAGCTTTGAATTTTCTTCCATCCCTTGAGTTTACCAGTGTATCGCCTTTATTAATGCATCCCTGATAGACCCTGATATAGGTCAACTGGCCGTATTGACCGTCTTCCAGTTTAAAAGCAAGCGCAACGGTGGGTTTGTCAAAAGTGCTTTCCAGGATAACGGTTTCTTCATCATTATCAAGGTCAATGGCTTCATTTTCAATGTCAAGCGGGGTTGGCAGATAGTCGATTACCGCATTCAACAAAGGCTGAACAGCTTTGTTTTTATACGCAGATCCCAGAAATACGGGGGTCATCTGTCTTGAAATGGTTCCTGTTCGAACTGCAGGCATAATTAATTCTTTGGTTATCTCTTTTTCTTCCAGAATGGCATCAGTCAATTCATCTGAAAAAAGAGAGACTGCATCAATCATTTCTTCCCTGGCTGTTTGCGCATCATCCATCATTTCTGCCGGAATATCTTTAGTGACAACCTTCTCACCATTCTCACCTTCAAAATAATAGGCTTTCATGGTAACAAGATCAATAACGCCTTCATGTTTATCCTCAAGCCCTATGGGAAGTTGCATCATGACGGAATTATGGCCCAGCTTATCTCTGAGCTGTCCGCTGACCTTGACGGGATTGGCACCTGATCGGTCACATTTATTTACAAAGGCAATGCAGGGGACTTGATAGCGTTTCATCTGCTGATCAACCGTAATGGACTGGGACTGAACACCGGATACAGAACAAAGGATCAGTACAACTCCGTCCAGAACCCTTAAGGATCGCTCAACTTCAACGGTAAAATCCACATGGCCCGGGGTGTCGATGATGTTAATGTTGTGCTTGTCCCATTCACAATAGGTGGCAGCCGATGCAATGGTAATGCCCCTTTCTCTCTCAAGTTCCATGGAATCCATGATCGCACCTGCACCGTCTTTACCCCTGACTTCATTGATCTTGTGGATTTTGTCAGTGTAAAAAAGGATTCGTTCGGTCAATGTGGTTTTACCGGAATCAATATGTGCACTGATTCCGATATTTCTTACTCTTTCTAGATCTCTGATCATTTTAAAGTCATCCTTATAAATATAAAAGTTGCCTTTGCATAAATAATAGACATAAGAACGCAATTATTGGCAAAGGCTTTGCCATATTTTTTATATTGCTAAATTATTACGATTTTGTTAATGTGAATCCGAAGTTCAACTTAGCTTATGAAAGCGAATATTATATATTTAACCTACTAAATTGTCAAGTGAAAATTATTAATTGTGACTATTTTATCAGAACAATCCGTCCGGGAATTTAAACATCATTTAATAAACGGATCAAATGCTTTGGAAATCAAGGTATCCGATCATCAAGCAGAACAGATGCTGGTGCATTCAAGAGAGCTGATGGTGTGGAACAAAAAAATAAATCTGACAGCCATTAAGAAACCGTTACAAATTGCAGAAAAACATTTTATTGATTCCATTGCCGCCGCCTCTTTTCTTGGAAATGAACAGTCCGTTATTGACTTGGGATCAGGCGGAGGATTTCCAGGCATTCCAATTAAGATCATGAATCCCTCTGTGAATGTTGTCCTCATAGATTCTTCCCGAAAAAAAATAAATTTCCTCAAGCATGTCATACGCATGTTGGATCTTGATAAGATTGATGCGATCCATTCAAGAGTTGAAGATCTCCATGAAAACAATGCTTATAAAAATAAATTTGATGCTGTCATATCAAGGGCATTTACAGACCTTTCAAGATTTGTTGACTTAGCAGCTCCTTTTTTAAATAGAAAGGGTACAATCTATGCCATGAAAGGGAAAAATGCAAAGCAGGAAATAACACCGGCAATATTAAATAATTTTAATTTAAAATCAGACCACTACAAGCTTCCTTTTGAAAAATCAGATAGGTTACTGATCAAGTTGTCAGGCAATAAAGTTTCTTGAGAGTCTTATCCAACAAATTATTGACGGCATGTATTTAAATCTTTGTTTTTTATGTGAAAGTCTTCAAAGATTCAAACAGTGACTTTCAATCTTTGTTGTGAGAAAGCCAGGTTGAAAGACCAAGCCTGCCCGTTGCGGTTACATGAAAGAACTTTTAACCTGCTGAAATTAATATTTTTCATTTTTTGTTGTGGCGGCTTGATCTGCCATGGCCGTTATTTAAAAATACTTTATCTTCTTCAGATTCAGCAAATTCTATCGCTATTTTTCTAAAACATTCATGTACATGAATAAAAACATCAATGAGATCTGGATCAAAGTGAGTTCCTCTACCTTCTTTTATGATATCGACAGCCTTTTCATGTTTCATGGGTTTTTTGTATGGACGCCTTGAGATTAGTGCGTCATATACATCGGCAATTGCCATCAGTCGCCCTGAAAAAGGGATCTTTTCACCGGAAATACCTTGAGGGTATCCACTTCCATCCCATTTTTCATGATGAGTGTAAGCAATGTCAAGAGCGGTTTCCAAAAAATAGTTTCTCTCAGCTTTATTTAAAGCAGAATCAATGATTTTTTTTCCACAAGTTGTGTGTTCTTTTATCTCTTCAAACTCTTCTTTGGTAAGTTTTCCAGGTTTTAATAAAATAATATCCGATACACCCACTTTGCCCACATCATGGAGAGGGGCGGCTCTGCAAATGGCATCTGTTTCCTCTGGTGTTAAAATTGTTTTATATTTTTCAATTATCAATAGTTTTTCAGCCATAATCTTAATGTAGTTTTGAGTTCTCCTGATGTGTCCGCCGGTTTCCTGATCTCGTGTCTCTGTTACCGTTATGATTGCTTCGATAATAGCTTCCTGCATCTGGGCAATTTCTTTTTCTCGTTTGCTCCTTCTAAGTTCGGAAATATAATATTTGAGCAGATAGATAATGGAAAAATTCAAACCAAGGGACATGGTAGGATAAAGTGGTGATATAAATATACCATTAGATGCAAAGAGGGCTTGGGCACCAAAAAAAATTCCGGCTCCCCCAATTGCAAATACAGCCAACCCTTTACCGGCGTTAAGCCGGATAAAAAGAAAAGCGACAATCAATCCGGTTATGAGGACAATGGCAATTTCCATTACCTTTACCCCGTGAGGCTGATTAAGAAAATTTTCTGTTAGAATATTGTCTGCAATATTGGCGTGAACTTCCACTCCCGGAAAAGTTGAATCAAAGGGGATGTGATGATTATCTTTAAGCCCGGCAGCAGAAGTCCCTATAAAAACAATTTTATTTTGAAATTTACCTTGAGGGATGTTGTCGCTCAGTATATCTGCAGCGGAGACATATTCAAAGCTGCGAAAAGGCCCCCTGAAGTTGATGGGAAAATATCCATGATCATCTAATGGTATAAAAAGTTTGTCCAAAAGAATGCCTTCCACACCATATTCGGAAACCATAAGTACTTGGCTCTTGGGACTCAAAGCCAAAATTAGTGTTGCCAAGGATAGGTTGGGATAAATATTTCCTTTGTATTCCATCAGCAAGGGTGCTTTGCGCAAAATTCCGTCAGCATCAGGATTCATGTTTATAAAACCGGACATTTGCACGGCATCGTCAAAAATAGGCAGATTACAGACAATACCATCCGCCTTAAATAAGTTTAAATTATCTTCACAGGCTCCTTTATCATATTTGACAATTACCTTTAAGGGGTGCAATTTGCAATTATAAGATGATTTTTCACCTGTAAAAGTTAAATAAATACTTGGGACAAATTTTCCTTGAGCCAGGGCATTTACCAGGAATGTATCATTATCATGAAGATAGTTCGGAATCTCTGAAATTTTGATTTTAAAATCAAACCGGTTTGATAAATCTTCATAAATATTTTTTAAAGAAGTTCCATCAGGTTCAGAAAAAAGAATGTCTATTCCCACGGCAAGTGGAGCATCTTTGTTGATTTTTTCCATAAGATCAGCTACTTTAAATCTGGACCAGGGCCACTGCCCGTATTTTTTAAGGGCTTTTTCATCAATATCAACAATTAAAGGAATTCCGGTTGTGGTTGCATTGTGGGAAGACCATAAATAATGGTCGTAAATTTTAAGGCTGATGCTTGAGAATACTGGAAGATTCAGGGCACAAAGAATTGTAAATATTAATGTTGGAAAAAGTCCGGCCAAAAAAAAGAGCAGCGCTGTCCTTTTATTTTTAGGCCGGATTGCATGGTATAAATTAAAATTGTAGACGGGTATTTTATCATTTGCAGTCGAATTGTTCAATTTTACCTGACAGAAACTTCGACTCTTCTGTTTTGAGGTTCTGAAACATTGTCACCGGTTGGAACAAGAGGTGCTGCTTCTCCGTGAGATGCCACTTCGATTAGTTCAGGATAAACCCCAATGGCCAAAAGTTCCTCTTTAACTTTAACAGCCCTTTGCCAAGAGAGTTTTAAATTGTTTTTATAATTTCCCTTGGTATCACTATGTCCAATTACGGACACGTCGCATGGGATTCTTTTTTTTATATTTTTCAGGATGTCGGGTAATTTGTTTTTTGATTCCTGGGTAAGGGTGGTTGTTCCTGAAATGAAGTAAAGAATATATTTGTCAGGAGCTTGGGGGAGAACTTCCAAAGCCTCATTAAATGTTTTATTAACTTCCTCTGCAGAAATAACAACAGGCACTTTGGGCGCTTTTGCCTTTGCAAATCGAACGGATTCGAAGGCCTTTGTCAGCTTAACCTCTCCAACATTATTGTATAGGGTAATCGCCCCCACTTTGCCGCCAGGATCAGGCATAAGCACAAATAGATCCTTTTTAGCAGAACAGGCGGCCAAAAGAGTTAAGGTAAAAAGAAATATGCCAAGTTGTCTATACATTTCAAACCTCATAATTTATTATTTTGATTCAACTTCGACCAAAAAAAAAGTACCTCTGATTCCAACCGTAGCCGTTGGCGTTTTAAACTTTACAGACGTGGGGGAAAATTTGCCGATGGCTCCTGAAAGATACGAGGCTGTTCCCTGTACCATATCGGTCAAAAAAGCGAATTTACCTTGTTCCGGGTTGAAAATATAGTCGTTAATAATGATTTCACTATCCGGGCCAAGGGAAATCCTTGTATTGTCTGTAAATATGATGCCCATGGCTCCATTTTTTCCGGTGATAATTTTATCCCCTTTATGGATTCTGACTCCGTCTCTGGCCGTGATTTGATCCCCGTTTCGAAGAACAGCCCCCGAACCCTTAACGTTTCTAAGTCCGCCAACATAGTTCTGGGCAAAGGCTGATGCTTCAAAAATTGAAAAAATAATAACAAGCAGAAAAGTTATTCTTTTAAACATGACCATTCCTAAATTTATGAGAGATTATTCATTTTTTCGTCTGTCAGGACATTTTTTCGTCTGTCAGGATAGGATCATTTTTAATATGAAAAGTCAATTAAAAATTTTGAAGGAGCAGAATCTGTGAGTGTAATAGAATTAAAGACACACAAGAAAAGTTACTTTGATGTTTATATTTGCAACAACTATAATTTTTATGACACAGTTGCTATAAGGTAAAACGCTTGTTATTTCTTGACATTTTACCAATTTGTCCGTACAAAGAAAAGTTCAATTATTGAAAATCAACTGATCCGAATATCGGAGGAATAATGGATTATAAAAAAACTTTGAATCTGCCTTCAACAAAATTTGCCATGAAGGCCAATCTGCCACAACGCGAACCCCAGCAATTAAAAGAATGGGAAGAACAAAAAATTTATCAGAAATTAAGGGAACAATCCAAAGACAAGCCTCCTTTTATTCTCCATGACGGCCCTCCGTATGCAAACGGTCATTTGCACATGGGACATGCAATCAATAAAATTTTAAAAGATATTATAATCAGATCCAGGCAGATGGCCGGATTTAATGCCCCATATGTTCCGGGTTGGGATTGCCACGGACTGCCCATTGAACATAACGTGGACAAAAAACTGGGCAAAAAGAAAAAAGATATGACAGACGTCCAGGTTCGACAAGAATGCAGATCTTATGCGGCCAAATTTGTTGATATTCAAAGAGATGAATTCAAGCGATTTGGTGTTATGGGAGAATGGGATAATCCTTATTTGACCATGAACTATCCTTACGAAGCCAGGATTGCCAAAGAGTGCGGAGAGTTTGCATTGTCCGGGGATATGTTTTTAGGCAAAAAACCCATTTACTGGTGCTGTAATTGCAAGACAGCCCTTGCCGAAGCCGAGATTGAATATCATGATCATACCTCTGCGTCCATTTATGTAAAATTTCCAGTCAAAGATGATCTGTCAGCCCTTCTCCCGGATGTTGAAGATGATATATTTGTCGTGATCTGGACCACAACGCCCTGGACCATTCCGGCCAATTTAGGGGTATGCCTTCATCCTGATTTTGTGTATGCGGCAGTCCAAACTCAAAATCAAGGGGTTCTGATCGTTGCCAGGGATCTGGCAGACCAGGTGATGAAAACCGTTGGAGTTGAGGATTATACTATTATAAAAGAGATCTCTTCCAGAGAACTTGAAAATAAAAAATGCAAACACCCGATCTATGACAGAGATTCCTTGATCATTCTGGGTGACCATGTAACGCTTGAAGCCGGAACAGGCTGTGTTCATACTGCACCCGGCCATGGCGCAGATGACCATGTTGCAGGCAATAAATACGGACTGGAATGCTATTCACCGGTTGAAGACAATGGGGTATTTTCAAAAGATGTTGAGCATTTTGGCGGTGAATTTATTTTTAAGGCCAATAAGAATATCAATGAAAAGCTTGCAAGCTTGAATCTTTTGCTGAAAAATGAAAATCTTTCTCATTCCTACCCACATTGCTGGCGGTGTAAAAAACCGGTAATATACCGGGCAACGCCTCAATGGTTTATCTCAATGGATAAAATGGCCCTTCGGCAGAAAAGCCTTGATGAAATCAACAATGTTCACTGGATTCCGTCATGGGGCCGTGAAAGAATTTATGCCATGATCGAAAACCGGCCGGACTGGTGTCTGTCACGGCAGCGATCCTGGGGAGTTCCCATCCCGGTATTTCATTGCAAAGACTGCAAGCAAGTTTATGTTACACGAGAATCTGTGGATAAAATACATGAATTGTTCACTGAACACTCTTCTGATATCTGGTTTGACAAGGATGCAAAATTCTTGATGCCCCAGGGTGCAAAATGTGAACAATGCGGATCGACTGAGTTTACAAAAGATCACAATATCCTTGATGTTTGGTTTGATTCCGGCGTCAGTCATGCGGCTGTTCTGGATGAAAGGCAAGGCCTTCAAAGACCTGCGGACATGTATCTTGAGGGAAGTGACCAGCACAGAGGATGGTTTCACTCTTCTTTGCTGACCAGTGTTGGAAGAACCAAAAAAGCACCGTATAAAGCTGTTCTCACCCATGGATTTGTTGTGGATGAAAAAGGGCATAAAATGTCCAAGTCTGTTGGCAATGTCGTGGCACCGGATTCGGTTATCAAGCAGTATGGTGCGGATGTATTAAGACTCTGGGCAGCTTCGGCCGACTATCGGGGAGATGTGAGTATATCCAATAACATTATCAAACAATTGTCAGACGCATACCGGCGAATCAGAAATACCTGCAGGTTCATGCTGGGCAATTTTTCAGATTTTGATATTACAAAGGATTTGAGACCCATCAAAGAGATGTCCGGGCTTGACAGGTTTATTCTTCACCGGCTTCATCATGTGGTAAAGAAAACTCTTTCATCGTATGATAATTATGAATTTCATACCATTTATCATACTCTGCATAATTTTTGTGTGGTGGATCTGTCTTCTTTTTATCTGGATATTATTAAGGACAGGCTGTATACCTCACCTGCGTCTGACCCGTTAAGGCGTGATGCCCAGACAGTTATGTTTATTATTCTGGATGCCGTTGTAAAAATCATGGCCCCGATTCTGCCGTTTACAGCCGATGAAATTTACCGGCATATTCCTAAAGGTTTGGATCATAAAGAGAGTATTCACCTTGATTCCATGGTTGAGCTCAATGATGAGTGGGAAGACAAAGAGCTGGCAGATATTTGGGAAAATATCAGAACCCTGAGAGGGGAAGTGACAAAAGCCCTGGAAGAAGCAAGGAAAAATAAGCTGATAGGCCATCCCCTGGATGCAGCTCTTGAAATCAAACTGCCGGATACACAATTGAAAGCGCATATTCAAAAATTAAATGAAAATCTCAGTGATATCTTTATTGTCTCACATGCAGTGCTGGTAGAGTCCATTGATGATGCCTCATATCAGGGACAGGAGATTGACGGTCTTGCCATAAAGGTCAATAAGGCAACCGGCGTCAAGTGTGAGAGATGCTGGCGGTTTGCCGAAGGTATCGGCTCTGATGCGGATTATCCAACCGCCTGCGAACGGTGTTCTGCAGCATTAAAAAAGATAGTGTAAATTGAATATCAGCTTCTCAAACAAAACAGGTGACAAAGCCTTGAAAAACATATGGCTTAGATTGATTCTGGTCAGCGGTGGCATTGTTGTCGCTGACCAGGTCACCAAGTATATGATCAAGCTGAATTTAGCTTTTTATGATCATATCGTTGTTATTGAAAAATTTTTCAACCTGACACATATACTTAATCCGGGGGGTGCTTTTGGCTTTTTTGCATCCCAGTCCCCTGGAATCAGAAAATTTATTTTTCTGTTTATGTCGTCTATGGTTGCGCTTTTTGTTTTGTGGTTTTACAAACGGTGTGCCGCAAACTTTGTCTTCCTGTCCTATGGACTTGCCTTGATTTTCGGTGGTGCCATTGGAAATCTGATAGACCGGTTCCGATATGGAAAGGTTTTGGATTTTCTTGATTTTTATATTGGGTCTGCCCATTGGCCGGCATTTAATATTGCCGACAGTGCCATCAGCATTGGGATGGGCATATTAATTTATCATATTCTGTTTAACAAAATTCCTGATTTTTAAACTTATGCATCCTATTTTACTTCAAATTTACGGTTTTAAACTTTACACCTATGGGCTTTTTGTTGCCATCGGGTTCATGACTGCTATCTGGATTTCAAAGAAAAATGCAAGATCCCATGACATATCCGATCAGACCATTACGGATGTCTTTTTTATTATCCTGGTGTCCGCACTTGTCGGCGCACGGTTTTTATATGTATTGATCAATTTTGACGCATATAAAAACAATTGGCTGGATATCTTTAAGATCTGGAACGGGGGGCTGGTTTTTTTTGGTGGATTTCTTGCCGCCGTAATAGTTACGGCTGTTTATCTTAAAATGAGAAATCTTAACATCTGGAAAATTGCAGATATCATTTCACCGGGCGCAGCCTTTGGCCATGCCATGGGAAGAATCGGCTGTTTTTTTGCCGGATGCTGCTATGGAAAAGAGTGCGATCTGCCCATAGCTGTTAAATTTACAAACCCGGAGTCATTGGCTCCCATTGGGGTCTATCTGCATCCGACCCAGCTTTATTCGGTGCTTTCAAACATGATTTTGTTTTTTATTCTCCTGTGGCTGCAAAAAAGAAAAAAATTCAACGGCATGGTATTTTTAAGCTATATTATGCTCTATTCTTTGTTCCGGTCTATTATTGAATTTTTCCGGGGTGATTTTCGGGGAACCTTCTTTTTTAATTTTATATCCATGTCACAGGGAATAGGATTTTTTGTCTTTGTGATTGCCCTTATTATTATACTTAAACGGTCAAACCTGTTTTATGGCCCAAAAGAAAAATAATAATGTTAAATTTTATGAACTGGAATCCTTTCTAAGTTCTGTTAATCAAAATGATATCCCCCCTCTGGTTCTTATTTACGGGGAGCCTTATCTGATCCGTGAGTCATTCAAAATAATATCTGCCTTTTTGCTTGGATCTGAACAGAACCGGTTTGCTATAGAAACCCTTGAAGGCGGATCTGTTTCCATGGGTGATATCATTGAGCAGGTGTCCACGTTTTCATTCCTTGTTTCCAAAAAAATTGTGGCAGTCAAAAATATTCCCTTGTTTCAGGCACAGCAGGGTGGCCCGGAAATAGGTTTTTCTCCGGCAGACCTTGATCGTTTCATGGATTTTATTGAAAAAGGGATACCTGAAAATCATTTTTTGATTTTGACAACTCCCCATATTGATAAAAGAAAAAAGATCTATAAAACTATTGCCGACATGGGCTTGGTTATAGACGGTTCTGTTGCAACAGGAGCAAGAAAAGCAGATGTTGATGAGCAAAGATCTGTTTTGCAAACTGTTGCCGGCAAGATTTTAACGCGCTATAAAAAAACCATGGATAATCAGGCCTTCAACTCTCTGGTGGAGTTGACAGGGTTTAACATGGAACTTTTTGCTCAAAATCTTGAAAAGCTGGTTGTTTATTCCGGGAACAACAGAACAGTTTCAATCACAGATGTAAAAGCTGTGATTATAAGAGATAAAAAAGATCCGATTTTTAATTTAACAAATGCTTTTATGGAAAAAAATGTTACAAAAACACTTTTTTATTTAAATTCACTTTTTAATGAGGGTTTTCATCCTCTACAGATCCTGAAATCCTTTGAAAACCTGATTCGCAAGCTTATCCTTGTAAAATCTTTTACCCGGCAATTTTCTCAAAATCATACCATTAATTTTAAAAACATCAATTTTAATTCATTCAAACAAACTGTTATGCCAAAAGTCATCCAGCATGATGAACGGACAAAGTCAGACATTACAGCCAGAAATGAGTATTTATCAAAACAAGATCCAAACGATAAAAAGCCCTTAAAGAAAAAAAAAGAGACATCCAACGATCTTTTCCTTGCACCCAATTCCAAAAATCCATATCCTGTTTTCCAGGTATTTCAAAAGTCTGAAAATTTTTCTTTTATTGAACTCAATCACGCACTGTTTTTTTTAAGCGACCTGGATTACCAGCTAAAATCTTCATCGGTTGACGCAGTAACAAAAATTGAATGCTTTATCATCAAAAGTTGCAGTAAAGGAGGATTTGAATATGCCCAGGAAAACAAAAATCGTCGCCACCATATCTAATCTAAATTGTTCACCAAAATTTATTGAAGGGCTTTATAAGGCAGGCATGAATGTTGTCCGGCTGAACACGGCCCACATGACACATGATGATGCGCTGGAAGTGATTGAAAACACACGAAAGGTGTCGGATAAAATAGCAATTTTACTGGACACCAAAGGCCCTGAAATTCGGACCTGTAAAAATAACACCCCCCTGGCCGTAAAATACGGTGACATGGTAAGAATCAAGGGGGCTCCTGGTGAAACATCAACGGATGATATCATCTGTGTGTCTTATGAGGATTTTGTCAAAGATATTCCCGTAGGCAGTTTTATACTCATTGATGACGGATATATCGCCTTGACGGTCATGAAAAAAGATGATGAATATTTGAGCTGCCATGTGGAAAATGACGGGGTGATCAATGCCAGGAAAAGCATCAATATTCCTTCGGTTCATGTAAAACTGCCGGCTTTAAGTGAAAAAGATAAAAAATTTATTGAATTTGCAGCTGATAATAATCTGGATTTTATTGCCCACTCTTTTGTGAGAAATAAAAATGATGTACTGGCAGTTCAAAAGATATTGGATACAAAAAATTGCGCCATAAAAATCATTGCAAAAATAGAAAATGCCGAAGGGGTAGAAAATCTGGATGAAATTCTTGATCATGCTTATGGGGTGATGATTGCAAGAGGGGATCTGGCCGTTGAAATTCCAACAGAGCAGATCCCGCTGATTCAAAAACAAATCGTCAGTACCTGCATTGAAAAACGCAAACCAGTGATTGTTGCCACCCAGATGCTGCATTCCATGATTGAATCACCCAGGCCCACAAGGGCAGAAGTGTCGGATGTGGCTAATGCCTGCCTGGATCATACGGATGCCCTAATGCTTTCAGGGGAAACAGCCAATGGAAAATATCCGGAAACAGCTGTCAGAACCATGGCAAAAATCGCACAGGAAGTGGAGAGTAAAAAAAGCAGCTTTCTTGATGTCCCCTATACTCTTGAAAATAAAATAACAGCTTATCTTGCCAAATCTGCAGTTAAAGCCGCCTTGAGGCTGAATACAAGGGCGATTATAGCTGGCTCATTAAAAGGAAAAATCATTCTTTCCCTTGCCGCCTACAGGGGTGACAGCCCAATATATGCCCAGGTATACGACAAGCGTTTAATGCGGCAACTGGCTCTCTCCTTTGGGGTGTTCGCCGATCATATCCCTATGGATACGACCAGCACTGAACCCTTAAAAACAGCTATTTGCAGGTTACTGAATGAAAAACAATTCCAGGCGGATGATTTGATTATTATCCTTGCCAGCAGTTTTGGCGTTGATCAGGGTGCCTCTTATATTGAAATCAGTACTGCCAAAAAATTTAAGGAAAAATGCAGTTAATTTAAAATAATCATAATTTAACCGGAGTTATTTATGACAACAAAACTCATTGTCATCGGTGCAGGTCCCGGCGGATATGTTGCCGCACTTAGGGCTGCTGCTCTTGGAGCAAAAGTCACACTTATTGAACAAGAAAATCTGGGCGGTACCTGTTTGAACTGGGGGTGTATTCCATCAAAGATCATGAAAAATTCGGCAGATATTTTTCTTAAATTTCTCAAAGCAGAACAATTTGGCATCAATGTTCAAGGTAAAATAACTCCTGATATGCCGGCCTTGATGCAAAAAAAGAATAAAATTCTGGACACCCAGAGAAAAGGGATAGCCGGCTTGTTAAAACAAAATGGCATTGTCGTGGAAATGGGCAGGGCGGTTATAAAATCATTAAAAAGCGTTGAAGTTATTTTTGATGACGGCAATAAAAAAGAGCTTGAGTATGAAAAATTGATTATTGCCACAGGAACAACGCCATTGAATGTGCCGGATTTTCCCTTTGATCATGACCGGGTTATATCATCCAATGATCTGTTGCAGATTGATCACATACCTGAATCCATGGTGATTGTCGGGGGCGGGGTGATTGGATGCGAGTTTGCGTTCATATTTTCAGCTTTAGGTTCCAAGGTGACCATTGTTGAGGCCATGTCACGATTGCTTCCATTGCCCTCAGTTGATGAAGACTGCTCCAAATTGCTGCTCAGAGAAATGAAAAAAAGAAAAATTTCTGTATTCTGTGATACCATTGTCAAATCTTTGGAAACAAAAAATGATCAAATTTTTATCCATCTTGACATATCCCCGTTTACAGACAATCCAAAACCCAAGAAATTAAAAACAAGTGTTATCCAATCTGAAAAAATGGCGGTCTGCATAGGAAGGTCTGCACTCTCTTCTGATTTGGGGCTGGAAAATATTGATCTGAATACAACAGCACAAGGATGGATTGATGTTAATGAGCGCCTGGAAACCAATATCAAAGGAGTGTATGCCATAGGAGATATCCTCGGGCCTCAAAAAGTAATGCTGGCCCATGTGGCATCTCATGAAGGGATTGTTGCGGCCCAAAATGCCATGGGCAAAGACAGTGTCATGAATTATGATGTCATTCCAGGAGGTATCTTTACCATGCCGGAAATAGGTACGGTTGGATTGAGTGAGGTTGAGGCCAAGAAAAAAGGGTATGAGGTGGAGGCGTTCAGTGTTAATTTCAGGACTCTTGGCAAAGCCCAGGCCATAGATGAACTGGCAGGAATGGCAAAAATGATTGTTGAAAAAAAATCAAACAAGGTGTTGGGTGTTCATTTGATCGGTGCCCATGCAACCGATCTTATTGCCGAAGCAACCCTTGCAATCCAAAAAGGGTTAAGTGCCGAGGATATCGCCCATACCATCCATGCCCATCCCACCCTGGCTGAGATTATGGGAGAAGTCTCTTTAAAGGCTGCCGGTATGCCGATTCACGGATAGATTTGGGTTTATTGGGATTGTGTTTCCTGTGTTGCGGGCTAACCCGTATAAAATCCAGGGTCTGCCCGTGTTCGTGATGACTTATGGGAACTGTTCAGGTTTCAAATAAATCCTGTGCATTATAGGAGCTTCGAACAAAAGGCCCGGCAGCTACTTTTTTAAACCCAATTTGCCTGGCTTTTTGTTCAAGCAGTTTGAATTCTTCGGGAGAATAATATTTTTGAACATCCAGATGCTCTCTTGTGGGCTGAAGATATTGTCCTATGGTGATGATATCACAGCCATAATGAAAAAGATCCTTCATGGTTTGCTCAAGTTCTTTGATGGTTTCTCCAAGACCGACCATTATACCTGATTTTGCTGGTATTGAACTGTTTATGGCTTTGGAATTGCGTAAAAGATCAAGAGACTGCTGATAATCGGCTTCTGGCCTTGCACGATAATACAGTGAGGTAACCGTTTCAATATTGTGGTTCAACACGTCCGGTTTTGCAGATAATACAATTTTTAATGCTTCAACATTTCCCTGAAAATCAGGGATTAAAACTTCCACTTTCGGGTTGCCCGGAAGGGTGGATTTTAAGGCGTGGATAGTATCTGCAAAATGGGCGGCACCGCCATCTTCAAGATCATCTCTTGTCACGGATGTCACCACGACATAGGTTAAGTTTAAATCACGGGCGGCCCTGGCAACCCTTGCCGGTTCATCCGGGTCAACCGGCAAGGGGATGCCGCAGACAACATTACAGAACCTGCAGTTTCGAGTACATTCAGATCCTAAAATCATAAATGTGGAAGTGTTTTTGGAAAAACATTCGAACATATTGGGACAGTTGGCTTCCTGGCACACCGTATGCAAGCCCGCATTTGACAGAAGGCTTTTGACCCGTTGATAATCTGAGCCTTTGGGAAGGCTTTTTTTAAGCCATGAAGGTTTTTTTTGTCTTTTTCGGGACTGCATCGCTCCTCCTTTTAAGATAATGGATTATGGCGGTAACAGGTTTCAAATCTGTCCTCTTGCCCAATTGTAATTGAATAATCAAATACAAATGAAAAATATTTTACAAAAGCTTTCTTTATCCGGTCCATGGAAATATCATCATGATTTTCACCAGGGCTTGTACCAAGACTTTTACCAGGGTTTTTATTGGAGCTTTTACCAAGCCTTTTATTGGGCAGGCCCATTTCTTTTTTAATGGATGTCATGGATACATTGGTAAGCCCACAAGGATTAATCCATGAAAAAGGTTCAAGATCCGTATTGATATTCATGGCAAGTCCATGAAAGCAGATCCCTTTTTTGACGGATAACCCGACGCTGCCGATTTTTGAATTTCCCACCCAGATGCCATGATTTCTCGGATTTCTGTCTGCAGCAATGTTAAACTCCATTGCAGTGAGCTTCATGATCTCTTCAAGACCGTGGACAAAATCCTTTATACCGATTTTATTTTTCTCAAGGTCAATAACGGGATACATGACGGCCTGGCCGGGACCATGATAGGTTATGTTCCCGCCGCGATCGGTTTGAACAACATCAATGTTTTTCAAATTTAAAAATTTTCTTGAAACAGTTAAATTTTCTTCTCCGCCCCTTTTTCCAAGTGTGAATACACAAGGATGTTCCACAAAAAAAATCCTGTCTTTAATAAGATGGTTATCAACCTTTGATTGCAAGGTTTGTATCTGAAGATCAAGTGCCCTGCTGTAATCCATCAGACCAAGATCTGTAAATACGGCAGAGCGCTTTGATGAGTTTATCCTTTCAGGCATGGTTTCCTTGCTGCCGTCACTTCATCCATCCTTGTAACCTTGGACAGATGAGGAGCGGTTTTCAATTGTTCAGGCTCCTCCACAGCTTCTTTGGCAATGGATTTGACAGCGTCAATAAACTGGTCAATATCCTCTTTTGATTCGGTTTCCGTGGGTTCCACCATAAACGCGCCTTCAACCACAAGTGGGAAATAAACCGTGGGGGGGTGAAATCCGTAATCCAGAAGTCGTTTTGCCATATCCATTGTGGTAATGTGGTTTTCTTTTTGCAGCTCGTCATTAAATACGCATTCGTGCATGCAGGGGCTGTCATAGGGCAGATTGAGCGTGCCTTTCAGGCTTTCTTTGATATAATTGGCATTGAGAACGGCAAGTGTGCTGGCATCTTTGAGTCCTTTGCCTCCCATGGAAAGAATGTAGGAATAGGCTCGGATCATGACGCCGACATGTCCGTAAAAGGTATGAAGCCTGCCGATGGTATCCGGGCAGTTTGTCTCAAACCTGTAGGAATCAAGTTCTTTGACCACTCTTGGTATGGGCAAAAATGGTTCAAGGGCTTTGACAACCGCTACTGGTCCAGATCCCGGGCCGCCTCCGCCATGGGGAGTTGAAAATGTTTTGTGAAGATTAAAATGAAGGACATCTATACCGATTTGCCCCGGTTTTACAATCCCCATAATGGCATTCATGTTGGCACCGTCTCCATACACAAGTCCGCCCTTGGAATGTACGATCTCTGCAATTTCCTTGATATTGGATTCAAAAAATCCCAAAGTATTGGGGTTGGTCACCATGATGCCGGCCGTGTCTTCATCCATGACGGCTGCAACCGCTTCCGGCTCAAGAATGCCGTCTTTTCCGGATTTGATATTAACGGATTTATACCCGCAAAGGCTTGCACTGGCAGGGTTGGTGCCATGTGCCGTGTCCGGGACGATTATTTTGGAACGCTGTTTTCCGTTTTTTGCATGATAGGCATGGATCATGAGTATGCCTGCAAATTCCCCGTGGGCACCGGCAGCCGGTTGAAGGGTTGCAGCATCAAATCCGGTAATCCGGACAAGATATTGCTCAAGATTATACATCATCTCCAACGCGCCCTGGGAAAATTCTTCTCCTGCAAAGGGGTGGGCACCGGCAAATCCCTGGCGGGCCGCCTGAACTTCATTGGTTTTGGGATTGTACTTCATGGTGCATGACCCCAAAGGGTACATGCCTGAATCCACTCCAAAGTTCCACTGGGAAAGGCGGGTGTAATGCCGGACCACATCCAGCTCAGACAGCTGGGGCAGTTCAGGTGCATCTGCTGTGAGGCTTTTGTCCAGAACTGCACGTTCAACATCCGGTTTTGGCAGGGATACGGCACACCGCCCTTCACGGCTTTTATCCCACAGCAGCGGTTCATTAAACACAAGACCGCTTGTTCCAGGTTGCTGACTCATTATTGCACCTCCTTTGCCAGTTGATCAATGTCGTTTTTTGAAATTGTTTCGGTTGCACAAAACAGATAATGCTGTTTGAGTTCAGGATAGAAAGGTTCAAGGTTCAGCCCTGCAAAAATACAGCTGTCCTGAATCATGGCAGATCTTTTCTGTTCAAATCCTTTTGGTACTTTTAAAACAAATTCATTGAAAAACGGAGTGTTAAATCCGGGTTCAAACCCTGATTTCAGCAGGCTGTTTTTCATATACTGGGCTTTGTCATGATTTTGCTGTGCAATTTCCCGGATGCCGATTTTTCCAACCGTGGCAAGGTAAATCCCGGCAGTCATGGCATTTAGCCCGTTATTGGAACAGATATTGGAAGAGGCTTTTTCTCTTCTGATATGTTGTTCCCGAGTGGCAAGGGTCAAAACAAATCCGTCCTTTCCGTTTGCATCTTTTGTTTTTCCTACAAACCGGCCGGGAAGATTTCTCATTTGCTTTTTGGTTCCGGCAAGCAATCCCAGACCTGGGCCGCCAAATGATTTGGGGATTCCAAGGCTCTGGCCTTCACCTGCAACCAGGTCTGCACCAAAGCTGCCGGGGCTTTTCAAAAGCCCATAGGCCATGGCCTCAGTAAAAGAGACAATGAACAACCCTTTTTTTGCGTCTGCAATTGCTTTGAAGGCGCTTAAATCTTCTATGTTGCCGAAAAAATTCGGAGACTGAACAGCAATGCCTGCAAGATCTCCCATGGCTTCAATAGCGTCGATGTCAGTGAGTCCCTCTTTTGTATAGGGGATCTCAACCATTTCATAGCCTGCAGGGGCAAGATAGGTGTGAACAATCTGCCGGTGACTGGGATGAACCAGGGAAGATACGGCTATTTTTTTTGTTTTTTTGTTTTTTTTCAAGGCGATTAAGGCGGATTCCGCAAGAGCTGTTCCGCAATCATAATGGGATGCCGTGGCAATGTCCATTCCCAGCAACCGGGTCACCATGGTCTGGAATTCATAAATGCCTTGCAATGTTCCCTGGCTGATTTCAGGCTGGTAGGGGGTGTAGGCGGTCATGAATTCGGACCGGGAAATCAAATAGGGGACAATGGCCGGGATATAATGGTCATAGCTGCCGGCACCGATAAAACATTTGTAGTTTTTACAGGCGATATTGGCGGATGCAAGCGCTTCCATATGGGTATTGAGTTCCCACTCTGACAGGCTTTCCGGGATATCAATTTTCTCCTTTGTCCTCAGATCATCCGGTATGCAATCAAACAGATCATCAAGCGAAGAATTGCCTGTTACCTTGAGCATACTTTCAATATCTTCTTTGGTATGGGGAAGATAGCGCATAGGATCTTATCCTTTCAGCATTTCAAGGTATGCAGCTTTGTCCATAAGGTTATCCAGTTGTGAAACATCATCGGGTTTGATTTTGATAATCCACCCGTTATCATAACAGGATTCATTCACCATTTCAGGTGAATCCTCAAGGCTTTCATTGATTTTTACAACCTCCCCTGAGATTGGAATGTAAATTTCTGAAACCGCTTTTACCGATTCCACGCTTCCAAATTCATCTCCTATGGAAAAAGTGTCACCGATTTCAGGAAGTTCAACAAACACAATTTCCCCAAGCTGATCCTGGGCGTAATCGTTAATACCTATGGTTACCGTATCACCTGATAATTTTGCCCATTCATGGTCTTTTGTATATTTTACGTCATCTGCTAAATTGAGATCATTTATTTCCTTCATAAGAACCTCCAATATTAAATAAAAATTTTAATTATTTTTTTTGCCGTTTTCTACCTTTCGGTCCGGCCTGATATCGGCCATAATAGTGGCCTTTATCGCTTTTTTACCTTCTCTCAGGGTCAATAGCATACCAGATTTGAATTTTTTTGAAACCATTAAAAAGCCATAATTTAACCCTTTGTGGGTGAAATTTGAATCATAAGATGAAATTATCGTATAACGCTTATAACACCTATCTTTTTATCAAAAAAAGAGAGCAGGTAGCGTTACTTTTAAGAAACTATAAAAAAGTACCATTTTTTAAAACCAGTCAAAGCCTGGAGTAAAGAGCATGAATTGATAAAATAAAATTTATCCGGCTTAGAAGCTGTCTTCTTAAAAGCTGATTTTGATTTTTTTTCAATTCATGGCATAATTGTTGTTATGAATTTAACAGGCATGCAAATAATTATTTTAAAATAGGAAGGTAAAATGGAACAAAAATCATTTGGCAATACTGCAATAGTATCCTGTGGAACCTTGAGTCCTGAAATTAATTTTCTTGTAAAAGAAGGATTTCTTGATACCCGACACATTTTTTTTACACCCCCGGGTCTTCATCAGGATATTATGGAACTTGAAAAACAACTTATAAAATTCATAGAAAAAGCCAAGACCATTGCCAATGGGGTGATTGTGGTCTACGGCGGCAAGTACTGTTATGTTAATCCAGATAACCCGACCCGGTTAATGAAAACAATTATTGAGGAACAAGGGATGAATGTAGTCAGGATTGAGGCAACCCATTGTATGGGAATGCTTGCCGACGACAATGAAATGGAGCAGGCGGCAAATGAACTTGCCGGTGGTGAACCGGTCTGGTTTATGACACCGGGCTGGATAAAATATCGCAGACAGGTGTTTAAAGGCTGGGACAAAGGGGTTGCCAATGAAAATTTTCCAAGACATACCGGGGGTGCCATTGTTCTTGATGGTATTGGATACCTGGATCGGTATATGGAGGAAAGCCCGGAAGAATTTCTTGAATATTGTGACTGGATGGGAATACCCATGCAGTCATATCCAATTACGCTGGACCGGTTTAAAGGATTACTGACAAATGCGCTAAATGCTTTAACCAGCGATAAACCATGATATGTATATTGTCGCCCCCTGTAAAAAGATAAATCATGAATCTTGTTATTATCGGTGGTGATGCATCACAGATAATTGCTGCAAGCCGGTCAAAGAGAACTGATCCCAATATTGAAGTTGTTGTATTGGAACAAACCTATGATGTTTCGTATATTGCCTGTGGTATGCCCTATAATATCGCCAACCCGAAAAGAGACATGAAAAAATTTATCGTCAAAACAGCCTATATGTTTTTATATAAAACCCCGTCTAACATTTTGTAATAATGAGAGTTTTAATTTTTCTTGTTGTGGCAGATCAATCTGCCATGGCCGTTTATTGAGAATAATAAAATAAATCTTTTGACCGTGCATCGCGCAACAGCTATAGACCGTGAGTCAAAAAAAGGTAACCGTTATCACAGTGCAAGGAGACACGTTCAGCTTTGACTATTATAAATTATTTATCGCAACTGGCGCTTCCCCTGCTTTTCCCGATATGCAATTCGCCCGGGGGCATTTGATTATGGCCCCTGATTATGTATAGGGTTTTGCGATCCTATGCCTTTAGCCTGGATTCAAAAACGGTCTTAATTTCCTTTCAAAAAATTCATTCATCTGATTTTTATAAAATAACGAATTAAACACTGGACAATCAAATAATATATTGATAATACATATGAAATCAATCTTATTTCACGTCTCCAGTTTGTATTGTTCACAAATTGATCCGCCAATTCAAAAATATTGATCAGGTGCTGCCAACAAACACGATTTCATCCGTTCAGGGAGACTTGTAAATAATTATATTTTACTCAATGCTCCGTTTTTTTTTATTCTGATTTTTTAAAACAACTGTTTATCCAGCCTTTTTCAGTTTACTGAAAACCGGACAATTGAGTTTTATAAAAGCATTTAAAATCATAAAAAGGAGAAGAGCAAATGTTTAAAAACATGAAACTTGGTACGAAAATTTTCAGTGGGTTCGCCCTGGTACTTGTTTTTCTTTGTATCGTTGCCTTTATCGGGTTTAAAAGCCTGTCAGGAGTGATTGACCGGGTGGACAAGGCCGATGACGTGAATCGTATCGTTAAAATAATTTTGGACACTCGCCAGCAGGAGAAAAATTATATTATCAGGGGGGATCACTCTTATATAAAAAAAGTTGAAGAAGATATGGAAAAGCTTGTTGAACAGGCTACTAAAACAAAAAACAAGTTTGATCAGGCCATCAACAAAGACCAGATGGACCAGGTGATTGAAAAAGCAACTGCTTATTCCAATTCATTTAAGGAATATGTGGAACTGGATCATCAAAAAGAGAAGGCCATGGAAGAAATGCGCTCCATGGCAAGAAAAGTTTTAGCACAGTCTGAAGCCATCAGGGAAGATCAAAAACGAGAACTGGCTCAAGCAATGAAAAATTTTGCCGGCTATGATGTTATCAATGATAAGCTTAAAAAAGCGGATGATGCTAACAGGCTTATCAAATGGTTTATGGACGGTCGTAAAAGCGAAAAAGAATTCATCATAACCAAAGGAGAAAACAAATGGCGGGAGAATGTTGATACAAACATAGCAAAGATCCTGGCGTTGTCATATGATTTAAAATTACGGTTTAAACAAAGCCGGAATATTGAACAAATAACTTCTGTTATTGCTGCTATCCGGCAATATGATAAAGCGTTTAATAATTTTACAGAACTTATGAAAGCACAAGAAACTGCCGATAACAGCATGGTCAAATCAGCAAGGGGTGTCAATGAAGTCTGTACGTTAGCAAGGGTGGATCAAAAGGCAAAAATGGGACACCAGATTTCAACTGCAAACCGCATCATGCTAACCGGAACAATTATTGCGATTTTTCTGGGTCTTTTATTTGCATTCATTATAACAAGAACCATTACCAAGCCACTGAACATAGTAATCCAGGGCCTGGGCGAAGGAGCCAACCAAGTTGCCTCAGCTTCCAGCCAAGTGTCTTCAACCAGTCAGTCCCTGGCTGAAGGCTCTTCAGAGCAAGCAGCTTCCATAGAAGAGACCTCGTCCTCCATGGAGGAGATGTCTTCAATGACAAAGAAAAATGCTGAAAATGCAGGACAGGCCGATATGATCATGAAAGATTCAAGTCAGGTTGTCAGCGCTGCCAATGAATCAATGAATCAACTCATCCAGTCCATGAAAGAGATTTCAACCGCCAGTAAAAAAACTTCTAAAATCATAAAAACCATTGATGAGATTGCTTTTCAAACCAATCTTCTGGCGCTTAACGCTGCTGTTGAGGCTGCCAGGGCAGGAGAAGCAGGCGCAGGATTTGCCGTTGTAGCAGATGAGGTAAGAAACCTGGCCATGAGGGCGGCAAATGCTGCAAATGATACGTCTTCGCTGATAGAAGGAACCGTTAACAAGGTCAATAATGGTTCCAAGCTGGTTTTAACTGCCAATGAAGCGTTTGGTAAAGTTACTGAAAGTTCAGGCAAGGTAGCCGCTCTAATATCAGAGATATCACATGCTTCCAAAGAGCAGTCTGATGGAATTGAACAGGTTAATAGTGCTATCGGTGAGATGGATAAGGTTATTCAACAAAATGCAGCCAATGCCGAAGAGTCTGCTTCCGCATCCGAAGAGTTGAATGCCCAGGCAGAACAGCTCAAAGAATTTGTAGCAGATCTTGTTTCCCTTGTTACCGGAGACAAGAATAGAAACTCCGGAAGATCGTATGGGATAATAACCCGAACGATTTCAGAAAAACATGACGCGGCTTCAGGTCAGGGCAATAAATTTTTGTCCGGTGCAAATGAAGTCAGGTCAGACCAGGAGATACGGTTTGCCGGAGATGATGATTTTGAATCCTTTTAATTAGGTTCAGTATGACTGTCACGGGCAAACCCGGTCTTTCGCCCAGGTTTGTCCGCAAAAAAAATTAAGAATCTCTAAACAAAACAATGGCATCCCGGGCGGCAAGCTTATACGGATAAAACTTTTTTTAAAATAGTGTAAGCGTGTTTCTGTAAATTTGATCCTCCCCCAAAAAACTGGAGAGCGAGTTAAGCCACTTTTTTTAAGTTATACCATTCCTGCTCACAATGAGCAGGTGTTTTCCAGCCATT
>NZ_FNLL01000044.1:0-1949 GCF_900105645.1 Desulfobacula phenolica | reverse complement strand
CGCCGAACCGTGACACAGAATTACGAACATTTTCAAAATGGAAAATGACGCTTAAATTGAATGAAAAACTGTCTTGACATTGGGGTCCACTATAAAACGGCTGATTTTTTATCAAGTCTTGAACTATTCGTTTTTGTTTTGTTTGCAATTGCATTTTGGCATTTGCAGCACATATATTTAATTCATTATAGAATTCTACGTAGACATTATCTTCTTTAAGAATGGATTCAAGAGCATCATGTTCGATTTGATATCTGTGAATTCCAGTCACATCAAGATAGTGAATTCGATCATCAAAAATTCTGACTCCAACTATCATATAAGTGGCTGATTCGTGATAATCTATTGCAAAGAATAGCTGAAGTTTGCATCCACACATAATTGATTTGATAGTCGGTGTAGAAAGCTTGAACAAAATTTTTTTCCCATATTTATCATTGATAAACCAATGTGATGCCTCTTCAGAAATAATTTCTTTGTATATTCTTTCTGCGTGATCCATGTTTTATTCTTGCCCAATTATTCTACAAATTCTCAATTTCATCATTTAGAAACACAACGTTTGGGTAACGGGCGGCAAGGGTTCCCAATACAGTTCATTGGAAGCACATCGTTTAAAAGTTTTTCAACCGTTAAAAAGAAGGAGACCCTTGCCGTCCGGTTCACTCGCTGGTTCGGCAACAATTTAGTGCATTTTACCAAAAATTATTTCTTGCTGGTAAATAACCTTTAGAAACCCAATACCTTCCAAACCCATGTACGCATATGATTGGAATTAGGAAATCACCAAGAAAATAAAATAGAAAAGACACTTGATTACATAAAATATTTGTTACCGTTGAAACACCACTAACAGTTCCAACAGCAATAGTAAGCTGAATAAAAGGGATTCGAGATGCAGCAAACTTCATCCCAAATAAAGCGATGATCATTAAAAAAGGAAATAACCACCCATAAATTTGATATTCTTTTCCTTGGGCATAGAAAACAAATCCGATAGTGAATAAACATTGGGCGAAACGCGTTAATAAAATTCTCTTGCTATAAAAACGTGTGTCTTGCTGTTGCATATTTTAAATTTCTTTTTTCTGTAATCCTATATTTTCAGGACTGATGCCGAACGACAAGTTAACCAGCGGCGGCCAAATAGCAGAGGCGTGCTGGAAGGTTGATGAATATTTTGACAGCACATCTTTTCAAACCGCCCCGGAAACAGCCGTTTGAGTTAAACGACAGGTTCGGTATTCCACGAATTCAATCAATTTCTAATTAGGCCTTTAGCGATTTCATATAAAGATGCTTTCTCGACGCCTTTCTCGTCGAACCATTCAAATACTATGCCCAAAACATATTTATCTGCCGCCTCGAAATATGATGCTATCTCATCAATCTCATTTATTATTTTGTTTTTATCACCATGTTCCCACATATGATCAGTTATGATTTCACTAATATCATGAACCAAACGATTTCTGAAAAAAAGAACATTGTCTAATTCTTCTGCCCAATATGGAGAAAATTTAAATTCATTACACGCTTGCTTGATTAATCGACCGAGTGTCATCTTCTTAATTTTGCTCTGTTCTGCTTCAAACACATCTTTTTGCATATGATGTGCTTCTGCCAAACGCGTCGAAAGAAGGACAACTAAGTTTCTTTCTAAGGAATGGGCAAACAATACCGCTCGACCATATGCGGCATAAATTCTAAATGTTTCAATATGATCTTTATCCATTTCTATACCGAACGGTTAGGGTAACGGGCAGCAAGGGTTTCCAGTAAAATTAATTAAAAGCACCACCGTTTCAATGTTGTTTCAATATTTAATAAAAGCCGCCCCTTGCTGTCCGGTTGACCCGCTGGTTGGACGAAGCCGCTACGCGGAGACAGCAAGCTCCCCTCTTTTAAAAATCAACACATTGTAACTTTGCCTTCTTATAGTAATATAC
>NZ_FNLL01000029.1:0-8578 GCF_900105645.1 Desulfobacula phenolica | reverse complement strand
TGGCAATAAGTTCGGCATCTACAGAATCCGTTTTAGTTCCTCTGATACCTGCATTACGCCTTGCCGAAGTCATCAAAGGATTGATCAAACGGACCTGGAATCCGGCATTGGAAAGAAAATGGTAAAGTATCATCCAGTAATGACCGGTGGCTTCCATGCCAATAAGCAGATTTTCTATGGAAAAGCCAACTTGGTTGATCCGATCCAAGAGCCGGTTCACTCCTTCCAGGGTATTGAGAAATTTTTAAAGACTTTTTTACCATTGTCATCCAAAAGCGCCGCAACATGTTTTCGTTTTGCAATATCAATTCCAAGTGTCCACATCTTTTTTTTACTCCTTTGCAGTTTAATAAAACTGTTCAAATGGGGGTGACGCCGATGGAACACAGCCTCGCTGCTAAATCAGTGCAGATTCGCGCATCAAGCGGTAAGTGTAATAAACCGGCATCGGCGGTCTTCTTAAGAGGACATTACCTCAAGGAGAAAAAGCCGAACCCCGGCAGCCTTCCAGCTATTATGGCCAAAATAGCATTGAAAGGCAAATGTCACGTAACGCCGCAATCGCTGCGATTGCGGCACCCAACCAGCTGCGCTGGTTGGAATAAAAAAGGTATTGAAAAAGGCTATCGCCTTTTTCAAGCCTGATTTAAAAACCTTTATACGAAACCTTTATACGAGGAGAGATAAAAGATGAAGAAAAGAAATTTAATCGTCTTGAGCATCTTGATCAGTCTGGTCTTTTTCAAAGTTGGATTTGCCCAGGGAACCAATGGGGATGATGCTGGAAATGAAGATGGAATTATTTCAGCCCAAAATTGGATGGCTCTTGTCGATAACAAGAATTATTTTGAAAGCTGGGAAACTGCGGCCCGGATTTTTAAATCCTCTGTTTCCGCCCATAAGTGGGAAAAAATCGTTACAAAGGTCAGAGACCCTTTGGGAAAGTTGATTTCAAGGGATCTGTTCCATGATCAGTTCACCACATCGTTGCCGGGAATGCCCGACGGTCAATACCTGATTTTGCGTTATGTCTCTAAATTTGCCAATAAGGAAAATGGTGTTGAATCCGTGACCGTCATGATTGATAAGGATGGCACATGGCGGGTTGCCGGCTATTTTATCAAATAGATCATGATTAGTATTCGGTTGATATGTTTTTTTTATATGACTTGATTTGGAGTTTTTTTCTTTTTGTTTGATGCATATTAGTTTAATAAAGTTTTTATAGTAAAGTCTTAAAAAATTCATACAGAGACTTTAAATCTTTGTTGTGGGCAAAAAAGAATGAAAGACCAAGTCTGCCCGTGGCAGTTATATAATAATTCGATTTGTAACTAACCGAATTGGATGCCCAAATATTTTAATCTGTATTTTTGATTTTTTATTAAATAGTTTATATTAAAAACAATGTGCAGAATAAAATTAAGATGTCTTGAAATGGAAACTCTGAAAACCCTTGATTGGTGCTGGTCGGGATGAGAGGATTCGAACCTCCGGCCCCAGCGTCCCGAACGGATATTTCAACTCGAATCGCTTGTCAATAAAGGGTTTTGGGCTTTAAAGTCTTGTCACCAATATTGGTGACAAGGTGGTGATAAGCTTTGTTTTTGTATAAAAAACTTACCAGATCAGGATCGTTTCCACAAGAGTATTGTATCCTCAAATATCAATCTCTTCAATAACCGAAACCGTCTTTCTTTTAATTTCCGAGGTGATGTGTTCATACTGCTTGATCGTCATTTCAATATTACTATGACCGGCAATTTCCGATGCCGCCTTGAGATCCCCTTTGATGATCATCTGGGTGATGGCGGCATGCCGAAAATCATAGGGCCGAAGCCGTCTTGTGATCCCGGCTTTTCTTTTGGCGGTATTGAAAGATGAGCTGATCCGTTTCACCGGTTTGTTTTTCCAATATATAATGTATGGATGGGTGTTGTTCTCATCTTCCTTTTTCCAGATTTTTAATTGTTTCAACAGGGCAGGGTGTATGGCCACGGATCGTTTAACCGGCCCGCCCTTTTTTGCAGACCTGACCAGGAGAGTGAGATTGTCCCAGTCAATGTCATACCACTGCAAATTATACAGTTCTGCGTTCCCCGGCCTCAACCCGGTATAATAATTTATCAGGAGGGCTCTTTTTAAGTGTGCTTCACCATGTTTTATAATTTTTTTAACTTCTCCGGGACTTGGGGGCCTTATGATTTGATCATCCCTTTTGGGCTTCCGGTATCCGGCAGCATGATTCTGGGGGATGTATTTACGGGAAACAGCCCAGTTGAGTATGGCGATAATATCCGACAATTCCCGGTGAACGGTTGTTTTGCTGGTCATTTTCATGGAACCGTCCGGGTGCTTCACCGGGACAATCTTTTGTCCATCTTTGCCCATTCTTTTTACAACAGGTGTTTTCAACCGTTTCTTTACATACAGGTCCAGCCGGTGGTGGGTGATCTGGTTGTATGCCAGGTGGCCAAGTTCGGGAAGAATTCTCCCCTTGAATTTATACAGCATGTTTTTGATGCTTGTTTCAGGGAGATCGTTTGCCTTGGATGCCAGGTATTGTTCGGCAAGATCTGAAAAAATTATGGTCACATGGTTTTTGGGATCGGTTTTGTATTCCGAGATGGCACCCGTTTGTTTGAGTTCTTCATCCCTTTCAATGGCAAGTTTCTCTCCTTCAAGTCCCTTTCCGAAATAGTCCCGTTTTTCTTTTCTTTTGCCGGTTTCGTCCGTGATCCGATACTTGCAGAAATAATTGCCGGTTTTTGTTTTGTGGACGCTCATTTTTCATTGTTTCCTTTTCGGTTATTAATTAGGCCTTGATCAAACTTAACATATTTGTTAAGCTTATAAGTGTGAAATGGAAAATTACATACTACAATGAAAAAGTAAGAGGCGCTATTGATCAATGGCCGCTTGGGATCAGGGCGTTTTATGCAAGAACAACAGAAAAAATGAAAATATATGGACCTAACCTTGGTATGCCGTTTACTCGGCCCATGGGACAGGGATTGTTTGAAATACGTGCCAAAGGGAAAGAAGGAATTGGCCGGGCTTTTTTCTGTACAATTGTGGGATATGAAATAGTGATTCTTCATGAATTTATTAAGAAATCCAATAAAACGCCTCGAAAAGAGATTGATATCGCAAGACAAAGGCTTAAGGAGGTAAAAAATGACCACCCATGATAACATGATAAAAAAATGGAAAGAAGATCCTGCATTCATGGCAGAATATGAGGCGCTTGAGGAAGAATTCACGCTCCTTGATGAGCTGCTGAAAGCAAGGGCAAAAGCCAATATGACCCAGGAAGATGTGGCAAGGGCAATGAACACAAAAGCCCCTGCAGTCGCTAGAATTGAAGCAGGGGGAGGCAGCAAAAAACATTCCCCATCTATTGCGACATTACGCAGATACGCTAAAGCGGTCGGGTGCCGCCTGAAAATAAAACTGGAGCCTGTCAAGCCGTAGTTACCTGTCTTTTTAATGGTTCTTTCTATGTTTATCATGTCGTTTCCATTAAACCTTACCAATTTTTTGTCGCAGTAACCATCTCCCCCAGCACAAGTCTGACTGAATCCAGCCGTCTTTTATCCGGCGGCATTGGAACCCCGCCGTGCATTTCCTTTTCAAGCCATTCCTGCCACTGGTCATTTACGGTTTTGGTGACAGCATATAAAGACAAAGTATAAGGCTCTTTTGGGCCACCTTCATAAATGGTTGTTTTAAATCTGGTGTTGGCTTTTATCCTGGTGGCCTTGGGCCAGCACAGGCCAAGATCCGGTTTGTCAACTGCCAGCCAGATATATTGACCCGATTCAAGGTTTTTTGTTTCGCCTGTGACATTGACGTCTTTTCCGGTTACGGATCCGGTCGAAGGTAAAATTATTTTCCCGTATGGCCCGGTGGCGGAATCAGATGAAAAAAGAGTGGTGCTGTACTGAACGCCAAATACAACCAGACAAATGATGATCACGATAAAAACCGGTGTTCTCTTTGGTTTTTTGACCGGTGGCGTTTGCTGTTCTATCAAGGCCTGCTTTAGGACGTTTTTGAGTTTCTGTTGATCCATATGACCTCTGCTTAAATATGAACATTACTGATTTATTTCGCAAAACATTTATGGCATATAATTGAAACGAGTAATTGTCAATTGGGGAAAACCCTTAGTTGTTATGGTTTGTTTGTTGATATGATTGAAGTTGCGTTGCTTTAAGGAGAAAGTATAATAGAAAAATAAAAAATAGTGTTTTTTCCATATTTACAGGCGGTCTGAGTAGTGATAAAGAAATTCGGCTAATATTTATAGCCGGATATCATTTACTTGTGTAAAGGGAAATAGCAGAATGCGAACATTTTTTATTTCGGCAGGGTTGCTGTGCTGCAGCAACATATTTATGACTTTTGCATGGTATGGGCATTTGAAAAATCTTTCAACCAAGTCTTGGATTATTGCTGTTTTAGCCAGCTGGGGAATCGCTCTTTTCGAATACTTATTGCAGGTCCCGGCGAACAGGGTTGGATATCAGGTAATGAGCCTGGGTCAACTTAAAATCCTTCAGGAGGTAATAACCCTTTCAATTTTTGTCCCTTTTTCGGTTCTGTTCATGAAAGAAGAGATGCGACTGGATTTCTTATGGGCCGGCCTTTGCATTTTGGGAGCTGTTTTCTTTATCTTTAAACAGAAAATATTGGGCACATGATATAAGTTACTTCCTCCATCTGAAAAAGGATATGTGGCCCATGTGATTTCTTGTGTATAAATGGATCAAAAGAATTATCACCATGAATGGGAGTTAATAATATGTCCATCAATTTCATACTGCTGTTTTCAATGACCGTATTTGTTGCCTCAATCATACCGGGTCCAAGCATGTTACTGGCTTTGACCCATGGTATGCATTACGGAGCCAGGCGAACAATCGCATCAGCTTTAGGAAACGTAACCGTCACTTTAATTCAGGCTTCTGTTTCCATTGTCTGCCTTGCATTGAGTAATAAATGAAAAACTAGGGGTTTTTACCTATTTACAGGTAGGTTAAGGAGTGGTAAAGAGTCGGGGTTAATGGTTTCGGTCGGATATCATTCAACTATAAAGGATATCCGTAACCGTTCAACAACTTGTTGATTTGTTTTCCATGATGTGGCTGATAATAGCACGATAAGTGGAAAAAGAGCAGTTAAGTATTTTAAAAGGGCATGGTTTTCCATTTGTCATAGCTCAGTATCGTGATAAGTGGAAAATTTTAATAGCTATTACTATCAATATTATGGAAAATTTCCACTTATTGACGCTGTTAGCACCACAACCTTTTAAATAAGGAAACTAAATAATGAATGTCGAACGAATATACTCGATCGCACTATCAATCAAAGAAGAAACTGATTCCAATCAAGTGGTACAACTTTTAAGCCAGAGTTCTACAAATCTTCAGAATATGATTAACCAACCACAACACCCACCTCACCAACAACAACTTGCTGATGCAAGAGAAAAACTAAAAGATAATTTGTCATTCGCAGAAAGCAATGAATATAGCCCGGCATGGAATCAAGCGATTAAAGAATTGGGGATACATGAATATGTGGGGAACCAACTATCTAAAAAAATCGATACTATCTTTCTCAATAACCAAATTACCCCTCAAGTTGCTCTTAGCGAAATTCAAAGTTTGCGTACCGAAGTAACACAAATGCAAACCGCTCTTGAGCAAATTATAAATGGTCTCAAACATATTAAAATTGAACCAGAGATATTAGAACCAGGAGAGGGAGAGCTTGGTATATTATTGCCAAGATCCTATATCGAAAATACATTTGAGGGCTTATCAAATGAATTTAAGGAAATTAATAGCATTTTGAGAACATTCTCAGAAGTTTCAAAAGGGGAAATTGAACATTTTGAATTAAAGTCGTTGTCAACAACCGACCCCTTTATTCTTCTCAGCGCCAGTATTGGTGTTTTATCGACTCTTGCCGTGGCTATAGAACCTATTATTTCTACCTATAAAGAAATTCTTGAAGTACGATTATTACACTCTAAATTGGCAGAAAAGAAAATTGCAAAAAAAAGGCTTAAGGGGATTGAAGATCATGCAGAAGAACTCATGGGGAAAACAATAGAAAAAATCAAAGCTGATTTGCTAAAAGATTATCCGGTTCAAGATAACGGAAGAAAAAATGAACTATCAAATGCTTTAGGCCCAGCACTAAAAATGCTAGCAAATAGGATAGATCGAGGTTTTAATATTGAGATTAGAGTTGAGCCTTTTTCAGAGAACAATGAGGAAGAACCTCAACAAGAGGATCAAAAAAATATTGAGATTATCCAGTCTGCTATGAAAGAAATGGAATTTATGAAATTAGAAGGAGAACCAATTCTTCATTTACCAGAAAACAATAAAAAAGGATAGTTGCAAACTTGTGCTAACCAGCGGGTGAACCGGACAGCAAGGGTCTCATTCTTTTTAAAGGTTGAAAAAATTTTTGAATGATGTGTTTTCAATTAACTTTATTGGAAACCCTTGCTGCCCGTTACCCAAACGTTGGGCTCATAATCAACAAATTGGAAAGGATACAAATGGCAAGTTTATTTTTTTCATATTCACACAAAGATGAACAACTCAGAAATGAACTTGAAACACATCTTGCGTTATTGAAACGGCAGGGGAAAATTACTACGTGGTACGATAGGAGGATTTCGGCCGGAAGCGAAATTGATTTGTCAATTTCAGAAGAGTTGGAATCAGCACAAGTAATACTGCTGCTTGTCAGTGCTCATTTTCTCGCATCGAATTATTGTTATGAGAAAGAAATGGAGCGAGCTTTAGAACGTCATAAAGAACGCTCCGCTGTTGTGATTCCAGTTATTTTGCATCCGTGTGATTGGCACAGTGCTCCATTTGGTTCCTTACTTGCTACCCCAACAGATGGTAAGCCGGTCTCCATGTATGCGAATATGCATGAGGCATTCACTATAGTAACAAAAGATATTCGGAAGGCACTTGAGCAAATTCCAGAGGCACCTTCTACAGCTGCATATAATGATCCAGCATCGTTAATCCCAAAGTATAGCTCGAATCCACGTTCCAGCAATTTAGCAATAAAAAAAGAATTTAATGATCATGAACGAGACGAATTTTTAGAGAATAGCTATGAGTATATTGCACGTTTCTTCGCTGGCTCATTGAAGGAACTTGAGAAAAGAAATGCTCAGATTCAAACGAGGTTCAAGAGAATTGATGAAACAAATTTTACAGCCTCTGTGTACTCAAATGGTCGGAAGGTCACCTCCTGTTCAATATGGTATGGCAGCGGTATGATGGGAAACCAGGGAATTTGTTATTCCAGTGGCGATAATGGCCGCGGGAATTCAATGAATGAAATTATTTCGGTAACTGATGATGGGTATAGCTTGAAATTGAAACCAATGGGTATGCAGTCGTTCGGAGGACAAGATCGGGATAAAGATCTTAGCCAGCAAGGAGGCGCTGAACATTTATGGGAAATATTGATTCGTCCCCTTCAGTAATAGCCCAACAGGCGGGTGAACCGGACAGCAAGGGTCTCCTTTTTTTAAAGGTTGAAAAAACTTTTGAATGATGTGCTTCCAATGAACTTTGTTGGAAACCCTTGCTGCCCGTTACCCAAGCGTTCGGCCAAAATATTCTCAATCTATAAAATCGAGGAATTTATGAACCGTTTTGATTGGAAAATCAATTTGCAGCTATGGCTGAAGGCACGTCGTGATATTTCTCCGGAATTGGCTGATAGCATCATCGTTTTCTTCGGAGTTGCCTTTGAGCATACCCGTTGTCCGCAACGGGCGTGGTTTGGTATTCATCCATCAAGGGCAAGTCTCGTTGTGGGTGGGATTTACCTTGCTGCAATCCAACGGTCAGGAGAAGATCAGGGACTTTGGTTGTTGGTCGATCAGCAGCCTCCGCCAATCAAGGGAATTGAATATCGACCTGTAAAATCAACTCAAAAATCAAAGTATCCGCTTGTTTGGGCACACTCTATATCATTAACAAATCTTCCGAACTTGCTTTCCAATACGATTTTGTGGGATTCTTTTTCAACAGCGTCTGAAAAGATCCTTGTTTCACCGATTGCAAGCGACCGAGATTCTCTACAAGAGCGGCGAAATAAGAAGCGTTTGAGTGATTTTTGGGTGGGAAAATCAGTCCAAGTCAAAGAAGAAGAACAGTTTCAAGATGCAGTCCGTTCCGCATTACTCGACAAACCCGAACTGAGGCGCAAACGGATAGAAAATGCTCGGGCTATCCCGAATAAAATCGAGGTTATATCGGTTTCCTTTGCCCGGAATCCTGATGTCGTGGCTGAGGTTCTATTTCTTGCAAATGGATACTGTGAGTACTGCAAAAATCCGGCTCCATTTGTACGCCGTGCGAATAACTCTCCGTATCTTGAAGTCCATCATAAAAAACCGCTTTCGGAAGGCGGTGAAGACACTGTTGCCAATGCGGTAGCTCTCTGTCCGAACTGTCATCGAAAGGCTCATTATGGCTGGCCAAGGGGCTTCAAGTGAAAAGAAGTAAAAAATCATTGAGTT
>NZ_FNLL01000007.1:146990-254872 GCF_900105645.1 Desulfobacula phenolica | reverse complement strand
GACAGCAAGGGTCTCCTTCTTTTTAAAGGTTGAAAAACTTTTAAATGATGTGCTTTCAATTAACTTTATTGGAAACCCTTGCTGCCCGTTACCCAAACGTTCAGCAACCGCAGTTTTGGAATTGATCCACTTTAGTATATAAAAAATTGGATCATTAGTATGCTCATAGATAGGATAATAATTAATATTGACTTTGGAAATGTATATTTATAATTTCTCATTTCAGAGAATTTGAATATTAACTTTTGGTAAAAAGTTAATATTCGGATATTTAAAGGGGTTATGGCTTTTATGATGTAAGAAGATACTGGAAGGAGGTAAACTGTTAAAACAGCTCCATTTTATTGTGTCAAAAATTTAACGAGATTCATTGTTAAAAGGAAACAACAAGAAAGGTCTTGACATGGGGGCCACTTTATAAGAAAATTTTAGTTTTTTCTGTCCTCGAAGGACCGGGATCAGGCAGATCATTATTATAACTCTGATTTAGCACAATAATGGAGAACTCAAATGACATATCAAAATATTGTGGAACGGAAAATCATGTGGGGTGACCTGGATTCTGTGGGAATCGTGTTTTACCCCCGTTATTATGAATGGATCGACGCTTGCGGCCACCTTTTTTTTGAGTCTCTGGGCGTAAATTTGAACGATTTGATGGGAAAAAGGCAGATTGGGTTCGGACTGGTGGAGACCGGATGTCGCTATTTCAAACCGGGCCGTTATCATGAGACCATCCGGATCACCACCGGCATTGAAGAACTGACAGACAAGACCGTTCACCTGAATCACAGGATCACACTTGCATCGGATGACACACTAACGGTGGAAGGTTTTGAAAAGCGGATATGCATGGACCTTTCCAACCCTGATAATATCAGGGCCAGGGATATTCCAAAGGATGTGGTTGAGAAGATCAAAAGACAGTGATCCATGTCTATCTGAATATTAACTTTGTACAAAAAGTTAATATTCGGAGAAAGCTTAAAAACCCTTGTTAATAAAAACCCATGGTCTTTTTAACAGGATACTCTTGTTTTTCTTTAATTTTTGAATCTTAACAACATGACAAATTGAATTTGAACGTTTTAATGTCAGTAGACTTTATAATTTAAACTGAATGACAGCCTCTTTTAGCTATACAAAATTTTAAAGATAACCAGCGTGTGAACCGGACAGCAAGGGTCTCCTTCTTTTTAAAGGTTAAAAAAACTTTTGAATGATGTGCTTTCATTTAATTTTTTTGGAAACCCTTGCCGCCCGTTACCCAAACGTTAGTTTTGTTATTTCAAATGCCATTCAAATTTAAGATACGGCTTTGGCTTGATTTGAATATTAATAATTTCAAATAGTTAGCTATTTTATAAAAAATATATTTAACCTGTTAATTTGATTGATAAAGAATGAGTAGCGTATGAAAAATAAGAAGTTACAATTCATGAGAATGATATTTATAGCATGGAGATAGGATTGCCCGATATAATGCTTTTTGTAAGTTTTTTTTTCTGTATTTCTCTTTGTATCTATAGTTTAAGATTTAAATTGACTCCCCTGAATTTCAGTTTTTCACTTTTTACAGCAGCAGCAGCTATTTATGCACTTGGTTATGCATTTGAGCGGATGAGCGTAAATTTGGAATCCATGCTTTTCTGGTCTAAATTTCAATATATCGGAATACCATTTATACCCGGATTATTAATAATCTTCACCTTATGCTATACAGGTTATGGGGAAAAAGTAACCTGTATTAGGAGTTTATTATTTTTTATAGTCCCATTTATCTCATTTGTTGCTAGGTGGACAAATCAGTATCACCAACTTTTTTATAAAAATCCTGCTGTCTTTAACTCTCATTTTGGGCCGATGTTGAGTTTCGAGGCAGGTATTTTTTATTTCATAAATGTTATATATCTTCTCTATGCACTAAGTTATTGTACAGTTTTGTTTATTAAGTATTTTTTTAAAACAGCATTTGTGTACCGAATGCAGACGCTGTTGATTATGGTCGCATTGATTCTTCAATGGTTTACTTTACTGATTTATTTGGGCGGAATTGCTCCGAAATATTTTGATATTAACCCTTACATGTTTACAATCAGTGCGATTCTCTATGCGTCCGCCATCTATTGGTTTTCGCTTTTCAATATTGTTCCAGTTGCAAGGGATGTTGTATTTGATGAAATGAATGATGCCATACTTGTTGTTAATCCTGATTTACAACTGATTGATTTTAATAAACGTTGCTCTACGTTATTTAAGTCAATCAACGATAAAGCCATTGGAAAGAGTCTGGAGCAGCTTTTTGTTTTTCACCCAGAAATAATAGACGGTATTAATAATTTTTCTATTGCAGGTCTGGAAATTATTTTAGAAACTGATACCAGCAAGGTCTTTTTAAAATTATCCTTAAAACAGATAAAAATCATAAACAAAAGCCATGTTTGTACAATTATCACATTTTACGATATTACCGAACAGCGAATGTTGATGCAAAGGCTTGAAAAATTGGCTGCGATTGATTCTTTGACTGGAGTTTTTAACAGACGTCAGTTTGAAATTCAGGCAGAGATTGAAATGAGGCGTTCGATCAGAATGAATACCCCGCTTTCAGTGTTGATGTTTGATATTGATCATTTCAAAAATGTAAATGATACTTGGGGGCATCAGTGTGGAGATCAAGTATTAAAAGAATTCGCTGCAACAATTGCAGCTAATATACGAGATGTCGACCATCTCGGAAGATTCGGAGGTGAAGAATTCATATTGATAATGCCAGAGTCGAATCGTAAGGTTGCCGCAACTATTTCTGAAAGGTTGAGGCAGGCCATTGAAAAAATGATTCTGAATTTAGACGGGAATATAACTGGAATAACCGTTAGTATAGGTGTCGCAGGAAGATGGAATGATGAAAATATCTCAATAGATTCACTTATCAAATATGCGGATAAGGCTTTGTATGCTGCAAAACAAAACGGACGAAACAGAGTCGAGATTGATTAGGAATGAGGACGAAATAACTTCCCCATCAAAAACTAATGAATCAAGATAGGATAATTATTTTAAATGTAAGGACAGTCGTTTTAAATCAAAAAACATTGCTCTGGTTTGCCTGGTTGCGTCTTTATTATTAAAAAATTGAAAGTCGTTTTTTTTATAAAAATTAACAACCTTTTCATTTTCATTGTTATACGCATCCACAGTTAGCAGTCGACAGCCGGTTCTATTATCATCCAGAAACATTCTTTTTATTAAATTAATCATGTGCCGACCCATATTTACGTTTTGAAAATCAATATGAATCCCAAGCCTTGCTATTTTAACAGCAGGATAGGCCGGGTATCGCTTTTTGTCTGCAAGGTCTTTGTAAAAGTCCTGCCCTTTGATTTTCTCTTTCCTGACAGCATCATTACATAAACTTACCAAGCCGATGGGGAAGGGTAACTCCGATGAGGTATCTGTCAGTTGATATGTTTCTGTTAAAAGTTCCTCTCTGTGGGCAACTGCGTCTTCTTTGAAATATTCATTCAAATCGCAATCCCCACAGTCGAAGTTTTTAGATAAGTTAAAGTCGACTAATTTTGTTAAGAGCCACCCGTCTTCATTGATCCTATTTCTTGTATTGTGCGGCATACTGTTTGATTAATTTACGCGCTTTTTCAAGTTTGGGTGTGTCGACCAATGAAACCGGCCGTTTTAAATCGGCATCAAGACGTTTCTGGAATTCAACGGCTTCTTTGCCTTTTAAGACGGGGGTCGGTGCAATTGGTATCGCCATAACAACCTCCTTCTTTTTGATTCCTTTTTCGTTAATAATAACAACAATAGCATAAAATGCAATCGTATAAAATCCCAGCCGTTATAAAATAGAGTATCAATTGTGTCAATAAAAAATGTATTTATGACATACAATTTAACCGGCCCCTTTTCAGGGTTCAGCCGTATTCTTGAATATATCGAATAGCTTTGTCCTGAGTTTATTTATTTTTATTGTATAAAAGAGTACATATTGTTAATGTGCATTATCTTTTACGATAAATTAATTGGAGTAATAAAAGATGAATCTCAAAAACAAACAGCATAGTAAAAATAAAGCCGTAATATCAATTGATAATGGCAAAAGGAAGATAGTTGCTTTATTTTCCGAGATGCTTCCTGGCAACAAACTCGTTGGCGAACTCCATCCTTGCCTTGGCATCGATATCCAAGCCTCTACTTTTACACCACGAAGGGAAGGTTTTCGGGTCGATGTTGACTTTGTCGACGGTGATGCCTTTTTCTTTAAGAGAGTTGTAGGCATGCTCAGCATTTTCGAGCCATTCACCATAGGAATCATGCAAAAGATGGTTGTCAACGAATAGTTTCATCAGTTTCTTGAAATTCTTTTTTTCAAACCATGGGAAGCCTACATATTTGACGCCTTGTGGAATCATATATCACCTGTTATTATTATTTTTCTTGTTAAAAATTCTCAATTTCATCCGATGAATTGATCGGTAATTAATGATTTTTTGCGAACAATGTGTTTATGACATACAATCCAAATAAGTAAAAGTCAATCAGGGAAAACCCCTATTTTTGCATTTTTTTTATGAAAAATTGAATCTATAATACAATTTACAAATGCAAATAAAACTCCCGCATGTCATTGATAAGGATATCGGTTAAATACGGTATCAGGCGTGGATTGAAGCTGACCTCTATTTCCCAAAAATCTGAAGATATTTTTTTATATCATCTTTTGTTTTATTCTCTGATTTTGCCAGTTCTTCCCGAAGAATTTTAAGGACAGCCTGCTTTTGTTTTTCATTGATTTTGACGCCGGTTTCTTCCAGGGCCTCCTGGAGGATCTGGATGGCGGAGTCCATCGGGACTGGTGTTTTTTGTTTTTGCTGGTCAGTGGACTTTTTTATTTCGGTTTTTACGGCCTGGCTTTGTGATCCTATTAAGTCGGTGATAGAATTTAAATATTCTTCTTCTGTTACATGTTTTCTTAGGAATTCAAGGACTAAAAAAAGTTCATCGGCTGTGAAAGAAATTTTGCCGTTTTCTTTATTTCCATAATTTGAGCGGCTCATACCTAAAACGTCCGCTATATGCTTATGTTTTAAGCTCGTTTTTTTTCTTAAATTCTTTATTATTTCAGATGTTTTCATAACTTCATTAAAAAAAGCTTAAAATTTAAGCAAAAAAATATTGACATGGCCAAATATATGTGTGTATTTTAAGCACACAATGCTTGTAATACACACTTTATTGGGAGCCAATTATGGATACAGCAACCTTTATTAAAGTTTCAAGAAAAGCACTTGGCTTAACTCAAGATCAGCTTTCCCCATTAATTAATAAAAAACGTTACAATATTTCCTTTTATGAATCCGGCAAAACAACTCCGCCCGGTGATGTTGTTTTAAAAATCATACAGCTCCGGTTTCCTGAATTATGTTTGTCAGACACACATTCTAAGTCAGAAGATAATCCGAAAACGGGTAAAAAGCAAACAGAAAGTCCAAAAATGTTGGTTGCATGAACTTAATTGATTGCAGAATAGCCACATTGTTTTCAAATAAAAATAACAGGCACGGCGGGTGTTTGTTATGAACCATAACTTTAAGGAGGGTTTCCAATGGAAGATTTTATTAATTATCGAATACTAAAACAGCCAAACGGTCTATATGCCTTATACCATACGGAAAGAAAAGAGTTTCTTTTTACCAATATGGAAACACCCCAGGCGATTATGGACATAACCTTGAAAAGGGTAAAAATCAGGCTTGAAGAAAATATTCAATCGTATGCTCAGAAAGATGATCATTTCAAGCGCTACATGGAAGAGTATAAAAGTGCAAATGGCCTTTTATGCGAAGATGAGTTTGATCCCGCAGAAGAGGCCATTGCCGAATTAAAAGAAATGGGGGTTCCTGCTGAAAATCTCAGGAAACGTCCTCGTTGCCCCTTCCATAAGCTAATTGCTCAGGATTAATTGTCTTATCATGTTTATATTTTGTACACATAATTTCATCAAACTCGGACCTGAGCTTTTCAACGGCCTTGAATGCCTTCGTGGAAAGTTCAGGCATCTTGCTTTTTTTAGTAAAGTTATTTGTTATTTCAGCGTCAATGTGCACCAGCTGATCCCTGACTTTTTGGAGTTTAAGGCCAAGCTGATCATGCTGTTCAAGGGTGAGTTCGGGTTTTCTTTTTCCCATAATGATGTTCCTTTTATTTTATTGTTTTACGGTATCAATTCTTATCAAGCAAAACAGGATCAAATTGTCAATAACGGAATTGGGGATTGATTGTTATGGTGCATGTTGACTGGAGAGGGGCGTTACTTGAGTTGCAGAAAATCGCCCATGATTACGGTTCCAAGGAATTAGCCGACTACCTGGGGATTTCGGTCAATTCTTTATATAAGCAGCTTGATCCCAATTACAACCTGGAGGTCAATCCCCCGGACCCGGAAAACCCTGACGGCCAGCCAAGATACAAACTGGGGTTCAAAACCATTTTTAAGATCTGCTGTATCACGGGCAATTTCAAACCCGTTTCCATGATGCTGAATTCCATGGACCGGGGCATTTTCACCATTCCGAAAAATCAGGATAAAAACAAGGGCTTTTTAAAACTCTTGTCCAATGCCGACAAGGAATCGGGCGAAGCTTTCCGGGCCACGCTTCAGGCCCTTGAAGACAACAAGGTCAGTCGGTCTGAGGCTTTGACCGGCATCAAGGAGTGTGATGAGGCCATGAGCGCCCTGGCTGATCTGAAAGCAAAATACAAGGCGGTTTTAACTGAATTCGTCCCTGACGGTAAATCCGCGACAGGTACGGGAAGGTAATCATGTCCCTGACAAAACTGAAACCGGAGCATCTGGCAATAATAAAGGCCATTGATTCAATGGAAGAGTTAGTCAAGGAAACAAAACGCAGGATTGCGGAGCTTAAGGCCACGCTTCCCGTACAGAAAACCAAAAAGCCTGAAAAAGGCAAGCGTTCCATCATGAACCCTTTAACCGGAAAAAAGGAGTATTATTGAATGTCCAGGATCATTTCATTTTCAGGCACACACGGCACCGGCAAATCCACGGCAGCTTACCGCATGGCCGTAGATTTGAAATACCTGCAGCCGAAAAAATCGGTTCATGTTCTGTGCGACCAGGAGGCCTTCTGCCCATATCCTATTAATAAGGAAACAACCGAAGTGGCGCAGCAATGGTTGTTCGGCAATCAGATCAAACAGGAACTGACCGCCCTGGAGCGGTTTGATATCGTTATCACGGATAGAACCATCATTGATGTCATAGCCTATACCTGGGTGGCCGGGTTCCATGATCTGGCACAGGGCATGCTGGCCTATGCCGAGCGTCATATGCCGTATTATCACGAAATCTATTTCAATAAAATTGCCAACAATCAGCACTGCCACCCGGACGGGATAAGGGAGGCCACGGACATGAAATTCCGCCAAGATGTAGAAGATGCCATGTTGAGCTTTCACCAGGGCCTTTTGAATCCAAGCGTGTTCCCGGGGCGTGTGTTTTATGTCTGATGTCTTTTTTTGCGCCCGGCTCCGTGGCGCTAATAACGGGCCTTTTTCCACTGTATGACTTTCCTTATAAAAATGCCTGCCGGAGCTGGCCTGTGCGAATCCGGCTTTCAATCAATAATCAATGATGCTGTATCAACCGGCATCAATCATATGATCAAAACAGGAGATATCTTATGAGTCCAAAACATTCCTACAAAGACAATCGTGGCCGTCCCATGGTGGCTTGCTCAGAGTGTGACCGAGGCGGTAATGGTGATCAGTCCTGTTCATGCGGCTTGAAAGTGAAAACAGGAAAAAACGGCGGCTGTTACCTGGGCGTTTTACTTCCCAAATATGATCAGAATAAGGTTCGTCAGCTAAGATAGTAAGGAATTTGAAATGGGCAAAGCAGCAGAACACTTATCGACAGCTGAACTTGAGAATATTGCAGAAAGCCTTTTTACCGTAAAATCCAGAAAGGGCGGTGAGCTGATCGGTCTTTGCCCCGTCCATGATGACAAGATCCCTTCCTTTTCGTACAATCCTGTAAAAGATGTGTGTCATTGTTTTTCCTGCGGGTTTGGCGGGGATATCATCACGCTTTGGAGTAAGGTAAAAGGACATGGTGCCGGCAAAGAAGGGTTTAAGGCTTTTTGCCGGGAATATAATATTACAGACAGCTTTTATTCTTCTGATGTAAAGAAGAAAGAAAAATCAAAAGAAACCCCTCCCCTGGATGATGCATATCACCTGCTCGGAGAATTGCCGGAAAGCTGGGTTGAAAAGCTTCAGAAAACAAGGGGGTGGAATCCTGCTGCAATGGACTGGCTCGGCATCCGGCAGCAAACCCATTATCAGGCGAAAGATACCGGGGAAATAAAGAAGCTCAGAAAACCGGAAAGGATTGCCATTCCGGTTTTTGATGATGACGGCCATGTCAGGAATATCCGGCTGTACAAACCCGGAGCCAAGAAAAACAAAATCATTTCCTGGGGGAAGGCTTATGGCAGTTCCCGGCTGTTTCCCCCGTCCCCCCGGGAAAACGGCACCGTTCTGTTGTGTGAGGGGGAATCTGATACTGTTTGTGCGATCAGCAACGGGTTTAACGCCATCACACAAACAACCAAGCCTAAAAAATGGACCAAAGATCATTTAAAAAAGTTTGAGGACCGGGATGTTGTCATTGCCTTTGACGCGGATCAGCCGGGCCAGATGTATGCAAAGGAATATGCGGGCTTTGAAATCTATAAGGTTGCAAAGACGGTAAAGCTTCTGGAGTGGCCGGACATTATGGGAAAGCGTGAGGATGGTCTGTGGCCGGAAGATCATGGCCAGGATCTGACCGATTTTTTCCAGAAGCACAAGAAGACGGCAGCGGATCTGCAACGGCTGATGGATGATGCCAAGCGGTTTGAGCCGCCGGAAGATGAAATCGATCCCCAGGCCCTGGAATTTTTTGAGCGCGGCGTTAACGACCGGCTGTCATTTAAGCCGCGGCTGCTGGCTGAAAAGATACGTGAAAAATTCACGCTGTTGTATTGCCCGGACACCGGTTTGCTGCACAAGTGGAACAATGAATACTGGGAAGAATTCCATGAAGACCATTTAAGAGCGGTCGCGCTCAGGATGCTTGGCAAGGAATCCAAGCAGGCATGGGTGCAGGATGCGGTGTTTCAGGTAAAATCATTGTCCACCATTCCCCATGGCCGTTCATTGAATGACAAGCTTGAATGGGTGTGTATCAAGAACGGCATGCTCAATATTGAAACATTGGTTTTAAAACCCCATGATCCTAAGTATTACGCATCGTATCAGCTTAATGTATCTTTTAACCCGGAATCAAATGACAGGTGCGAAAGGTGGATCCAGTTTCTTAAGGAGACGGTCCAGACACCGGCGGTGATTGACCAGGTGCAGGAGTTTTTTGGATATTGTTTCCTTAAAAAGACACCTTTTGCAAAGTGCCTGCTTCTCCTGGGGGATGGGTCGGACGGTAAATCAAAGTTTATCAAGGTGTTAATCGAGATGATAGGAGCGAAAAACTGCGCAGCCGTCAATTTTAACGAAATGGAGGACCAGTTTTTGCGGTCCACACTGTATCAAAAGGCGGTGAATGTCTGCGGTGAGGTCGGTGGTAAGATAATCGAATCCACATATTTCAAGGCCGTGTCTTCAGGCGACCGTATTCATGCTGCATTTAAACATAAAAATACATTTGAGTTTGAACCTTATTGCAAGTTGATATTTTCGGGCAATAAGATGCCCAGGGTAAAAGATACGTCCGACGGCTTATACCGCAGGCTGCTCCCCATTCAATTTAAAAGGCAGTTCATGGAGGGAGATCCTGACACGGATCCGTTCCTGGAAGAAAAGCTGCTCAGCGAGCTGTCGGAAATATTCCTCTGGTCTCTTGCAGGTCTGAAGCGGTTGTTAAAAAACAGACAGTTCACCAGCTGCGAGGAAACAACCAACCTCATGATGGATTATAAGCGGCTGAATAATCCTGTGCTTTGTTTTGCCCAGGACACATGCACGCTGGATGAAGCCGGGCAGGCAAGTAAAAAGGACCTGTTCAAGGGTTATGAAAAGTATTGCCGTGAAAACGGTTACAGGGCGTATTCCAGGGAAAACTTTTTCCGGGAGCTTTATGCCGCCTTTGCAACGCTGCGGACATTCAGGCCACGAAAAAACAATCCTCATCGAATTCCATTTGTAAAAGGAATCAGGATTGTCATTGGAGATCTCGCATGATGTTCGCACCCCCGCGCCCCTTTTTCGGCCACCGACCGATTAAGGCCCTGATCCGGTCAAGATTCGGTCAACGTATGGTCAAGGCGAACGGGAAAATGGCCGTGTCGGTATTTGATATGAAATCAACCAGTTATAAAAAAGCGGTCAAGGTGGTCAAGGCGGTCAAGGTGACGCTTGACCCATTACGCATGCGCGCGCATGTTTTCTTCTTTTTGTTTTTATATTTGGTTTTTATAAAAAAAAACATTGACCATGTTGACCAAGCCAATAATACCAACGGTTTCCGCCTTGACCGGACACTTTGACCAGTATTGACCGCCTTGACCATTAACTGAGGAGTTTAAAAATGACTCAAAACGCTTTCGAAAAACTGACTGAAAAATACGGGCGCTGTGAGGCTGATCCTGTCGTCAACCACCAGGAACAGGAAGAACCGGACCGCCATCCGAAGGAAACCGGCTCAATTTTGCGCCCGTTAAACAGGCAGGATAAGCACCACGATCAAACGGAACACCATCCGATCCTTGAGCGGTGGCAGGACAGTGAACCGGTTGTCATGCTGTCCGCCTTCCTGAAAGAATATAACGACCAGGGCTTTTTCCTCCAACAGACCAGGGAGGGCAAGCCGTTCCTGAATTTTAATCCGGGCCTGAAGGATTCGGAACAGGATCCGGCCCGCTGGGATCTGGCGCTTCATGCCGCCCACCTGATGGACCAAGCCAGAAAGGATCTTGACCACTTGATCTTTATCGGCGCATTAACCCTGCCGGAATACAGAGGTGTCTGGTTATGATAACTTTCCTGATCATCTTCGCGCGGGTCCTTCCAGGCGCTTCATTCATAGGGGTCGTGTCAGCGCGGTTGGTTCGCCTATTGATTTTTGGAAATGAGAGAGAAATGGGAAACTTTTTGTTTTGCCGCCTGGTACCGGGTGAAAGAGTCAATCGTTTGACGGAAAATTGTGGTGAAACTGCGGTGAACAGAAAAATAACGATGGAAACCGGGGAAACCTTCTCCCTGGCACGGGATTTGAGCTTGAGGGTGTATGGGCGGTGTTTTCGAAAAGGGGGGCGGGGTGCCTGGATTCAAAGGTTTTTGGGAAGTTCTCAGGAGGATAATAAAAAACGTGAGCAAAAATAAAAATAAACCGGAGGATACATCTGTCCTGCCGTCTTTCCCTAACAGGCGGGCGGTTTTATTGCACCTCAAGGAGGCCGGGTTTCAGGTCTCCAGGGCCAAGTTTTACCGGGACTGTGAAAAAGGAACCATCCGGGTAAGCCCTGACGGTTCCGTGCTGGAGTCCGAAGTCAGGGTTTATGCGACCGGGTTGAAACGGATTGAAGGGAATATTGAGGATCTTAGCGATATTCAATCCATTAAAGGGAAAAAGGAGGTTGAAAAGCTTGAGGAGCAAATAAAAAAGCTGCGGTATGAGCGGGAAAAGGATCAGGAAAAATATGTTTTAAAGAAAGAGGTTGATTTGAAGATCATTTCAACTCTTACCGTTATGGATATCCATTTCCGGCAGTTGATAGATATGAATATGACCGATATCTGCCGGATTATGGGCGGGGATATTAAAAAAATGAATGATGCAAAGGATTTTATGGAACAGCTTGTTGATGAAATGATGAACAAGATTGCCATTGCCGATACTTTTTCTCTTGAATATGAGGATATATGATGCAGGTTCTTCGTGTGAAAAAACCTAAATGGATGCCGGAAACGCATGTGGATATCTTGAAGGCACTTAAAATCAAGCGTGTGAAGTTCCGGTTTCCAAAAGCGGCCAAAAGGGTTTTAAGAAAGAAAAAACCCATCCTTCCAAGTGCGCACGCCGAAAGGTACCGGGTTGTTACCGAAGGTGATATTCAAGGGCCGTGGCAGAATATCGTCACGCCCTGGCTCGTGGACATTATGGATGCATCGGATTTTCCGTCGGTCCTGACGGTCATCATCTGCAAATGTGTTCAGTCCGGCGGCTCCGAATCGGTTCACAATTGCATATCCTATTTTGTGGACAGAAAGCCGGGCCAGGTAATGTATGTTTACCCGAACCGGGACGCGGGCAAACGGCAGTTGAAAAAGAGAATCCTGCCCATGTTCAAGTCAAGCCCTTACCTGAAACGATATTTGACCGGGCGTGACAATGATGAAAACAACCTTGAACTTCAGCTCAAGCATTTGAGTATCAGCATTGCCTGGGCGCATTCCCCGGCTTCATTGGCCAGTGATCCCAAATGCTATGTGGTGTTTGATGAAACGGACAAGTACCCGGCGGTTGCATCAAAATCGGAAGCGGATCCCATTTCACTGGGGGAAAAGCGGACCACCACGTACAGGCGGAGAAGAAAGGCCAAAATCTGGAAGCTTTCCACTCCCACGACGGAGAAAGGCCCCATTACCATTGCATTGAACAAAGAGGCCCAGGTTATTTTTGATTATTTTGTGGAGTGCCCGGAATGCGGGGCGTTTCAGGCCATGTTTTTCCCGCAGATCAAATGGGAGGGGGGCGGCAGTGCTGATCCTGAATTGGTCGAGTCTGAAAAAATGGCCTGGTATGAGTGTGAAATTTGCGGCGATAAATGGGATGATGATAAACGGGACAGGGCTGTAAGGAACGGCCATTGGAGATCCCGTGGAAAACATCAGCTTACCGTCAAAAAATATCTGGAAACCTATAAGCCAAAGAAGATCGGTTTTCATGTTCCGGCTTGGATCTCCTTTTTTGTCAGCCTGTCGGAAAGTGCCAGCGCTTTTTTGCGGGGGCTTACGAGCAAAAATAAAATGAAGGATTTTAAGAATAATTTTGCCGCTGAGCCATGGCAGGAATACGAGGTTCTGGCCAAACAGGAAGATGAAGAGGTGTTGAGATGTAAGACCAAATTGCCGCCCCAGGTGGTGCCGGAAAGTGCCGTTGCGCTCACGGCGGGTATTGACCTGCAAAAGACCGGGTTTCCCTATGTGGTCCGGGCCTGGGCAAAGGATTATACGAGCTGGCTGATTGATTACAATCAGCTTGGCACCTGGCAGGAACTGGAAAATTTGCTGTTTGAGACGGTGTATCCGGTTGAAAATTCGGACAGGCAGATGCGGATCTGGCGGGCCGGGCTGGATACCGGCGGCGGTAAGTATAATAAGGATATTTCCTCTACAGAGGAAGCTTATCTGTGGCTGCAGGATTATGCGGGTTTCAGCAGGACCTGCCGGGTGTGGGGCTGCAAAGGGTCTTCAAATCCCCTTCCTACAAAAATGAAAATGGGATCGATCTTAAATAAAACCCCGTCCGGCAAACCTTTGCGCATGGGCATGCGGCTGGCGATCCTGGACACGGACAAACTCAAGGACATGTTTTATGAGCGGATGTTTAAAGCCATTGCAGAAGACCAGGGCGGGGCGTATCTGCACAAAGAAACCCAGCTTGATTATGCCCGGCAGATAACGGCGGAGGAAAAGCAGGTCAATGATAAGGGTGTGGAAACCTGGGAGCGGATACGCAACGACAATCATTATCTTGATTGTGAGTGTATCGCTTCCATCGTGGCGGATTGGGAATGGCCGGGCCGCGGTGTGAACCTTTTGCCCGGTCCGGTTAATCTTGTCGAAAAGGCAAAGCCGGTTGAGAAAAAGAAAAAAGCGAATCCGTTTACAGGCGGTCAAAACTTATTTGGAGCATAGATTATGGTGAATTCCACTATTGTTGTGGTTGTTGCAGAGGCAAAGGAAAAAGCTGCTCAAGGCGTTGATTTTTCACCCAGATACGGTGCTGTCTGTCCGGAATGCGGGGAAAAACGGTTGAAAGTTATCACGTCCAAGCCCTGGAAGGATGGATGCAAAATCAGGTATCACCGGTGTACCAATTTGAAAAAAGGATGTCTGCTTGCTATTATGGAAACCACCATTAAGAGTGTCCAGACGGGTGAATGAAAGGAGCCGTTTAATCCATGAGCTGTTCAAGCGTGATCCCCATGGCATCTGCCGGTTCATCTTTATCTATGATACTGGATGGCTTTGTCCAACAATTCAATAACACATTTGTTGAGGCTTTTGTCTTCTGCAGCCGCTCTTGCGGCAATCGCGGCGTGCAATTCGGGTGGAACTCTCAGATTGAATTTGCCGGAGTATTCTTTATGCGGATTAATGCCTTGTTCTTCGCACATTTCAAGGAAGACTTTGAGAGAGATTTTACCTTCTTTCTTAAGTTCCTCAATGTTGGTGGCGTAAAAATCGGCACCTCCGTTCAGGCCGATAAATTCACCTCGGAATTGGTCGATTACGGGATCATAATTGATGACGGCTTTATAACCGTTGATATTCATAATGTTCTTCATGGCTTTACTCCTCAAACGATAATAGTACCATATTTTAGTACCAAGTCAATAAGGTTTTCAAGGCATGATAAAAACGCTTGACAGGTTTTCGGCTTCTGGTATGCTGAATCCATCGTGGCAAAATCCACGATTCGGTTTGACATCCGGAATCCCAAAGACGCAACGGCGTCTATCAAAAGACGCTTTTTTTTTGTTGCGTGTCTCAGCCTGTCTATTTGCGGGTTGGGTCTGGGAGCCGCAAGGCTCGCCGGTGACCTTTGGGGCCGGTATGTCAACCAGACTCAACCCGCTTTTGTTTTTGACATGGCAAAAGCGGAATCAAAAAAACTTTACCCAAAGGAGATCCGCTATGAGCAAATCCATTCACGTTTTAAAAGCGTCCTTCCGGCCTGATAAGGCTTCGCCAGTCAATGTTATCCCGTTTCCGAATTGTACCGGCAAACCGGTTTTCCCATCTTTTTCAATCAAAGAAAGTGAGTTCTGTTTTTTACTTGTTATCGGTATGTATCAAAGTATCCATGGGCTTTCCCAGGAAATGGCCGATGGAATGAGTACGATGTTTTTTAAGCTCAGGGAATCTTTTATTACAGAAAGAGATTGTCATGAATAAGACTAAAATAAGGAGTTTAATTATGGAAAACACTATGACAAGCGTTATTCGATTTGAGGGGTGTGAAGTGAGACTGGTTGCTGATGCTTCGGGAGAATACGGTTTTTCTTTTGATGATATTTGCACTGCACTTGAGCTTAAATCCGGGAAAACCGGATATGGTTCATATCTTAACAAGCTGGAAGATGGTGATAAAGCACTGGTAGATCGGGGTGTGTTTGACGGCAGTCGTGCCCCAGACCGGACTGTCGCTGAAGAGGGACTGGAACGATTTTTCAATGCCAGGTGTGTTTATGTTGATCGGGGGGTGTGGATTGTCAATGCGGCGGGGGTAAACAGTCTTGCCGATTTGGCGGAGACTGACCGGGGGCTTCGGTTCCTGGAATGGTTTGATGATCTTCCTGAACCGCAAGAGATACCAATTGATGATGAACCCACGGGCCGTGATCTGGTTCAGTTGGTGGACCACAAGGCTGTGACCGATACTTTGGTACTTGCCGAGGGAACCGGGAATCAACATAAGAACGTATTGGAGTTGGTAAGAAGATACAAAGAAGATCTGGAGGAGTTTGGCTCCCTCGCGTTTAAAACGCGACCCCTCCAAACAGCAGGTGGAGAACAGAAAAGAACGATTGCATATCTGAACGAACACCAAGCCACTCTGCTTTTAACCTACATGAAAAACACGGAAAAAATCCGCAAATTCAAAAAAGCATTGGTCAAAGCATTTTTTAAAGCAATGGACTACATCCGTAAAAAAGAAACAAGCCGGATAAAAAATGGCGGCTTTGACGGATATCTGGCGGATGGCAATATCAAAAAATCAAAAAACATGTATTTCCCCGTGTCCAAACTGGTGGAAAGCGCTGATAAGTATCTCGGGGGAGAGGCTGCCTTGCGGGCGCTGAATTATTTTACCGGTATGCCGGTGAATGATCTTATCGAAAAAATCAAAAAGAATAAACAATTCGATGTCAATCCGTCTCCCGGTGCCGGGGCGGATAAAACCGTCCGCGGGTTTGTGGAAGATATCTGCGAGCTTGATGAGGACGGAATGACCAGCAAGAATATTTTGTTTGAAAGATACCGGCGCTATTGCAATGAAATCAGTGAACCCGGCCTTTCCAGGGCGGTGTTTTTCAAGGAATTATATGCGCTGGTTGGCGGCATCCGAACTTTCAGGCCAAGGAACGACGCCGGCAGGGTCTGGCAGGTTTTGGGGATTCGGGTTCTTGATACCTGATGAGTGATTGATCTTGATCCCGGGTTGCCGGAGCGGTTGCCCGGGATTTGAACAAAAATAAGGTTGCTGATGTGAAAAGTTGAATATTTCTTTACATAACTTATTATCATTGATACTAATTTGCTGATCAAAATTTTAAATTGTTTCGATTGGTGCTAATTTAAGTTCTAAGCGAAGGAGAAATAATGATAAGTCAAATTTCTTTCAAAAATTACAAAGCTTTTAAAAATGGCGAGATTAAAATTAAACCAATCACAATTTTACTTGGTGCCAATAGTGTTGGGAAAAGTAGTGTCGTTCAGTTACTCTTAATGCTTCAACAAACTGCATTGTCAAATAAGTATAAATCCGCTTTAAAACTTCATGGAGAATTTGTCAGTTTAGGCGAAAATGAAAATATATTTAATAAGAAAAATACTGAAAATGATTTGGAAATCTCTTTCGATTTTAAAGATAGTAATTTATTCAATTTGATTACGAAAGAATTATATAATGATTTAGAGACCTCTTTGACCATGCGTCTTGATATCTTTCGAAGTATTTTAAAGCATTATTCTCGAAACAAACCGGATAATGACCTTTTTGAAAACGCTATTATCCCAACGAAAAGTAAGAATTTTAAATCAAAAGATGAATTTTTACAACAAGTTGAGAAACTTTCTAAATTAGCAAAATATGTGGAGCAGAATGAAATCATAATTAACGATGATGATGATGATGATGAAGACAACTTTATTTTGAGTCCTCACTTCCGACGATTTTTATTGCCTGAAGCAGAAAATATTGATGATTTATATAAATCGAATTTAGGAGATTCGTATGAGCTATTTCAAAGATTACAGAAAATAAAAAACAAGGAATTCAATATATCGTTTCGAATAAAAAATATTTATTCAAAAAAGAACAATGTTTTAAAAATATCTTCTGTGAAGATAAGTAATGATAATAAATGTATCTTTGATTTGAAATTTGAAATAAATAAAGCCAAAGCTCAATATACAAACGTTATTATAAAAAGTGATTTTCTTGATAATGACAAATTTTTTTTCACTAGTAAAAAAAAAGATTTCTTAAAGAAAATTCAATATGATTCAACTCTATTTTATCTGTTTCTACCATCAGATAACGAGGTAGACTTCCCTGAATTCGTTGTAAATGAATCATTTATTCCTTCTATTTCTTCTATTATAAATTCAATATTTTCGTCTGCTCTTTTTACTTTGAGAAGAAATTTCAAAAAAGAAATGATTAATTATGTTAGTCCGTTAAGAGCACATCCGAAACGATATTATTTTTTAGATAAAGCTAAAATAAACACCTTTTTAGATACTTTAGATGGTAATTCATTAACAGAGATTTTAAAGGAAAACGACTTAGTTAAATCAAAGGTCAATAATTGGTTAGAAAGATTTAATCTATCTGTTAATGTTTCCACGTTAGAAGATGTTATTCACAAATTAAAAATCAAACAGAATGATCTATCTTTAGATATAACGGATGTTGGTTTTGGCATTTCACAGGTTTTGCCGGTAATAGTACAAGGGTTTTTATCCTATCAAAAGTCTCTAACGATAATAGAACAACCAGAAATTCATTTGCATCCCAAAATGCAGGCAGATTTAGCCGACTTGTTTATAGATATAATTTATACAGATAATAAACAAAACCCTTCCAAATTCTTAATAATTGAAACGCATAGTGAATATTTATTAAAACGCCTTCGACGCAGAATGGCTGAGAAAAAAAGAGTCAAAACTTCTGATGTTGCGATTTATTTTTTTGATCCCAAAAGTCAGGATGATAATGGTTGTTGTATTGAAGAAAGAGAGATTAGTAAAGAAGGTGCTTTTGAATGGCCCAAAAATTTTTATTCTGGCGAATTGTTACAAGACACGATTGAATTTATAAAACATCAAGGATATTAAAATGTCGGTTTATGTCATAAGTTCATGTTTTTTAGAGAATTTGAATTCAAAAATTTATTTGACCGAAGTTTTATTAAAATTCCCAGAGCAAAATAGTCTAAGGGTCGGTATTGATAAGGATAAATTCATTATCGATTTATATGGAAAAATCGCTGAAGATAGACCTGAAATAGCATCCTGGCTATGTATTATGAGTTATGAGCCATCGGCTTTCGAAGAGATAACAACGATAGGGGACTCTTTATCCGAAGAAAAAGAAATATTTTTATATGTCTGTAAGTCTGTTGCCGGTAGCAAACAAATGATTGTTCACACAATACAAGATTTCAATGGATATAATATTATGGAAAATAATAAAATTGAGTATAGTGGTGAAACTATTCGTATTTTAGAGAAAGATGATGCTGTCGGGGAATTTAAAATTGATCGTAAAACTACGATTATCAAAAATTCTACTGTTGCAACCGGTGGTAGCATAATTGAAGGGATTAAAAAATGACAGAAATCAAAAATTCTACTGTCGCAACCGGTGGTAGCACAATTAAAAATATAAATAGTATTACCCTCATGACAGAAAAAAAGAAGTCCTTTTTTTGGGGTTTTTTTTCTGGAGTTGCAGCATCGTTAACTGCTAGTGGTATTGTCTACTTTGTTAAAGCAAATTGGCCCAATTTAATTTCCTTTTTTAATTTTAGCACGACATAATGTATTTAGGACCGCAATCCAACATATATAATGAAATCAATGAAATCAGTGAACCCGGCTTTTTCAGGGCGGTGTTTTTCAAGGAATTATATGCGCTGGTTGGTGGCATCCGAACTTCCAAGATAAGAAATGACGGTGGCAGGGTTTGTCAGGTTTTGGGGATTCGGGTTCTTGATGCCTGATGAGTGATTGATTTTGATCCCGGGTTGCCGGAGCGGTTGCCCGGGATTTGTAGGTAAAAGTTAAAATTTGGGGAATCCGCTGTTATCTGGAAAACCCATTGCCGTATTTGGGCAACTGTTTATAGAAGGTTTTGCATTTATCAATTCTTTTGTTGAATTCAACCAATCTGATTTGGGGCCGATTTTTTTGACTAAAAACCATAAAATACAGATCATTCCATACATTCTTTTTAAGGCTCGTTTATCAAGATCTAATGCATTGAAGTACGGATTGTCTATTGTCGGAAGAGGATTGCGAAAAGATTGATTCCAAATTCTTGAATGATGCGCACACCTATTCCGAAGTATATTAATCTCATGTAGCCATTGTCTTAATATATATGGTTTGGGGATATCCAATTTTTTGCAAATTTTATATTGATAATTAATTTTTAAATTTTCGAAATATTTCGACATTGTTCCAAAATCCCAAGCTTCAATGACTACCCAAAACGGCATTGCCTTAGAATTAGACTTATGATGGACGATACAGTCTTCTCGACTATATTTGATCTTCTCTGAATGATTTTGGGACCATTCTTCCCACAAGTTTCTTATATTTTTATTCTTATCCCGAAAATGAAGTTTTTGAGGATTAATAAAATTGATAGATTTATATGCCAGGGGATCATATTGGCCTAATTCATGAGCTATAATTGAACGAATATAAATTTCAATCCGCTCAATCGCGTCTATCATTAATAACCGAAGATTCTTGTCAAATAAGTATAATCTAATGATATCATTGAAATTGATATCTTTTTGAAACGAATCTTTTCTTATATCTCCATTTGATGCATTTTTAAATTCCCGACAAGGATACCAGAAACCACTCAACCGGTAATAACCAATTTGAGAAAGTTTTCTTTCTGCACGATTTTTATCTGGAATGATCATTCCCCTGTTTTCAAGAATTTCAACTAATTCTTTATGACTTTTATGAGGCTTTGGAGGCGTGAGAGAAGGCATTTTTTCAGATCATTTCCCCTAAAAACAAGAAGGCCCAAACTTAATACCGGGCAAGCCGATAATAGAGGTTTGGGCACAGTTAATGATAATCTGCCTTCAAATTGACAAAATGTCAACATTTTTTATCAAAATAGTGTTTTAGCTGCTTATGAATACGTTATCATCAGAAAAATATTTTAAACAGCAAAACCCATGCCACCCACCCAAAATTTGGTACTACAAATAGTAAAGTACTACCCGTAGTACCAACCGTCTTTTTTTCCTGAAAGATTCCCGTTATTTTCCTTGACAGATATTTTTTGAATTTTTTTGCAAGGAAAACAACGTGGCAACCTTAACGGAACTCCAGGAAGAATTAGCACAGTTAAAAGCAACGGCCAAATCCGTCCGGGACGGTGGCCAGGGATACGGCCAGGGCAACCGGTCGCTGAACCGGGTGGATTACGGAACACTCCAAAAAGAGATCCGGGATCTGGAACGGCGCATCGAAATGGCAAAAAACAACGGCCGGCTGCCGGGGTTTCATCCCGTGTTCGGGGGCAACCGTGGGTAAGCTGTACGGAACCTGGACCCGGATGGTGGCGTCGGCCATTGGTGTGTTCGCCCCTGGAGCGGCCATCAATTACATGCGCAGAAGGCAGGCCCTCCATTCCTATGCAGCCGCTTCAAACGCCGGTCCCAATAAGGCCTGGCTTCCCTCCAATAAATCCGCGGACGAACTGATCAAAACCGACCATAAATTGATGAGGGCCAGGGCTCGGTCGCTGACCCGTGATTCCAGCCATGTGTCCGGCGCTATCCGCAAGATCTGCAACAATGTCGTGTTCAAAGGGATTCATCCCCAGGCAAACCTCAGGACCCTGAACGGGGATGCAAAAGACCGGCTGAATTCAAGGGCGGAATCCCAGTGGAAAAAGTGGGCAAAAGCCGTGGATTTCCATGAAAAGGAAAACCTGGTGCTGCGGCACTGGTGGCATGACGGGGAGCTGTTTGCCCATTATTATTTTGATGAGGATCTGTTGCGAAAGGGCATTATCCCGCTGGGCCTGGAGCTGCTGGAATGTGATCACCTGGATGCCGGCAAAAGCAGCCTGACAGACGGAGAGCGCATCAAACAGGGGATTCAATACACTGCCAACGGCAAAACGGACGGGTACTGGCTTTTCCGGGAGCATCCCGGGGACAACACCTGGCTTACCATGAACCGGTCGCAATTTTATTCAGCCCAAATGATCAATCATCTGTTCATCAGGGAGCGGATTTCCCAGAACCGCGGGGTGTCCTGGCTGGCATCCATTATCATGGAAATGCGGGATTTTTCAGAATATCAGAATGCCGAACGGATCGCCAAGCGCCTGGTGGCAGCCTTCGGCCTGTTTGTCACCACACCGTATCCTGAAAATCTTGGCAGTTTCAACCCGTTTGGCGGGGACGGAAAGCCGTTAACCGTTGACAGCATCCCGGATTATATGGAATCCGGCAGAATCCAGATTTTGCCGCCGGGCATGACGGTTGAATCCCCGTCCTCCGACCGTCCCGGCGCCACATATGAACCGTACACAAAAACCTCCCTGCGCGGCGCATCCACCGGGTTCAACATGAGCTATGAAGCCTATTCCAATGATTATACCGATGCGTCCTATTCCTCCGCCAGGTCCGCCACCCTGGAGGAAAGAAGGGGATACCAGGTTCAGCAGTTTCTGCTGGCCAATAAGTTTCATCAGGACGCCTGGGAAAGGCTGTGGCTCATGAACCGCCTGTCCCGAACCGAAGATTTGCCGGAAGAGATCCCGGTGGTGTGGCAGATGCCCGGATGGCCGTGGGTTGATCCGTTCAAGGACAGCAAGGCGGCGGAGCAGGATCTGAAAAACGGCCTGACATCAAGGCATAAGCTCTGCATGGAGCGCGGGATTGATTACGATGAAATTAACAACGATTTGCAAAGGGAGCGGGCGGACGTGTTCTCTTTGAACACTCAAACAGGGGGAAATGATAATGCCGGGACTGATTAAACCCAATATTAAATCCAGGAAAGCAAAATCCAATAACAAGCAGCTGGCAAAACTCAGGGCAGGGCGGACTGGCGGTGATACCGATTTCAGGGTTGCGGCCACGGATAACGGAGTTGACGTGTATTTGTATGACGTGATCGGGTGGCCGTTTATTGAGGCCGGTGATCTTTTATACCAGATTCCCAAGGGGGTCAAAACCATCCATGTGCATATCAACAGCCCCGGCGGGGATGTTTTCGAGGGGATGGCCATTTATAACCTGCTCACCGGTCATAAAGCCGAGGTGATTGTTTCCGTTGACGGTGTGGCAGCTTCCAGTGCTTCTTTGATCGCCATGGCCGGGGACAGGATTAATATGTCCAAGGCGTCGTTTATGATGATCCACAATCCATGGGCCATGTTGTCCGGGGATGCCCAAGAGCTTCGCAAGGAGGCGGATCTCCTGGACAAGATCAGCGACGTGTTCGCGGAAGCCTACTGCTCAAAATCAGGCAAATCAAAACAGGATGTGCTTGCCATGATGCAGGCGGAAACCTGGTTCACACCTGCCGAGGCTGTTGAGTCCGGCCTGGCACATGAAATTACGGGAGAGGTCGAGGGTTCGGATATCTCAGCCGCTTTTGACTTTTCCATTTTTAATAATACACCCGATTTAATCAGGCAGGGAGCTGCAGGATCACGGCAGGCCCAGGCCAAATTTTCTACAAAAAAACAAGGTACGGAGGATGAAATGAACAAGAAACTGAGAGCGCTTTTGGAACGGCTGGGCCTGGCAAAAGAATCAACAGAGGATCAGGCGTGGAATTTTCTTGCTGAACTTGATCTGGACAAGATCGAGGATCAGGAAGACAAGGACCGCCTTATCCAGGCCCTGATCGCCAAAACGGAACCGGACAAACCCGGATTCACCCGGGCGGATATGGAAGCTGCAGCAAAAAAAGCGGCCCAGGATGAGCGCAATCGTGCGGCCACCATCCGGGATGATGTCCGGGTGGCGGGGCTGGATGATACCTTTGCCCGGGAGCTGATTGACAAAGATATGAATGCAGACCAGGCCCGCCAGGCCATCATGGACAAAATGAAAACCACCAATCCGCCCATGGGTTCGGGCCGGTTTACCGTGGGTGAAACCGATCACGAAAAATTCAAGGTGGCCGTTGCGGACGGGTTGTCGTTTAGAACCAATGCCAGGGCCAAGGACCCGGCGCCGGGTCATGAAACTTTTCGGGCGGCATCCATTGAATTTATCGCCCGGCAATGCCTGGAGAGAATGGGCGTCAACACCCAGGGGCTTGCCTCCCGTGACCAGGTGGCCCGTGAAATCCTGAAACGGTCGGGGCAGGGCGGCGGATTCAGCACGGATGATTTTACCAGTATTTTTATGGACGTGGCAAACAAGAGCCTGTTGAGGGCCTACCAGGAAGCCCCTGCCACATGGCGTCCCATTGTCAATGTTGTCAGTGCTTCTGATTTTAAGACCATTTACGGGGTCAGCCTGAGCGATGCCCCGGAGCTGGAACTGATCAATGAACACGGGGAATACAAGGAAGGCAAACTGAGCGATGACCAGGAAAGCTATTCCATTAAGTCCTATGGCAAGATGGTTTACCTGACACGGGTCATGATCGTTAATGATGATCTGCGGGCCTTTACACGGATTCCCCAGATGTATGGTTCCGCTGCCAGGAGAAAGGAATCCGACCTGGTGTGGGGGAAGATTACCGGCAACCCGGTCATGCACGACGGGGTTGCATTGTTCCATGCCGACCATGGGAACCTTGAAACTGTAGCAGGTAACAAAGGGGTTGTGGATTCGGACAAACTGGATGCGGGCCGCAAGTCCATGCGGTTGCAGACAGCCCCCAACGGGTCGAAACTGGATATCCGTCCGGCTTTCCTGGCCGTACCCGTGGCCCAGGAAACCAAGGCGGATATTATTCTGAGATCTGCAGCCCTGCCCACGGCGGACATGTCCAGCGGTGTCCATAATCCATGGGCCGGCAAGCTTACCCCGATTTCCGAACCCCGGCTGGATGATGTATCTGCCAAGGCTTGGTACCTGATCGGTGATCCCAGCCAGGTGGATACCATTGAGGTGGCCTACCTGGACGGCAACGAGCAGCCTTACACCGAGGAACAGGCCCTGTTTGAGCGGGATGCCGTGGGATACAAAATCCGCCATGATGTGGGCGTGGGCGTCATGGATGACAAAGGCTTGTTTAAGAATCCGGGCGAATAATGACCGGATTGACTCATTTATAATTGATGAACTGATTAATGAATTATTACGGAGGCTATCATGGCTTTAAATTATGTGCAGCCCGGCAACCGGCTGACCCTTCCCGTTACGGCGGGTAAGAAATCCGGTGCATGGGATATGGTTAGAGATTTGCCCGTTGTTTTGCTGACGGATGCGGATGCGAGTGATGAGGCGGAGTGTTCGACTGAAGGTGTTTTCAAGTTGAGTGTTAAAGGGGCGGATGCCGCTGCCGGTGCAGCCGTGGCCATTGGTGATAAGGTCTATGCAGATGGTGCTGAACTTAATGTGGATGCAACCAATGGCAAGGAGTTTGGTATTGCCCTGGGGGCTGTGGCGTCGGACGCGACCACTGAGATCCCGGTCAGGCTGAAGGGTTAATTTAAAGACCAGGGGGGAGAGACTGATATGAGTGCATTCACGGATCAGCTGCAGGCGGACCTGGATTCCGTGTTTTTCAATACCGATGAGTTTGCCCAAACCGTGGTTTACACACCAAAAGCCACGGGCGTGGGAACGTCCATTGCCGCCCTGGTTGATTACGGGGTCCAGGACAATAACGGTCACGGCAAAAAAGGGGACGGCTATACCTGGACCGTGGTTTGCCAGAGAAATTTGCGGTCTGCGTTTGATCATGGCAGGACAAGGGACGTGGTCACGGTTGAGTTCAAGGCATCGGATGTGCCTGATCCCCATTACCTGGATACCATTGAAATTGACGGGGCGGTCTGGACTGTGACGGAGGTATACGATGCTTGAAATACATCTTGATGAGCGCGGAGAACTGGCTATTGAAAATATTTCCGCATTGCTGAAAGCGTTTCCTCAGTATGCGGAACGGGCCACGGCTTCGGCTTTGAATTCCGAAGGGTATCGGCTTAAAGAGTTGATCCAGGCGGCTATCCGGCGCGGTGGTGTTGATGGTGAATGGGATACGCTCAACCCTCATACCGGCGTGTTGTCACAAGTAAAGGCGGCAATAAAAAAGAAACCTTCCTATAGATTAAAAAATTATAAGATGGTCTGGAAAGGCGAAAAAGGCAGCAAACGGCGCGTCAAACAATACACGCAGGTTAAGCTTTCAACAAGGACTCAACCGCTTCTCCGGTTGGCCGGGGCTGTGCGGTATAAATATGATCCAGACATGCAGATGGTCAATATCGGTTTTATTCGGTCAGGCAATATTTCAGGATCTATATTGCGCCTGGCCCGGATGCACGCAAGGGGATCTAAAACCCCCGTAACACCAGATATGCGAAAGATGCTGTTTGCTCTGGGGTTTCCTATTAAAAAAACAACCACTGTCCTGAAAACACCTGCAAGACCGGTCATTGAACCGGTATTCGAGCAGGAAAAAGACAATATCATGGGCAATATTGAACGTAAATTTATAGCAGCGATTAATCGCTATTTGGATTTGTAATGAACACAGCAGAATTGATCGAGCAGATTAGAATAGCATTGTCTAAGGATTCCGTGCTGACAGAATGGTGTCAACAGACCTTTGGGAAAACTCAGACGGTCTGCATCGATATTGATGAAAAAAACCCGCCGGAGCCGGAAACGGATTATCCGGTTGTTGCAGTAACATCCATCCGGCAGGTCAGGGGGGATTCTGCCCGGGAGATTTCCTGGGAATTGGAGATAGGCGTGGGGGTGATTGATGAAGAGATTATCACCAACGGCAATTGCAGAACCATGGCCGGATTTATCAAGGCGGAAACCCTGCGGGAACTGGCCGAGGATGCCCTTTACCGGGCCAGAATTGCCAGCCTTGACAGCAATAGTGAATCAGGGTCTATCAGTCTTTACCCGTTGTTCATCAGCGGATCAGTTATACCCATTAAAACATTAAAATCAAACCGGCGCGGATTGCCGGGATAACTACATAAAAAAAGGAAATTAATATGCCATTAGCACCCAGTGCAAACAACGTTAGGTATAACGGCACCGGCAGGACTTATGCCGGTGCAGTGGGCGGGTCATCTTTTGACTTGCTTGGTGATCTTGAGAACTTGAATTTTAACCTGTCCGTATCAACGGACAAAATGAAAACCAATTTGTACGCATCCAGGGCAACGATCCTGGAAGTCGAATCAGAGCGGGAAGCATCTCTTAGTTTCGGTTTGCGGGAAATGACCAATGAAAACTTAAAAATGGCGCTGTTGTCAGGCAGCTTCAATGCTTTGAATCAATCTGCAAGTTATGTATATCAAGCGAACCCGACATTAGCGGCTGATCTGTTCATCGAGCTGGGTCATATGAACGTGTTTTCCACCAAGCTGACCGGAGTCATTACCGGTAGCCTGGCCGTTGGCGATACCGTGACCGGCGGCACATCGGCGGCAACCGGTAAGATTGCCTTTGTGGGGTCCGGATATGTCGAGTTAGTCAACGTATCCGGTACATTTCAGACCGGCGAGCAGGTGTATGAAACCCAGGATACCAATTACATCACGCCTTCCGGCATTGAAACATTAGAGGATGTGGTTGTAACTGATTCAACCGGTGCAATCCGGCGGGTACAAGGTACGGATTATTCCCTTGACCCGGATTACGGGTATATCCGCAAGCTGTCCACTGGCTCCATAGCAGATGAGGACGTGGCGTCATATGATCATGAGGCAGTAAACACAAAATACACCTGGGCCATGTCGGCTAGTAGTGTTCAGAAAAAACTGATTTTCGCATCCGACAAGAATGACCAGGGCCCACGAATGCGGTGGACATTTCATAAAGCTCAGATCAATCTGAACGGAGATTTTCCGCTTATCGGGTCCGGTGCGGCAATCCTGGGCGTCAATGCCACCGTCCTGGCGGACACCACTCAGCCGTCCGGGCAGGAGTATTTTAAAACTGAGATTATTGGATAAAGGTGAAGAAAGATGAGAAAAACCAAGTCAATTAAAATTGATGATCTTGAGATCACCGTCAAAGAGCTTAGGGTCAAGGATATCCGGCAAATCATGGACAACATGTCGGATTTCAGCGGTATGGATCAGGCGCTTGAACTGCTGCCCTTGGTGACGGATCTGACTGCCGAAAAGCTGGATGACATGGCACCCTCCGAGATCAATCAGATCTGGGAGGCTGTCCGGGAGGTCAATGCTTTTTTTTTGAACCTGCTGACAAAAAGCGGGATGGCGGAGGCACTGAAAAACTCGGTCTTGAGCAGCTTGACCGAAGCATTTGCCGACTTGTCGAACGGGGACATGCCGGATGTTTTGAGTACGGATTCAGCTTCTTTGAAACCGCCTGTGCAGAATCAGCCAGCATAGAAAGTGAATATTTAAAACAAATAGCAACGGCAATCAGGATTGGTCATTACGCTGATCAGGAGGAGTGGAAGGCTTTTTTAGAGACTCCATGATTTTTGTAAATGCCTCAATGATTGTGGTCAGGGCAGACAAAATCATGCAAAGGCCTACTCCGCCGACAATGACAACAGCCCACCCGCTCATGCCGGTGGATGCAATAACCAATATGATGCCGAGTATTGAATATACAGTAGCTTTAAATGTTTTCATGCCTCAACGATACCATTGGAAAAAGATATGGCGCAAGAATTAAAAATAGTTATATCAGCAATCGGAAAAGGAATTAAGGAAACAACAGGCTCCCTTGTTTCCGGGCTTAATAATGGTGTAAAGGCCATCGGTATTTTCAACAAGGCAGCTGGAAACGGAAATAAAGTTGCGTCCGGCCTGACAGATCAAATCAAGGGGCTTATCGGAGCATATGCCGGTTTTTCCGCTGTTTCAAACGCTGTTCAGATCGTCAAAGATTCTGAAACGGCAATTTATAATTTGCAATCCTCAGTTAATGCAGCCAACCGGGAATTTTCAAATATCGGCAGTGTCGAAGAGTGGGAAGGAACAGTCCGCAAGCTTTCAGACGAATTAGTGATCTATTCTGATACAGCCCTGCGGAATGCTATTTCAGCCACAGTTGATATGACTAAGCGCCTTGGGCTTTCAAAAGAGCAGATGGAGGAGGTTATTAAACGGTCTGCCGACCTGGGGGCTGGAAAAACAGATTTAAGCAATTCGGTTGAACGTGTGACAGCGGCCTTGAGGGGGGAAGCGGAGGCGTCTGAATTTTTGGGCCTGACGCTCAATGAAACTTATATCAAATCATGGCATGAGGCCAATAATGTTACGGAAAAAGCCTGGAAGGATTTAACTGATGTTGAAAAGGCCCAGGTTCGATATCAGGTGTTACTCGAACAAAGTGACGCTTTGCAGGGTCGGGCGGCGGGAAGCGCAAAAACTTTTTCCGGTGCAATACAATTGGTGCGAAAAGAGATCGACAACGCCGTTGCAAATAATGAAGATCTGGTCGATGCTATGAGCAATCTGGCTCAGGTGTTGCGGGACAATGCCGGGGAAATAGGCGTGTTTCTTTCTCAGCTTATTTCAGCGGCTGCAAAGGTGGTTGAGTTTGCAGCCAAATATAAGGAATTGCTGCTGGTGATTGCCGGGACTGTTGTGACGGTTTCCATTGTGTCTAAGCTGGTTAAAATCACAATAGCATTGAATGCTGCATTTACCGTTTTAACCGGTATGGGAGTATCGGCATGGTTTACAGGATTACGGGCTTCAATTGCGGCAACAGCCGCATCAACAACAGCATTGGGTCTTGCTTTTAAAGGATTTGTGATTTTTGCGGCTGCCCAGGGGGTGATCAATATTGTCAAGGCGGTTGATGCGTTTTTCAAGATGCGTGATTCCCAGAAAGAAGCCAAGGATGCCCAGGATCGACTGTATGATTCTACCAATAAATATATGGAAAAGTTTAAAGAGTTCAAGGATGTGAAGCTTCCTGAAGATATCACAGGCACGGCCCCGGAAGAACTGGAAGAGTTGAGCAGGAAACTTGCAAAGGCAAAGGCTTATTGGGTGGCCCTGCAGCTTCAGCTACAGACCAAATCTGAAAAAACTACCTTTTTGGGAACTGCCACAAAGGAAGCCATTGCCGCAAAAGCTGAGCTGAAGGTCGTGAATCAGCGCATAAAAGAAATCAATAGCGATTTAAAACAGATAAAAACATCAGGTGAGCAGGCAGCTGAAGGCATGAAAAAAACGGCTGAAGCGGTCAAGGCCACTAAAGAGCAGCTGGACGATTTTGAAAAGCAGGCCAAGGCAGCATATAAAACCGCCAAAGCCGAGGCTGAAAAATATGCCAAAAAGGTGATTGAGTGGGAAGATAAAATCAAGACCGCCCGCATGTCCACCGCAGACAAGCTCCGGGAGCTGAACCGGAAGGGCATGACTGATGAAGAACAGTGGAACGATGAACGGTTGCAGGCGGATGAAAAATTTTATGCAGCAAAAGAAGCCCTGAGAAATGGTGATTATAAATTAGCAGAGACTCTGGCAAAAGATGCTGAAGGCCTTTATGCCGGGCTTGCTGAAGAAATCAAAAGCTCAACAAAAGATGGTGAGGATATCATTGTCAAAAGTCTTGACACGACGAAAGAGGTCGCGAAAGATGGAGTTCAGGCGGTTGGTGATTTCATGATTGATTTGTATTCGGAACAAAAAGATAACGCCAAAAGTTCACAAGGGCAATGGGAAGAAACCGCAAAGGCAATTCAAAAGCAATTGGATGACATTGCCAGGGATCGTGAGGCAAACGTACAGATCAAATTAAAAGACCTTGAAGCTGCACAAAATAAAATAAACACCTTGGTCAAGGATGAAATCAAGAACATCAAAATTAAAGTGACCAAGGAAGTAACCACGGTTGAAAAAACTATTAAAAAAGCAGTCGAAGCTAAACAGACCGGCGGGCCTGTCGGTTTTGCCAGCGGTGGACGTCTTCCTGGTTATGGAGGCGGAGATAAGATAAAGGCACTGCTGGAAGCCGGGGAGTTCGTTATCCGCAAGGAAGCCGTTGCAAAGTACGGTGCCGGATTTTTTAGCAAATTAAACTCCATGCGCCTTAACCTGCCTGACATGCAGAGAGTAGTTAAAGCCAGAATCGGCGGGTTAATTTCAAATTTATCACTTCCTGAAATACCGGTTCAAAGGTTTGCCACCGGTGGTATGGCCATGGCCACCGGTGGACAATCCCCTTCTGAAACTCTTGTTGTCCGATTCCAGGCAGGGGACATGGAAGCCCCGGTCAAGATCACTGATCCTGATTCCCGTATGGCGATTAAAAAAATGGCAAAAGAAATGTCAAGAATGAGGCTTACCTATGCCCGGTAAATTCAGGATATATTCAACCGATATTTCAGCTACCCTGAACCCGGACAGCGCAAGTCCCGTACCGACAACATTGATTATCTTTGATCAAGACCCTGTTTTTTCAGAGTATAATCCTGCCGGGTCTGCACAGGACAGGGGATCTGTGATCCGCACCCTGGGGGGTGTGGTGATTCAGGATTTCGGCGTGTCGGTACAGGATGGATTGATCAGCTTTTCAGATACCGCGGCATTGAACCAGGCAACCGTGACCGCCCTGCAGTCCGCATATGAAACGATTGACGGACAGTGGTATTTCACGGATGGGTACGAATGCTGGAAAGTGCAGTTCAGCAGGAATCCCAAAGGGTTTAGGGCCTGGCGGAATATCCTGTACGCATATAATAACTACACCATTTTTTCATACGAAATTAATCTGATTGTGATCAGCAAGGAGATATAGATGGCATTGGATTGGGATGTATTGCTGGACGGAGTGTCGATCAAAGAACAGATTGAAAGCTTTCAGATCACGGAAAGCAAAGGAGCTTATGCCAGAGAATTGATATTATCAGCTGCAGATCCTTCATTTTATGATCAATTTGATTTTTTAATTTTCCCCCAATTGCGTGTAGAAGTGAAAACTAAAAATGGGGATGATTGGGTTTCTCAAGGCATGTTTTACATAGAGCAACCCCCTGTTTCTGCCACACCAGATTCAACACTGAGCCAGGGAGTGTGGGGCAGGTCTGAAACAGCAAAAGCTGGGCCTCCTTTTGCAGTCAAAGTATCAAAAGAATGGGGACTGGATACAACTTGCCACGCCATAATGACTGAAATGGCGGGCCTGTGCGGGCTGTCGATCAACTTTGAGATGGACGATTATACAGTTTATGCGGGATCGTATGCGGTCGAAAGCGCATATCCCATTGATGTGATATCTGAACTGGCAACTTTTGCCGGTGGATATGTCGGGTGCAATACGGACGGGGAACTTGTGATCAGAAACAATGTTTTTCACCCTGCAGCTGCGGATCACACAGTCACTGATATTGATATTGCGGATATTAGTGAAAGTATTGAATACCCGGAGTGGGGGAATAGAATCCTTATTAGTTCGGCGGGCAGCGAATCATCAACTTCCGTCGAATTAACTGTTCTGGATGATTCGGATTGTCTGCCCGCTGATGGCATATCAACCGGGACTATTTTTGCTTTTGTGTCCGACCAGGACGGGGCCATAGCTGATAACACCATGGTGCATTGGACGTGTGAAGACGGGATCACTTTGGGCAGTACAGATACCCCCACAGGTGAATATCTGATGTCTGGTGGAATTTATAATGCTGATAATTATCATAAAGTGACGGTCGAATTTCTGATAAAAAGCGTTGTTGGAATCTGGGCTTATACAGACGCAGCTCATGAAAATAATTATTGGGATGAGTCTAAAACCGGATGTGTATTTGAAGGTAACGAAATTGCAGTTCATGATCCATTTACATATTGTGATCAAACCTTGGTTATTTCATATATTACTGAGGGTTGTGCTGTAAACACTGTTACAGCAGGTAACACGGCTTTTGATGTAAGTGTTACAGCTGAATGCGCTGGGGCCTCAGCCACCATGGATATCAAGCTTGGAAATACTTGTGCTTGCGGATCTTCTTTGAACGCCAAAATGTCCGGGAATGGCGTTTGTTTTGGGAATTGCGCCCAAGTTTTAGCATGGGCGACTATCAACAATAGACCTGCTCTGGGATATACTGTAAATTTCGACAAGGACGGCTGTGGCAGTATGCAGACTAAATCCAAGGTACTTGGGTATGTCGATGTTTATGCGGAGTTGGCGGGAGTTTCTCATAATATGCCTGGAGTACCTCAGGTGACTACCTCAATGCCTATTGCAGAAGATACTGTCCCCCGTGTGTACAGGCACTCAAGCACAAATGATGACAGGTACGAAAGTCATGACGGTAATATCATAAATCTGAATAAAGATTATGATACTGGTACGGAAATGTTGGTGTATTACACTGCCGCGGGAGCAACTACAGCCCCCTGGTGTCCTTATGAGTCCAACGTGTCTGATGAAGAGTATCTATCCGGATGTTCAGCAACGATTACGATTACGATGGCTGACGGTACTGAAGCGGGATTGTCTACAACAGTCAGTGGGACTGCAATAAATTGTGACATTATAGATGATGAAGACGGCCCTATTCCTGATGAACCCCCCACGCCTTTGCCTGAACCTGATCCCAACCCTGACCCATGGTATCCGATTATTCCTGATCCTGGGTTGCCTAGCCCAGGTGATGAAGAAATACCAGCCCCTGGTGATGGCGAAGGTGGCGGAAGTCTTTTTCCCGGCGAGGGTGACGGGAGCGTCTCACCTGGACTTGGTACCGGAGATGACAGCGGTGATGATGGCAGTGACGGCAGCGGTGGTGATGCTGGTGCAGGGGACCTCGGTGTTGGTACAAAATATAAAGACCCCCCTATAGATCTCACACCCGGCCCAATAACTCCTTGTGATGCCATGATTTTAAGTAAAATGGCCTCTTATGATAATTTAATGGGAGATGACCGTGAAAAAATGCGGTTCGGAGTATCAAGCGCTTCAGATTGCCCTGACCAAGCCTGTACCTGCTCTGAGATATGTGATTCAGAGATTCATGAAAAAGGGAACACTTACGATTATTCAAAAACGCTACATGAGCAGGCAAGCGATGCATACGATGCTTATTCAGCCGGGTATTATGAAGAATTCAACCGGCTACAGGAAGAACATATGGCTGAGTGTGAGGCTAAGTGCGAACAAGTACGGGAAGAAGAATGCAGCGACTGTGTAATCTCAGGCCCGGAAGTTCTTGCACCCGGTGAATCTGCCGAATATGTGTGCAGTGATGGAACAGTGGGAATGATCACAATGCCGGAAGGGGCTTGTGGAACTCAGGAGTTTACGCTCGGGTGCTGTACATTTGAGGTCCGGTCAACAGACGGGCATTACGAGTGGATTTCTTCAGACACATGGAGTGGGAATTGCCAGAGCATTTCTTATTTGTGTGATTATTTCGACAGTGAGCCGAACAAGGCCGGATCTTATTGCTATGGCCATGTCGCCTGTGTATGGACGTATCCGACCACAGAAGATCCTTGCCAGGGTGCTGCCGGTCCCATTGATTGTGCTAATGGTGAGGGGTGTGATCAGGGCGAGGGCTACGAAATACTTAACACAGGGTTTAATTGCTATCAATGGGTTTGTTAGAGGGGATCAAATGAAAACACAGGATAAACAGATAGTTGCAATGTTGAAGGCGTTTGACAGGGATGTCGTGTTAAAAGCTATTGAGTTGTATAATGACGAAGACTCCTTGCGGCAGGAGTTGAACACCGGGGGATGGTTCCCCCAAAGAGACAAACCGGAAAATCAGGAATTTTATTTCATTGACGGCGTTTATTGGGTGCAGACTCCTGAGAAAAGAAACGAAGAAACAGCCACAAAAATAAAGGAACTGCAACAACAAGCAGCCGCCGCCAAGAAAAAAAGGACCAGCATGGCATTGAAAAAAGTAAGTGTAAAATGTCCGTATTGTGGTGCAGAAACCTATAAACAGGCGGTTTGCGGAGGGTGTGCTGCCGGTAAAAAAGGGTATAAAATCCGGTTGATCTGCGAGGAAAACCCGGATCATGAGGTTTTGTTGTAATGTCAGTTTTTGAGGAAACTTTTACCGGAACTGATGGGGACCCTCCAGACACCAATTATTGGCAAGATCCATACGAGTCTACAAACGGCAGTTGTGAACTTGCATCAAATAAATTAGCGGTCAAGATTACAAACCCGTCAACGAGTCAATATACAAAAGTTGATTCAAAGTTCTATGTGTCAGGGGATTTTGAGTTCCAAGTGGATATGTCCGGTTTTGTCGGGACCGGCAATGGCGGCGGCGGGGAAATGTTTTTTTCGATTGATGCAGACGATTTCTGCTATGCAAAAATTCTCTATGATTCGGGCAGTAAGTGGCGGGGGTACAGCAATATAGCCGGGGTTTTTCAAAATAATGATGCCTCAAGGACAAATTCATATGGCCGGATGAAAATTGCAAGGAGCAGTGGCACGCTTACAATTCATTATGATGATGGAAATACCGGATCATGGACTTTATTGCAATCAAGGGCCGGGTTCTCAACAGCAAACGGTCTGGTTAGATTGGCAATATGGACACCGGCGAACTATACGACGGAAACCTTGTTTGATAATTTCATTATCAATTCAGGAACGATAGATATTGTGACCGGCCTTGAGGATATGGCCATGGATATTGAATTGTGGCAATCCAAGCTTAATGACGTACCTCTTGATATTTACGCGGTGGCATGGGGCAATAAAGACTCCAAGCTTGATATTGCCGCCTATTTTCAATCAATGACTGATACACTGCTTAGTATTGATACGCTTGGCGAAAAAATTAAAAATAAAAAATTGGATTTATTTGTTGCCCTTCAAGAGCTTGAACCTCTGCCTTTAAACATCCATGCCGCAACAGAGCAGATTAAAAATGCCCTGCTCGATATTTCCCTTGCGGATGGAATTATCACTCATGATGCCTCCATGGATATCGCCATAGGGGACGGCAATAATATAACAGATATGGGAATGGACATCATGACGGTTGGAACAATGCCTGGTTTTAAGGCGGTTTATGCAATGCACTTGGACAGCGTAATTAAGGAGATATAAATATGGGGCAACCAAACACTTGCTGGTTATTTAATAACACGGAAAATGACGGAACAAATACTGGTAATGCAACCGGTGGTGCTGGCGGGAATTCATCAAATTGGGTTGTCATTGATTTGACAAATGACGCATTGGCATGGTGTTCTGAACAGCAGACGGACGGGGATACACTGACAGGTACAAGATACCCGGTTGTTATTCCGGATTCAGGGAGTAATGAAGCGGAAAAAACTTTCATTAAAGATAATTCTGAATCAATTTTTGACCAGGTGCCCTTGGCCGGGACAACCGCAGGTGGACAATCAGGCGGCAACAAAAGATATGTGTTCGCCATCTATTTTGACGGTGCCACGGCAGGTATTCCTTACCTGGAAGCCTGGGACAGTTCAGCACATGCAACCGCTGATAATAACTTCCTGGGCGGCGGCACACCTGCAAACTCATCCATCCGGGCCATTACCACCACCAATGCGGTCCCCGGGTCGGATACCTGGGCGGGGACACCCCTGGCCGGTACGGATTCACGCATTGAACTGGATACGGCAGCGTTAACAGTTGCTAAAAACCTGTATTTCAACATCAAGCAGCTGGTGACAAATGGCACGCATACGCCCGGCAGTTCAACGGCTTTGGTGCTTACCCTGCGGTATCTGTATTCGTAAAAATGGAGAAAGTATGAAAATTTTGCGCGATTATTCAAAGTATTTCAAAAAGATTTTTAATCGGGTTCAAGCGCCAAAATTTAAAAGGGAAATGTGGGAGGATCAATGCGTTTATTGTTTTTGGTGTCCCGGTTGCAATGAAACCCATTGGATTCCGGCAAATCGGGAATTCAACTTCAATGGCGATCTTGAGAAGCCAACGGTATATCCAGGCAGTATTATTACAAGGTCAAGAGGAGGGAAAATACTCACTACTTGTGAATTTTTCATAAAAAACGGCAAAATTCAATTTTCGAGCCATTGCACCCATCTGCTTGCTGGACAAACTGTTAAGATTCCCGATTGGGAAAAAGGAATGGAGATATAAATGAACTACACGATCACATTTGATGACGGTATAGTCTACAGCTCCCCGGATATCCGAGAGACAGACCCAGGGTGGGCATCCGAAAACGGGGAAAAATTGACCGGCATCAGAGAAATGAGCATCAAACTGCCCAATAAAAAAATCCTGATCCTGAAGGGGTTTGAAAAGTACAATTTTTTTGTGGAGGCCAGTCAGGCATTCGGGAAAAAAGCCAAGGCCAGGATCGAATCTTTTTTCTTTTGCGGGGCTTGGCGGGGGCATGTGGTGAGTTGGGAAATTAATTATAAAAACCGACAGGTTTTAAAACGGATGGCTCTTGAAGGGCGGGAATACCATGGAACCGCCACAAGAGGATGGCGCATGGGATTGATAGGTGAAAAAGCGGAGAGTGGCTTATGTCCTTTGCAATAGTTGATTGGAATATCCAGGCGGATGATACCCTGTATATTGGGTTGGCAGACAGCGGGTCAGATATCAGCGTCACTGTGCATGATTCGGAATCTGCAGCGCAGTCAGGAACGGGGGGGATTGCTTCCGGCAGCGCAGCATATGGAACCGGCAGCACAGTCATTTTAAGTGGGTCTTCCAGTTTCACATTTTTTAATGCCTCCTTGGATCACCATCTCAAGGTATCTGGGGAGTCCGGCGATGAAACTAAAATTTTTCAAGTATCACCATCTGCCGATCTGCCGGAAATCAGCAACAGTATATATCAATCCGAATCTCTGATTCAACGCCGGGCAACATATGAAATCAACGCCCATACCCATACGTCAAAAATTAGAGATATCAGTATTGCAAACCCCATCCCGTCTCTAAAAATCGGGGATGTGTTACAGATACAGTCAACACGCAGGGGTATCAACGTACTGACAGCCATTACGAACCTGACCATATCTGGTACGCCGGACAGTATAGTGAATACTGTTGAAACGGTTGAATACGTTGATTTAACAAAGGATTAGCTGAGGAATAGGTATGGTTGACACTCTAAAACAATTTAATCTAAAAAATCCCGGCAAGGATTATTCGTTCGGAAAAGTAACATCTGTTTCAGGTGCAAAAATAACTGTTCAAACTACATCCGGCCTGAAGGTTTCAATCAATGATTCTTTTCAAGAATATAAGATAGGGGATCAAGTGGCTCTGGCAGCCAGAAATGGTAATTTGAACAGTATGTTCGTGATAAGGAAGATGAAAAATATTTTCCCGGCATCCGGAACTGTTTTGGTGATAGGGCCGGGGCAAGGATGATGATTGATGGAAATTGATTGGAAGGAAGTAATTGGATATGTCGTTGGCTTTTTTTCATGGGTATATGGGAAATTACCCAATACATGCGACGGTTGGACTGATTTGATAGCTTTTCTGACTGTTACAGTGACTTTTGTATTTATCACAATGCCAAAAGCCTGGGACTTTCAAAAAAAGTGGTGGGGCAAGAGATGACCTATAAATTTGGAAAAAAATCAAAAAGAAAGTGGATGAGGCCATGAAAAATTATTACAAATATTTTATCCGTAAAAAGGAAGGTTGTTGAAAATGAACTTAAAAAGTTTTGCTGATAGCCTGCCACATGCAATTGATTCTGATCCAATTGTCATGGGGGAATTAGCCGGCTACACTTTAGCAGCTCCCAGGTCTTTCTGGGAAACATCAAAGGAAATTCGATCAGAGGTGGTCAATGGGTGTGGTCCTGGTGGCCTGGGTGATTTTATGGTTCCGGATACTGTTTATTTTGTCAGTATTAAAGCTGCCTGCATGATTCATGATTGGTGTTTTACCGTTTTTAATTCAGAGGCTGGTTTTAAGCTGTCAAATCAAATCTTTTTAGACAACATGCAGAGAATCGTCCGGGCTGAAACTTATAATAAACTTTTAATGTCTTTACGCCTGGCCAGGGTAAAAAAATATTATCGAGCTGTCCAGGATTTTGGTCGAGTGTTTTATTATGATGCTCATGTCGATTTATATTCTGATGAGCATTTGTATTCTGATTGTTTTTCCAGGGTGTCACCAAGGTGACATGTTTTTTTAGATCTTGATTGGATAGGAATTGTGAAGACCCTTGATTGGTGCTGGTCGGGATGAGAGGATTCGAACCTCCGGCCCCAGCGTCCCGAACGCTGTGCTCTACCAGACTGAGCCACATCCCGACTGCCGCAAAAGACTATACACAAAAAAAAATAAAAAGTCTAATTGAAAATATTTTCTTTTATAATTGTTGCTTCCCTTCCCGGTCCTACCGAGACAATTTTAATTTTAACATTAGAGAGTTCTTCAATTCTTGCAAGGTAATTCTTTGCATTTTGGGGCAAATCATTAAATGCTGTAATGCCTGAAATGTCCTGTTTCCAGCCAGGATGAGTTTCATATACCTGTGTACATTCCTGTAAAATTTTGATTTCAGGCGGAAAATCTTTGATGATTGTTCCGTTATATTCATACCCGGTACAAATTTTAATTTCATCAAGATCATCAAGAACGTCAAGCTTGGTGATGGCAAGACCTGTCAGGCTGTTTAACCTGGCAGCATTCCGAAGCACAACCATATCCAGCCAGCCGCAGCGCCTCTTTCTGCCGGTAGTTGCACCAAATTCCGAACCGGTTTTCTGGATTTTATCTCCAATGTCATCAAACAATTCGGTTGGGAATGGACCAGCACCAACGCGTGTTGTATATGCTTTTACAATCCCGATGATTTCATTGATATTTGCAGGCCCCACACCTGATCCGTTGGCGGCATTGCCGGCCACAACCGAGGAAGATGTCACAAACGGATAGGTCCCGTGTTCAATATCAAGGTGGGTTCCCTGAGCGCCCTCAAATAATATTATTTTATTATTATTTATTCCCTCAAACAATATAACGGAAACATCTGCAACATATGGAAGCAATCTCTCTTTAATTTTTTGAAATTGATCAATTACAGTTTCAGGATCTATGGTTTCCGTTTTAAAATAGTGTTCAAGATAAAAGTTTTTTTCTTCAAGAATTGTCTTAACTTTTTCTTTGAAAAGATCAAAGTCAAGAAGGTCGCAAAATCTGATTCCTCTTCGGGTAGCCTTATCCTCATAACATGGGCCGATTCCCCTGCCGGTTGTTCCTATTTTTTGATCTCCTTTTTGGGCTTCTCTGGCACTGTCGATCAAGCGGTGATAGGGCATTATGATATGAGCCCGGTTACTTATTTTAAGCATATCCGGTGACACATCAATATTGTTTGATAGCAAATAATCAATTTCCTCCAGTAAAACAAAAGGATCCACAACAACACCATTGCCGATGAAACATTTTTTTTTCTGGATAATACCTGAAGGGATGAGGTGACTGATAATTTCCTTGCCCTTGACGACCATTGTATGGCCGGCGTTGTTTCCACCCTGAAACCGGACAACATAATCTGCATGTTCACTTAACAAATCAACAATTTTGCCTTTTCCTTCATCTCCCCATTGCGTGCCGACAATTACTGTATTTCCCACTACTTACTCCTTTTATTCAAAAAAAAACTTTTAATGAGCTGTTTAGTTTTATCTTCATATATCCCTGATACAATTTCAGGGTGATGGTTCAATCGTTTATCATCTGCCATGGTATATAATGATCTTGCCGCACCCCATTTCGGATCTTTTGCTCCAAATACAACGCGTTTGATCCTGGCATGAATAATGACACCCATACACATAATGCAAGGTTCAATAGTAACGTATAAAGTTGTGTCAATCAGCCTGTAATTTTTTATCACCCGGGATGCCATTCGTATGGCATTTATTTCAGCATGGCTTGTGGGGTCATTTGATGATATGGGACAATTGTAACCATATCCGATAACATCTTTGTTTTTATCCACAATGACTGCACCAACAGGGACTTCATCTATTTGTGATGCTTTTATTGCCTCCTTGATGGCAAGATTCATATAATATTCATCATTCATAATTCAACCAATACTTATATAAATCTTTTTTCCTAAGGTCAAATCAATTAAATTGTTTTGTCCAAAAATTAATATAACAAAACCAAAGTGGATGTCGGGTCATATCCGTTCGTCCGGACGAATATCATGTGAAAATACGTTCAATCGGACAGATCCGAGGCCGTCCATAATTTTATCAGGTATACTGTAGACCGGTCAAAAGATGATTTTTAAGAGAATCAAATGGCCGGGTTTTTTTGACCAAAATCTAAGAAAAATTTGAAAAACAAAAAACTTGAAATCTTTCAAAAAGCCTGATATATACTGTCTCCATGTTGTGCGCCCGTAGCTCAGCTGGATAGAGTATCTGACTACGAATCAGGGGGTCGCAGGTTCGAATCCTGCCGGGCGCGCCATTATGACAAGGGTTTTTGGGCACTTACCAGAATCCTTTTTTTTGCCTCGCGCTTTTCCAAATTTGATCACCTTGAAACCAATTAAATTAATCTTTTTTGAAACTATAAATTTTTTATAGCCTTTATCAAATATGTTTTCTGTGGACACAGAGTATTTATGTGGCGATCTGATAGGAAAAACGATTGTTACATTGAGCAATCGTGTGATTGGTCTTGCATCATTGGTGTAAAATATGTAATATCCCATAAAAATTATGGGATATTACATAAAATGAATGCTAAAAGTGACAAAATATTTGATTTTTGGAATGACCATTCCCTTGAATTTTTGGAAATGGCCATGAAAAGAGACTATCAGGAAACCCTTACATCCTGTAACGGTTATGGAAAAAAGACCAGGGAATGTGGTGATACAATTGAATTTTATCTGATGATCAAAAACGCTGTAATACAATCGGTATCTTATAATATTAAAGGATGTTTGTTTTCACATGCCTGTGCCAACACGGTTATAAAATTTGCAAACGGTCAAACTATTGAAAAGGCCAGAAAAATTGCAGCCAATGATATAACCGCCTATTTAAAGACACTGCCCAAAGAAGAATCGCATTGTGCAGTACATGCACTGGCTGCATTCCATCTTGCCATTGATGATTATGAAAAAAGATAAAAAACAGGCATTGGCTTGTTATAATTCATGAATCGGCAAGTCTCTGGTCATACATGGATCCCACCCCGTATTCATTCCTGCGCATAAATTTATCCCAAGACGGTCCAATAAGTTGCATCTCTGGATTTTTCTTTTGAACATCCCTGGCAATTCTCATCTCTTTGGTGCAGCCTGTGCTATAGGTTGAATCTTTACCGATCCATTCCGGGGGAACCTTTTTATTTAACAATGAAAAGCTTTCGGAAATATCATCTGATGTCTGGAACCTCCAAATATCGATATATGTGCTTCTTTGAACGATTTCCCACATATACATCAGGTCGTCTGCATCCATTCCAGGCTCATAATACTTTGACGGGTTGATGATAAAAAGATCGGCAGACTGTTGATACAGATGGTCAATAAAAGTACTCATTATTTTTTTTGCCACATCAATTTTTCCGGGGATGGATCCTATTATGCCGCTGTAAAACATTACTGTCATCCCTTTTTTTCTGGCTGTTTTCATTTCATCAATAATTTTATTTGCCACTTCTTCCAGCTGTTCGTGTGAAAATTGTATAAAATCAGGGTGTCTGGGTTTATAGGTCACTGTTAAAGCCTTTTTTTCAAGACTGATATTGATGATATCCTGGGTGAATTGGAAGTGAGAGTCAATCAACCTTTTTTTCTGGGTTTCGCCCCGTGATACGACACAATCAACCTCTTTAAATATCCTGGAAAAGGTAGTAGAGACAAGCAAAAGGTTTAAGTCTTCACTGGTCCCATCAGATACCACATAGATGTTTTTGTCATGTTTTAAAAGTTTGACCAGGTTATTTTTGCTGATGGTTTTTTCATGAATAAAATGTGCGGTTTCAAATTCTTTTACAAGAATCGGATCTGTCCTAGTGTCAGCCAGGCAGACTTTTTTGAAAAACGGTGCTTCCTTTACTGCAAAAATAACCGCATGACCAAGTTCGGCCATAAATTTTATAATGGTAAGATCTACAATAATTTCACCTGATTCATCAGCCAGCCATAAAATTTTTTGTTTTTTTGCTTGCAATATTTGAAGCAACTTAGAAAAGCCATTCCCTCTGATTGGAGTCTTAAATATCTCTTTTATTTGGGCCAGGGGCGGAATTTTTGGATTTTCATGGGTCCATAGATTATCTTGTGCAACAAGGGTTAATAGTCTTTGAAATTCAATTGCTTTTATTTTTTCCCTGAGTTCAACCAGTGTAAGGTCTTCAATGGTTTGTACGGAATCACCAATCTGATTCAATGCCTTTTTAAAGGTTTCTGAGTTTAAAAATTTTTTTATTTTTTTATTGGTTGCTCTTTTTTCAGCTGAATACGGATTTTCGATGTGAGTACGGCTTAAAAATATTGTGTACAATCTTTTTTCAAGCCGGGACGGAATCAGAAGACCGGTTCGGATTTCATCATCATATTTTATCTTGACCAGGGTTTTTAAAAACTGTTTGTTATATTCAGAATCTATCAATTCATCAATCAGGGCAATTATTTTATCAAACACCTGCTCGTAATGATTTTTTAGATGCGGAGGGTATTTTCTTGACATGATAGCATTAAACATTTTGTCGGAACAAGGATAATACCGTTCTCCATTTTCAGGGTAGACCATAAATTCAACTTGTTCCCTTGAACCAACCTTTGTCGGATAAGCAAACGGGTCTATATGGTTTTTAAGGAAAAAAGAGGTAAACCAGGCATCAAAATCAGGGCTTTTACCCATACGAACAGGTATGTTTATTTTGTCTTCCATATAGTCTCCTTTTTTAGAAATAATGCGGGCAATGGTATCATTCCAAATGTTGTTTTGCAATTGAATAGCAATGTAAATGACCTTGACACGTTGTTTTGAGAAGCATAATAGAATAAATTATGGACAAGAAAACAGCTTTTCATATTTTAAATTTAAAACCTGGTGTTTCTTTTGAAGATGCAAAAAAATCCTATCGGAATTTAGCAAAAAAGTATCATCCTGACAGGGCTGAAAAAAAAATCCGGCAACAACGAACAGCAGAGTCAAAAATGAAAGAGATCAACCTTGCATTTCGGTATATTGCTCCTCTGCTGAGAAATACTGAAGATGTTAAAAAAACAACTGAAAAAAATTATGATAATGAAACAATTAAAGATCAATCCGAGAGACATGAAAAAGAGGTGACCTTTTCTTTTTTATCAAAATTGATTGGACGATTGATAATTTTTTTCAACAACAAAAATCATGGCAAAATCGTTAAAAATAAATTTGAAAAACAAAAACCTGTAAAGAAAACCAGTGGTAAAAAGGTCAGGTTCGATGATGTCTTTAAAAGCATTTATCAGGTCGGCTCTGATGGAGAAAAAAAGACAGGTATACATAAAAAGAAAAAATATGCTCAAAAGATAAATCCATACAAAGGGTATCAAAACTATATGACATTGAAGGCAAAGATGTCATCAGGACAATATAAAAGACACCAACCGATGAGTATCGGAAGGGTAGATAAAATAGATCCGGTTAAGCCGGTTAATTTTGTTGGTAAAAAATAACCTGTTTTTTTGATGATCAATTTAAAATTTTATGGTGATTAATTTTTTTCCTGTTTTAAGTTCAATCAGATTTGCTGACGTGTTATCAATCAATCCATATGTGTACCTGCCGTTTCGTGGCTGCGTTATGGAGCCTGGGTTCATGAATATTTGGCCATTCTTTTTTTCCAGAGAAAAAATGTGGGTATGCCCCTGTATGATAATGTCGATATCTTCAGAACAGGTGTGAGGACGATGACCATGATAAAGAAGAATTTTTTTATTGAAAACGGTAAACTCCATTTTCGTGTCAACTCCCGGGAAAAAAGAGGGGGTATCACAATTTCCATAGACATAATAAAAATGGTGTTTAAAAGATGTTAACTCATTTTTTATTGAGCCTGGCTGGAAATCAATATTTGTGTAATTCCCGTATTTTGTATCAAAAAGATCACCGGCAACGGCAAGTCCGTCAGTGGGTTTTAAAAGATTTTTCATGGTTAACCATGAACTGTAGCTGCCATGAATATCCGCTGTAACAATAAGATTTTTCATAGGATCTATTTTTTCCTTGTTAGGGATAATAAGCTTTCATAATATTCAATCCAAATCAACAAAATTTTTAAAAAATAATATGAATGTCGGATTGATAAAAGATCATAAGGCTTTTAAAATGGCGATTCTTGCAAGCACAGGGGGGTGGGAATAATTTAAGAATACATAAAAAGGATGTGGGGTTAAATTTGAAAGGTTGTGGGCAGCCAGTTTTTTTAAAGCATTTATCAATGGCTTTGTGTCTTGAATCGTTTCAGCGGCAAAGCGGTCAGCTTCGTATTCATCCTTTCTGGATGAAATTTGAAAAAATATTGATATGAACAAATTTATGGGCGAGTATAGCATTCCAAAAAAGATTAAACCGGCATAAATGGAAACATCTGTCATGAAAAAAGCATGAAACAACCCTTCATGAGAGATAAACAGGGAGATAAGATAAAAAATAAATCCCATTTGAAAAATGCCCAACAGCATTCGTTTGACAATGTGCTTTCTTTTAAAATGGCCCATTTCATGGGCAAGAATTGAAACCAATTCTTCAATTGTTTGCTCTTTGATCAGGGTATCAAATAAAACGATTCGTTTGTTTTTTCCAAAACCTGTAAAAAATGCATTGGATTTGCTGCTTCGTTTGGACCCATCCATGACAAAAATATTGGAAAGTGAAAAATCAATTGATTCTGCATAGTTTATAATAGCCTCTTTCAGGGGGCCGTCTTCCAATGGGCTGAATTTATTGAACAACGGCATGATCCATGTGGGGACAATATATTGAACAGCAAGAAGAAATATAGCACTTGCTGTCCAGCACATGATCCAGGCAAGTCTGCCGCCAAATTCCAAAAAGCCTAAAATGACTGATAACAGCAGTCCTCCCAAGACAGCTGAGAGAACAATGGATTTCATAAGGTCGGTAACAAAAAGGATGGGTGTGGTTTTATTGAATCCAAATTTCTCTTCAATCACAAAAGTGGCATAAATAGTGAAAGGAAGAGATAGTATCAGCTTTAAAGTTAAAAGAATGCCGGTAAAAAAAAGTCCTGTAATAATTGAGTTAAAATGAAATGATCTGACAAAGGAGTCAATGGCTTGAAATCCGCCTGAAAACCAGAACAGCAGTACTACTGCCAGATCAATGCTTGAGGTGATAAAACCAAATTTTGTATTTGCCTTTAGATAGGTTTGAGACTCAATATATTTTTGGTTGTTATAATGGTCTTTAAACTCTTCTGGCAGGGGTTGGTTCAGATTTCCAAGATTTAGAAAATCTGCAATGTTATTAATAAGATAACTGCCTGTCAGTGTCGTAAGAATTATGAGGGTGATAGCGTATTCTGAAAAAAGCATTTCTAAAGGAAAGTTGCCTTAAGGATTGATCAGATCTCTTAATTTGCCGGAACATTTAAAGGTGACAACTCTTCTGGCCGGGAGGGTCATTTCTTCATCGGTTGCCGGATTTCTGCCTTTTCTGGCTTTTTTTTCATTTACACAGAATTTCCCAAAACCGCTGATCATAATATCTTCACCGTTTTCAATTGTTTCTTTTATGATTTCAAGGAACTCTTCCATGATTTCATAGGTGGTTGTTCTGGGGAAATCCAGCGCTTCTTGTATTCTCTCAGCAATAATTGTTTTGGTTAATGCCATAAATTCTACTCCTGCAACAAAATTAAGCTTTTTATTTTAAGTATCAATTCAAAATCGTTTGCTAAAATACTTTATTCCCTGTGTACTTGTCAAGTAGGTAACCCTGGGATATTTAATTAAATTTAAACCATGTTTGTAAAATTTAAACCGGTTGTATTTGTTGATTTGATTTTTATTGTAAAATTTATTCAATATCGGCTGATTTTATCAATTTGTGATCAAGCTCTATAGCCGAGGGTGTGAGATTTGGTTTGCAAGGAGCTGTGTCTTCTTTATGGATTGTTAAATGATAGATTGTCTGTTATTTTATGGGGTATGTAAATTAGGATGAAAATTTTGGATAACTGCCATGGGCAAGACCTGGTTTTTTTTGTTTGGTTTGCCCACAACAAAGCATGAAAGTCACTGTTTGGATTTTTGAAGACTTTACATGTAAAAACATACATGGCAGATTTGTTTGTCAAAATAAAAAATCAAACTCTTATTATTACAGTATGTTGGGCGGAGTTTTGTGTAAAAAATTGGTAATAAAAATCAAATGATTTTAATTGGTTAATTTTTAGTAATGGAGTGGGAAAATTCATGATAAATGCACTGACGGCTTTAGATGGTCGATATGCAGGATTGACAAAAGAGATTGCAGATATTTTTTCTGAGTATGGTTTGATCAAGCACCGGGTCTTTGTTGAAATTGAATGGCTTAAATTCATTTTAACCGATTTGAAGCTCGCACCATTTAACGACCTGAGTACTGAAAAACTGGATAAGATTGCCCAGAATTTTGATCTGGAAGATGCTCGCAATGTTAAAGAAATTGAAAAAAAGACAAACCATGATGTAAAAGCAGTTGAATATTTCATAAAGGATAAGCTGGATCTCTTGGGTCTTTCAGATATCAAAGAGTGGGTTCATTTTGCATGTACATCAGATGATATCAATAATACCTCCTATGCCTTGATGCTGAAAAAAGGCAAAAAGGCTGCAACAAACCTGTTAAGACAGCTTATTGCCGATATTGAGCAAAAAGCTTTGCAATATAAGTCAGTTCCAATGATGGCAAGAACCCATGGTCAGCCGGCAACCCCCACAACAGTCGGCAAAGAATTTATCAATTTTGCCTGGCGGATGTTACAGGAAGCGGATGTTATGGATCAAAGCCGGGTTCAGGCAAAGATAAACGGGGCAACCGGAAATTATAATGCGCATCATTTTGTATATCCTGAAATTAACTGGATTGAGGCATCACAACGGTTTATTTCAAACCATTTGAAACTTGCACCTATCCTTTTTACCACCCAGGTAAATCCGAATCATTCTATTGCATTTGTTTTGCATGCCATGATCAGGGTTGCGGCAATCGTTATTGATATGGATCGGGATATGTGGGGTTACATCAGTCAGGGTTATTTTAAACAACGCGTAAAAAAAGGTGAAACCGGTTCCTCCACCATGCCCCATAAGGTAAATCCCATTGATTTTGAAAACAGTGAAGGCAACATGGGGATTGCCATATCAATGATGGAACATTTGTGTGTAAAACTGCAAAAATCCAGATTTCAAAGAGACCTGAGTGACAGCACTGTCTTAAGAAGTCTTGGGTCTGCCTTCGGCTATTTTGCCATTGGAGTGAAAAATTCATTAAAAGGGTTGTCCAAGATAGAATTGAATGATGGAGTGATCCAAAAAGATCTTGATAATAACCAGGAGCTTCTTGCAGAGCCTTTCCAGACCGCCATGAGGGTGTTTGGAGAAGAAAATCCCTATGAGAGGTTGAAAGAACTTACCCGAGGGAAGAAAATTGAGAAAAAAGATCTGGAGAAGTTTGTTGACGACCTTGAAAAGGTGCCGCTGGATTTTAAAAAACGAATGAAGCAATTGACCCCTGAGACCTATATCGGGCTTGCACAAAATTTGGTTGACACCTATTTTCAAACTTATTTAAGCAAGGAGTAGCAGCCTATGATTATAGGAATTCTCAAGGAGATCAAGCCCCAGGAAAATCGTGTGAGTATGACGCCTTCCGGGGTTGATATGATGAAAACCAATGGACATACGGTTTATGTTGAAAAAAATGCCGGTCTTGGTTCCGGCTTTGAGGATCACCTTTATATCAAAGCCGGAGCTGCCATTCTTGATACTCCTGAAGAAATTTACGGTATTTCTGATATGGTCATGCATGTTAAAGAACCCCAGGAATCTGAATTCAGTCTCATTAAAAAAGGGCAGATTGTTTTTACATACCTGCATCTTGCTGCGGATAAAGACCTGACCCATGCTCTGTTGAAAACAGGGTCAATCGGGATCGCCTATGAAACCATTGAAGACCGTAATGGCAGATTGCCCCTGCTTGCACCAATGAGTGAAGTGGCAGGAAGACTTGCAACCCAGCAGGGTGCAAAATATCTTGAAAGAACTTTTGGGGGGCAAGGATTGCTTCTGGGAGGGGTGACCGGAACTCCACCGGCAAACGTTCTTATTATTGGCGGCGGGGTGGTTGGGATTCATGCGGCCCGGGTCGCCTGCGGTATGGGTGCCAATGTGACCGTTCTTGATATGAACCTGGACCGCCTGCGCTATCTGTCGGAAATCATGCCGGCCAATTGTCAGGCCTTAATGTCTTCTCCTGCACTTATCAAAGATCTTGTAAAGACATCAGATCTGGTTGTGGGGGCTGTCCTTATTGCCGGTGCCAAAGCTCCTAAGCTGATTACAAAACAGATGCTGTCCACCATGAAAAAAGGATCGGTCATAGTTGATGTGGCCATTGATCAGGGCGGATGTTTTGAAACCTCCAGGCCGACAACCCATGGTGATCCGGTTTATGAAGTCGACGGGGTTATCCACTATAGCGTTGCCAATATGCCGGGCGCTGTCCCGCTAACCTCCACCATTGCATTAACCAATGCAACTTTGCCGTATGCATTGAAAATAGCTAATAATGGATGGAAGGCTGTTTGTAAAGACCACGGATTTGCAAAAGGGGTGAACTATGTGAGTGACAAGCTTGTCTGCAAACCGGTTGCGGATGCGTTCAGCATGAATTATACTGCTCTTGAAAGCATGTTGTGATTCGTTAAATGGAGAAAAATAAATGACGGAGAAACTATCAAAACAAGATGGGATATTGCTTTTAAAGCTTGCAAGAGAAAATATTCTACGAGAGTTTGGAAAAGAAAATGAAGATTATGACGAGTTAAAGATGAAGGTTTCAAATTTAGTCCTGGAAGAAAGCCGTGGAACTTTTGTCACTTTACATAAAAAAGGTAATTTAAGAGGATGTATCGGTAATATTGAACCGGTTAAAACAGTTTGGAAAGGGGTCAAGGAAAATGCAAAACATGCAGCCTTTAATGATTCAAGATTCAGCCCGCTGTCCTATGAAGAGTTAAAGCATACAACCATTGAAGTCAGTATCCTGACCCGCCCTGAAAAACTTGACTACACGGATGCCGATGAGCTGGTTGCAAGGCTCAGGCCTGATATTGATGGTGTGATAATCAAAAAGCAGGATCACAGTGCAACCTTTCTGCCCCAGGTATGGCAGCAGCTTCAAGAGCCTGAATCATTTTTAACGCAGCTGTGTATGAAAGCCGGATTGTCATCAAATGCATGGAAGTGCGGTGACCTGAGTGTCTATACTTATCAGGTTCAATTATTTGAAGAGTAACACTGGTATGTTTTTTTTTGAACAAAATATAACACGGTGGTTTTTATAAAAAACAACACACAGACGAGGTGAGGGATGGCAGTTGATCAAGAATTGTTGAAAGTAATATTATCAATCGATAACCTTGAGGAGTTAAACCGTTTTTTTGAGGATATTTTCACGCCTGCCGAACTGGATGATATTTCATTGCGGTGGAAGCTTTTAAAGGATCTTCACCATGGACTGACCCAGCGGAAAATTGCAGAAAAATATGGTATAAGCCTGTGTAAGATTACAAGGGGATCAAAAATTTTAAAGAATAAAGATTCCCTTGTACTAAAGGTGTTAAATTCTTAATTGAGCAGATATCAGGTCTAATGAGAGCGTAGACCATAATTCCAAATTTAACCGGTCAAGGGTTTTTGTTTTTTTCCATGAAAATTGAAACAGTTCTTGTCCGGGTAAAAAGTTTTCAGGAGAATCTGTAAGTATCCTGAAAACAGCACCCAGATGAACCTTGCCTACATCTGTAATGTTTTCACTGATTACTCCGATAAAACTGGGCAACTCTCCTTCAGGCCTTTTATAAAGTTCTTCTTTTAATTCGCGTTCCATGCCTGACATCAGGATTTTTTCAAAAGAGTCGTTTTCTTTTTCCCTGTCAACAGGATTGATATGCCCCCCGATTCCAATGGACCAGAGATCATGAAGTCTTTGTTCACTTCCCTGTCTATTATAAACAGCAGTTTTTTTTAAATCTCTGGTCTGAAGGATGATATAGGGAATAATCTGCTTGTAAGAGGTCGATTTTTCAGCATCAGGACGGTCGATAAATTTAAACCCTGCAATAGAACAATTTTTAATAAACAGATTCAGATCCAATGGTACGACACTTTTTTGTTGTACCCATGATTCCGGTAACAGCTCTTTTTTAATGCATAAAACGGTTTCGGTCACAAAATTGTCCTTTTGTTTTTCAATATTTTTTGTTTGTTTTTGAAGCCTTTTATTGATTGATTAGTTCTGAAAAACTGCCATGAGTAGAATTGGTCTTTTACCCGGGTTTGCCCACAACAAATAATAAAAGTCACTATTGATATTATCAAAGATTTTTATATATAACATATATAGTAAAATTGTCTGCCGCAACAAAGATTGAAAATCTTAATTATTACAGTATATTGAAGTGCTTTTATATAAAATGAAAGATGGAGCGGGAAACGGGATTTGAACCCGCGACTTCGACCTTGGCAAGGTCGCACTCTACCACTGAGTTATTCCCGCTCAGCAAAAGTTTGTTTTAACTACTTCAAAATTTTATTTTTGTCAAGGGAAGATTAACAGAAATTTTGATAAGAGGGACTTTTTTGTTGTGTCTAAATTAAATATGCTATAATCATCTGAAAAGCTTGGTCACAACATCAGGCATTGAGAATACTCATTTTTCATATGCAGCGCGGTAAATAAAAAAAGGTGGAGAATGCAAATAAAAAATATAATGGTTACTGGTGGCGGCGGTTTCTTAGGTAAAGCGATTCTTAAAAAATTATTGAATAAAAAATTAAATCTTACTTCTTTTTCACGCAAGTTTTATCCTGATCTTGAAAAAATGGGCATTAGACAGATACAAGGAGATATAGCCGATAAAAAAGCCCTTGTAAAAGCTTTCAAAAATATTGATGCTGTTTTTCATGTTGCGGCAAAACCAGGAATTTGGGGGCCTTTTGAGGATTTTTTCCGGGTAAATGTGACAGGAACCCAAAATGTTATCGCCGCTGGTCTGGAGAATAACATTAAGCAATTGATTTATACCAGTTCCCCAAGTGTGATATTTGATGAATATGATATGGAAAATGTTGATGAAAGCGTCCCATACCCGAAAAATTATCTGGCACCTTATCCGGAAACCAAAGCCATGGCTGAAAAATTGGTCATAAAGGCTGTGAAAAAGGGGTTGAATACCATTATTATTCGTCCTCACCTGATTTGGGGGCCGGAAGATAAGCATCTGCTGCCGCGCATTGTCAATAAGGCTGATAAATTAAAAAGGGTAGGGCGAACAGATGACCTGGTCGATACCATCTATGTTGATAATGCAGCCGATGCTCATATCCTGGCATCTCAAAAGCTGTTGGAAAATCCTTTGTTGTCGGGAAATGTTTATTTTGTCAGCCAGGACGAGCCTATTTCAAAATGGGAAATGATCAATGCCTTTCTGGATTCTGCCGGCTTACCACCTGTAAAAGGACATGTCTCTGCAAAGTCGGCATACATTGCAGGATCTTTTTTTGAATTTGTCTATTCGCTGTTTAAAATTAAAAAAGAACCGCCAATGACCCGTTTTGTTGCAAAGGAACTGGCTACATCTCATTGGTTTGATATTTCAAGGGCCAAAAAAGAGTTGGGATATTATCCAAAAGTTTCAACAAAAGAGGGAATTCAAAGATTAAAAAAAGGGTGATGAATAATTTTAAAAAAAATATTTTGCTCAGTTATGACAAGATCATAAAGGTTGTTTGTTTTGCTGTCAAAGGGTTTAGGAAGGATCGATGTGATCTTCGGGCATCGTCTTTGACCCTTTTCACGCTGTTATCCATTGTTCCTGTGATGGCTATGGCATTTGGTATTGCAAAAGGGTTTGGGTTTAAGGAGCTTTTGGAAAAACAGGTTCTTGAATTGTTTGCTGGTAATGAAGATGTTATCCGGAATGTTCTTGCTTTTTCAGTCAATCTTCTGGAAAGGACAAAAGGCTCCTTGATGGCTGTTTTTGCAATTATCCTGTTGTTTTATTCGCTTATAAAACTCATTGGTCATATTGAAAACGCATTTAATCAGATCTGGTGGGTAAATGACGACAGATCATTGGTTCGAAAATTTACTGATTATATCGCCATTTCAATTACAGCAGGTATCCTGGTTATTTTTTCAAGCAGCGCCAACATCTTTATTACCGCATATCTTGCACAGTTTTTGTCCAATATAAAGCTTCCCGGAAATATCGAAAACTTGGTTTCCTTTGGGTTTAATATTTTCCCTTTTTTCCCAATTTGGATATTATTTATTTTCTTTTATATTTTTATCCCCAACAAGAAAGTGGAGATTAAAGCGGCATTGGCCGGCGGTATGATTGCGGGAACTATATTTCAAGTCGCTCAGATGACCTATCTGAAATTCCAGGTTGGAGTTTCCAATTATAATGCGATTTATGGCAGTTTTGCCGCCTTGCCTCTTTTTTTGATATGGTTGCAGACCTCCTGGGCAATTGTTTTATTTGGGGCTGAAATTGCATTTTCCTGGGAAAATACAGAAGCACTGGAAACCAGGGATATTGATTATGACAAAATCAGTATCCGGTTAAAGAAATTACTTGTTTTGCGAATCGTTCACCTGTGTGTGAAACGGTTTGCCAACAAAGAAACACCTGCTTTGGATATTGAAATTGCATCTGAGATAAAGATCCCATTAAAAATAGTTAAAGTATTATTGGCAAAACTCATTGATTGCCATATCCTTTTGGAAGCAAATGTCTTGAACGGCAAGGGGTATGTCCCTGCTTACGATATAGAATGCCTTACAATTACAGATGTATTGACTGCATTTGAACAACGAGGTGATAAAATAGTCCAGGCTGGCGGAACCATAGAGTTTGAAGTTCTGGAAGAAAGTCTTCATGAGTTTGTCAAAGCCTGCAAACAGTCACCCGGAGAGAGAAAATTTAGAGATATTTGAGTGTGTTACGAAACTGTTGTGATATTAAAGAACTCTTTTATTTCATCTTCTTTTCGTCTCACTTGGTCTATGATAAGCTTTGCTATTGATGGATTGATACCGACTTTTTGAATAGAATTTTTGACTGCAACTGGAAAAGGGTTCCCGCTATGGCCTATCCCTGCCTTTTGAGTCAGATAATCCGCCAGATTTATAATTAAAGCGTGATGCTTGAATTTTGGGGGGGAAGAATCAGGGGTATGATGGAACCTGCAGGGCATCAGAATAGATTGGGGAAAATTCCATCGCTTCATCAATAGGGCTGAAAGTACGGCATGATCCAGTTTGAATAAGGCATTTTCAGCAAAATACAACGGTTTTTTTTTCTCCATGGCAAATTGCCTGACTTTCCTGTATTCATCCCTGAAATATATGGAAAACATAACCTTTCCCATATCATGAAGCAGGGCAGGAATAAAAATTTTTTTTGAAAGTTCGGGATTTTTTTTTTTTGCAATTTCTTTAGAAACTGTGGCTACACCAATACCATGTATCCACAAAGCTTTCATATCAAGGCTGAGTCCTGATTTGTCCGTGAAAGTGGAAAGTATCCCCATGCCCAGAGCAATGCCGACAATTTCATCAAATCCGATAACTATGATGGCTTTTTTTATGGTATCAACTTTTGTTTTTTGTGCATAGTAAATGGAGTTGGCAAGTTTTAATAATTTGTTTGTCATTCCCTGATCAAAGGAAATAATATCAGCAAGTTCTTTAGTTGTTGTTTTTTCATCTGATGCAACCGTGATAATTTTGTCAATAACAACCGGAAGAGTCGGCAGATCGCTCTTTTTTTTTTGAACCAGTTTCAGAATTTGATCTTTTATTTCCATTCAATCCTTTAAGTTTCAAATATTATGTATTAAAAGAAACTTTATGGAATTGCAAGGAATCTTTTGCATGGCCTTTTTTTATTTCATCAGGATAACCAATGGCAATGATGGATTCAATCAGTATTGTATCCTGTGTCAGGTTTAAAAGTTCTTTAATATAAGTCTCCGCAGTTTTGGAATCGCTATGGGCTCTTTTTCTGATTTGTATCCAACAACTGCCAAGTCCCAGGTCATGTGCTGCCAGATGGATAAAGACAGACGCAATGGATGCATCTTCAATCCAGACATCGCTTTTGGATGCATCACCACAGACCAGAATTCCAATGGCAGCTTCTTTTAAAAATCCTGCACCGTGGGGTTTTGCTTTGGAAAGTTGTTCAAGGATGATTTTATCGTCAATAACAATAAATTCCAATGGGTTGATGCTTCTTGAGGAAGGAGATCTCAAGGCAGCTTCAATTAGTGTGTTTATTTTTTCTTTTTCAACAGGCCTGTCCTTGAATTTTCGGATACTTCTTCTGCCTTTAATCAGATTTAAAAACATGGTTGATTCCTCCAGGTATTAATGAAAACGGGTAATATTAATATTGTTTTGCAATTGCATCTCATCGAATTTTTTTCTTGCCATTTGTTTGAATTTATTTCGTGTCACAGGCCATAACAAGAGTAATCCAAACACATCGGTGATAAGTCCGGGGGTTAGCAGTACGACACCTGCAATGAATATAATAACGGCATCAACCAATTCTTCGGCCGGCATAAGTCCCTGTTGCAGGTTCATCTTAAGTTTAATCATGGTATTCATGCCTTCTATTCTGGCAAACCAGGCTCCTAAAAATCCTGTCAGGATAACCAGTAAAATGGTATTGAACCCTCCAATGACGGTTCCGACTTTTATTAAGAGATAAAGTTCAATAACTGGGATCAGGGTAAAACATAAAAACAGTTTTAAAAGCATTTCTTTGGGCTCCTTATTTTGGGGGCTAATATATCTCACATAATGGTACTGAAACCTTTTTTGTCAAGTTTTTGACAATACGTTAAAGTACTGTGAGACAGGCACCCGGACTCCAGATGTTTTTGATATCTTCTCTTTTAACGGATTTATTGATGATACCAAGGAAAGAATTTCTGGAAATTTCAGTGGCTCCCATTCTAAGCAGGTGACTGGTTGTAACCTGACAGTCAATCAGGTCAAAACAAAATTTTTTTAAATGGGTTGCAAGTGCAACCAGAGCAATTTTGGACGCATCACTTTCAAAAGAAAACATGGATTCACCGAAAAAAGATCCGCCAAGGCAGACACCATACAATCCGCCGACTAATTTGTCTTCTCGAAAGGTTTCAACGGAATGAGCATATCCCAGTGTGTGAAGCTTTATATAAGCATCTATCATTTCATCTATAAGCCAGGTGCCTTCGGGTTCATGTTTGCGTGGTTTTGCACAGGCGGTAATGGTTTGTTCAAATGCAGAGTCAACTCTGATATTAAAGAGATTTTTTTTTATTTTCTTTTTCAGGCTTTTTGAAATATTGATGTCTTGGGGAAATAGTACAAGCCGTGGATCAGGGGACCACCATAAAATAGGTTCATCTTGTGAAAACCATGGAAATATTCCGTTTTCATAGGCAAGCAGCAGTCTTTTGGTCGAAAGATCTCCCCCGATGCATAAAAGGCCGTCAGACCTTGCAAGCCAGGCCGGGGGAAAATCTAATTTTTTTGATAATCTGAAAAGGGGCATTCAGCTTTTATATGTAAAATTCATCTTGTTATTTCTGAGACCAATGGATATCTTACCCCCTTTTTCCAGACTGCCGAAAAGAATTTCATCTGTGAGTCTGTCTTTTATCCTGGTCTGGATAAGTCTATCCAAAGGTCTGGCACCAAACTTGGGATCATAGCCTTCTTTTGCAAGAAATGTTCGAACTTTTGCCGAATAAGTCAAGGTAATATTTTTAATCTTGAGCATGGATTTAAGTTCTGTCATGTTCTTGTCAACAATCATTTCCATGACCTTGAGGGACAGATGGTTAAACTGGACAATACCGTCAAGCCGGTTTCTAAATTCAGGGCTGAATGTTTTTTCAACAGCTTTTAAGCCCTTGGAGTCCATATCTGATACCTGGGAGCCGAATCCGATGGCGTTGGAACTCATTTCCCTTGCACCTGCATTAGAGGTCATTATGATGATAACATTCCTGAAATCTGCTGATTTGCCGTTGTTATCTGTCAGGGTTGCATAATCCATGACCTGTAAAAGTATATTATACAGATCCATATGGGCTTTTTCAATTTCATCCAGCAAAAGAACACAGTGGGGTGATTTTCTGATACCGTCAGTCAAAATTCCGCCCTGATCAAATCCTATATATCCCGGTGGGGCACCGATCAGCCTGGAAACAGCATGTTTTTCCATGTATTCGCTCATGTCGAATCTTAAGAATTCTATCCCCAGTTGATAGGCAAGTTGTTTTGCCACTTCTGTTTTACCCACGCCTGTGGGTCCCATGAAGAGGAACGAGCCAATGGGACGATCCGGGGCTGCCAATCCGGCTCTTGACCGTTTGATGGACGTGGTCAGGGTTTGGATGGCATCATCTTGTCCAAATATGACTTTAAACAGTTTTTTGGGCAGGGATTCCAGGTTGGCTTTGTCTGTCGATGTAACGCTTGTGACCGGCACTTTGGCAATTTTTGCAACAATGTTTTCTATATCTTTGGGGCTGACTATTTTTCGATGCCCCTTGCCTTTTAACCGAAGATAGGCTCCTGTTTCATCAATTACATCAATGGCTTTGTCCGGCAGGAACCGGTCATTGATATATTTGTCAGAAAGATAGGCCGCAGCTTCAATGGTTTCTGCCGGGTAGGTCAGGCCGTGGTGTTCTTCGTATAAAGTTTTCAGTCCGGTCAATATTTGAGTGGTTTCCTCAAGGGAAGGTTCCGGTACTTCAATTTTTTCAAATCTTCTTGAAAAAGCCCGGTCTTTTTCAAAATGATTCTTATATTCTTCATAGGTTGTGGTGCCGATGCATTTAATATCTCCGGAAGAAAGAGCCGGTTTTAAAATGTTTGAGGCATCCATTGAACCGCTGGTGGTAGCACCTGCACCGACCACCGTATGGATCTCATCAATGATCAGTAAAGCGTTTTCCTTTGCTTCAAGAGCATTGATAACATCTTTGAGCCTTTGTTCAAAATCACCCCGATATTTTGTTCCGGCCAGAAGAGTTCCCATATCAAGGGAGAACAATTCGCAATTTTCCAGCAGATCCGGCACTTCCTTGTTGTTTATTTTCAAAGCAAGTCCTTCTGCAATAGCGGTTTTTCCAACGCCGGGATCTCCAACAAGGATAGGGTTGTTTTTTCTTCTGCGGCAAAGCACCTGCATAACCCTGTCTGTTTCATCGGCTCTTCCGATGAGAGGATCAATTTTTTTGTCCAATGCCTTTTTCAACAGATCTGTTGTGAAAATTTCCAAAGGATCTTTCTTTGTTTGCCGTTTGGGTTTTATATCCGTCGGTTTGAATATTTTTTGTGAAGGATCCATTGGCGGAGTTGGTTTTTTTACAGGTTCCGACGTATGCGAAATATATTTTAAAACGTCAAGGCGGGTAATTCCTTCAGATTCGAGGTAAAAAGCGGCATGGGAATCTTTTTCCTGGAAAATGGATGCAAGAATATCCCCTAAATTGACTTCGGTTTTTTCAGCGGATCTGGCCTGGTTGATGGCCCGCTGTATCATCCGCTGGAACCCGATGGTCTGCTGTAAAACATATTCTTCTTTGGAATCAATTTTTGTTAATTTTTCATCAAAGAATTTTTCAAGTTCTTCTTTTATCTGTTCAGGACTGCCACCACATTTTTCAATTGTCTGGGCACCTGTTTCATGGTTAAGGATTGCATAAAGAACATGTTCAACACATACATACTCATGCCTTCTTTTTTTTGCTTCCCGTACGGCAAAACCGAGAGCTGTACTGAGTTCTTTGCTTATCATACCTACTCCTTTTCCATAGTGCTTTTTAAAGGAAAGCCTTTATTGCTTGCCAGGTTGTGAACTGTTTCTACTTTGGTTTCTGCGATTTGCCTTGGATAGATACCACAGATTTCCTTTCCCTTATTATGTATATTAAGCATCATTTGCGTTGCTTTTTCAAGTGATTTTCCAAAAACGTTTACAAGAATTTCCACAACAAACTCCATTGTTGTATAATCATCATTATGGAGAATGACCTTATACATGGGCGGCGGGACTTTTTTTGTCCTGGAAGAAACGTCCTCTTTTGTTCTGGAATCAGTGGATGTCATTAATTTTAAACTCCTAACGCATACAACATTTTTTATATTTTTTACCGCTTCCGCAGGGGCAAGGGTCATTTCTTTGTACTTTTATAGAGGATCTTTTTACGGGTTGTTGTATGCTGGACCCGTCTGAATGGGAAAAAGTAAGATCATCTTGTTCTTTTTTTTTTATGTCCTCTATCTGGGATGAAGTTGATATCCGGATTTTGAATAAAATATCCACTATTTCTTCTTTTACCGTTTCCATCAAACCCTGGAACATATCAAAGCCTTCTTTTCTGTAAATCCGTAAAGGATCCTGCTGTGCATATCCGCGCAGCCCAATACCCTCCTTTAGATGGTCCATGGACAATAGATGTTCTTTCCACCGGGTATCAACGGTTTGAAGAATGATATGCCGTTCGATTTGTCTTGTGATCTCTTCTCCAATGGATGCTTCTCTTTGGTTGTATGTTTCTTTTAATTGCTCAAAAAGATTTTCTGACAGTTGTTGTGCCGTAAAATTATCATCAACTGCAGTTTTAAGTTCAGGGTTAATGTTAAACAATTGTTTGATTCTGTTTTCAAGGCCTTCAATATCCCATTGCCGGATAGGAGTTTTTTCCACGGCAAATTCATCAACAACATCATAAGCTTTGTCTTCAATCATTTCCAAAACAACCGGTTTTAAGTCTTCTTCAAGCAATGCTTTGCGTCTTTGCCGGTAAATGACCTCACGTTGCTGGTTCATTACATCATCATATTCAAGCAGGTGTTTTCTGATTTCAAAGTTATGACCCTCCACCTTTGACTGGGCATTTTCTATGGCTTTGCTGATAAAAGAATGTTCAATATGCTCGCCTTCTTCAATGCCAAGTTTGTCCATAATTGCATGGATTCTGTCTCCGCCGAAGATTCTTAAAATATCATCTTCCAAAGATAGATAGAATCTTGAGGAGCCCGGGTCACCCTGTCTGCCGGAACGGCCTCGAAGCTGGTTGTCGATGCGTCTGGATTCATGGCGTGATGTTCCCAGAATATGGAGTCCGCCAAGCTCTTTAACTCCTTCCCCAAGAACAATATCCGTACCGCGGCCGGCCATGTTGGTGGAAATGGTTACGGCACCTTTTTGGCCTGCATTGGCAACGATTTGGGCCTCTGCTTTATGATGCTTGGCATTTAATACCGTGTGTTTGATACCTCTTTTTTTGAGTTGTTTGCTCATGTCCTCTGAAATATCAATAGAAATAGTTCCCACAAGAACAGGCTGACCTTTTTTGGAAAGCCGTATGATCTCTTCTATGGCAGCAGCATATTTTTCTTTTTTTGTTTTATATATCAGATCAGGATAGTCTTTGCGTACCATTTCCTGGTGGGTTGGGATGACCAGAACATCAAGGTCATATATTTTTTTAAATTCAGCAGCTTCGGTTTCAGCCGTACCTGTCATACCCGATAGTTTGTCATACATCCTGAAAAAATTTTGAAAGGTGATGGAGGCAAGAGTCTGGTTTTCATTTTCAATTTTAACGTTTTCCTTTGCTTCGAGGGCCTGGTGAAGTCCTTCACTATAACGTCTTCCGGTCATCAGCCGCCCTGTAAATTCATCAACAATAATAACCTGATTATTTTTAACAATATAATCCGTATCCCGTTTGAAAATTGTGTGTGCTTTCAGGGCCTGGTTCAAATGATGGAGAAGTTCTATATTTGCAGGATCATAGAGATTATCCACTTTGAGAAAATTTTCACCCTTGGCAATTCCGTCTTCTGTTAAAGAAACGCTTTTTGATTCTTCATCAAGTGTATAATCAGTGTCTTTTTGAAAGGATGGGATAATTGTATTGACCTGGGTATAAAAATGGGTTGATTTTTCACCCGGTCCTGAGATTATAAGCGGTGTTCTGGCTTCATCAATCAGAATGCTGTCAACCTCATCAACAATGGCAAAATTAAGGTCTTTCTGGGCAAGGGAGTCTTTGTCGAATTTCATGTTATCCCTGAGATAGTCAAACCCGAATTCATTGTTTGTGCCATAGGTTATGTCCGCACTATATGCAGTTTTCCTTTCCTGGTCGTCAATGTCATGGATAATCGCACCTACGCTTAATCCCAGGAAATTATAGATCTTAGCCATCCATTCGGCATCCCTTTTGGCCAGGTAATCATTTACCGTAACAATGTGAACCCCTTTTCCTGATAAGGCATTAAGATAGGCGGGAAGGGTGGACATCAATGTCTTTCCTTCGCCTGTTTTCATTTCAGCAATGCTTCCATTGTGAAGTGCAATACCCCCAATCAGCTGAACATCAAAGTGGCGCAGGCCAAGAGTTCTGACAGAGGCTTCTCTGACCAGGGCAAAAGCTTCGGGTAAGATATCATCCAGTGTTTCTCCGGCTTTCACTCTTTGTTTGAATTCTATTGTTTTGAGTGCAATCTGCTCATCAGACAATCTCTGCATTTGAGGTTCAAGATGATTGATCTGTTCGACAACCGGTTGGAGCTTTTTTAAAATCCGGTCATTATTGGAGCCAAATATTTTCGTAAAAAAATTGAATAGCATTTAATGGGTTACCTATAATTAAAATATGTTTTTATATGTTTCATATGAAAACATATAAGCATTAATCGGGTAAATTAAAACAAAAAATTTCAATTAATTTTGTATTTTGATAAAGAATAAAAATAATATGGACTAATTCAGAAAGTATTTTAAGGGATTTACAGGCGTACCATTAAGTCGGACTTCATAATGTACATGGGGACCTGTACTTCTTCCTGTATTGCCGAGGATACCGATGACCTCCCCTCGTTTAATCTCCTGGCCCTGTTTAACCAGAATTTTTTTCAAATGCCCGTATTTGGTGATCCGACCATGACCATGATCAATCATAACCATATTGCCGATATACATTTTGTGGGCAGCATAGGAAACTCTGCCGTTAGCCGTTGCAACGATTTTTGTCCCGCTTCTGTTTGAGATATCCACTCCGGAATGAAATTCTTTTCGTCCGGTAAAAGGGGATTTCCGATATCCGAATTTGGAAGTGATCCATCCGTCAACCGGTTTTATGGAAGGCGTGGATGCCAGAAGGTTTCTTTTTTGTTCAAGCAATTTAATAAGATTTTCAAAATCAAGCGCTTGTTTCCGGGCTGCAATATTTGTTTGGTTGGTCTGTCGGTGCATTTCACGCATCAGGCTGGTATGTTTCTGCTCCAACGGAATATCCGGGTCAAGCTCATCTTCGGGGATGCCCCCGATGCCGATCAATCCGCTGGAATCACTGGTCTGCTTAATATCGGCTATAATCCTTACTTTATCTTCAAATTTAGACAGATTGCCAACCTGTTTTTTTAAAATTTCTATTTCACCGGCAAAGGTCTGGATTTGACTTCTCTGGCTTTTGATTTCATTTTCCTGTTTGATGATGGTGTGATTTAAAACAGTGTTGTTCCATGAGACATTTTTCAATCGACAGTAGTCGTATCCAATGAAGGCAGCTCCTGCAATCGCAGAAAGGATCATGAGAAGCAGCCCCCCAAATACTGATTTGCGGATAGAAAATTCCCTGATATCAGAAGTGTCGCCGGAATGAAACCATATTTTAATTGCCCTTCTCATTATGACCCTTCTTAGTTAGAATTTTTTTAGATGTCAAGCACAATAATCATTACAAAGGCCCTTGAACCCGATTCAAACCGGTTTTATCATCTAAGCCAAACATGATATTCATATTTTGAACCGCCTGGCCGGCAGCTCCCTTTAAAAGGTTGTCAATGGCGGAAACCATAATGAGTTGGCGACTTGTTTCATCAAAGTGAATGCCGATATCGCAGCAATTTGTCCCTTTAACATGAGAAATTGCAGGATACATACCTTTGTTGAGAAGCCTTACAAAAGGTTCATCTCCATAATAGTTGTCATAGGTTTTTCTTATTTTATCCTGGGTTGCTGTGTCAGTTACCCGGGCATAAATTGTTGACATCATTCCTCTTGTCAAGGGCAGCAGGTGAGGCACAAAGGTTATGGAAACCGGCTGCTGTGAGTGCAGGCTTAAAATTTCATTGATTTCCGGTGTATGCCGGTGGTTTCCAACTTTATAGGGATTGAAGGATTCATTGGCTTCACAAAAATGAGCGGAAAGCGACAGGGAACGTCCTGCACCGCTTACCCCTGATTTTGAATCTGAAATAATGCCGGCAGGCTGGATCAACCCCTCCTTTAAAAGGGGAAGCAGGGGCAATAGAATGCTTGTGGGATAGCAGCCCGGGTTGCCCACAAGGGTTGATGCTTTGATCTGGTCTCTGTATAATTCGCTGAGACCATAGACGCTTTGTTTTAAAAGGTCTTTTGAGGTATGTGTCTGGTAGGCTGACTCGTAAGCTGCGGCATCTGTAAATCTGTAGTCAGCGGATAAATCAACAACTCTTATGTTATTTTCCAGCATTGTGGGTACATGCTGCATGGAGACTTTGTGCGGTAGTGCTAAAAATATGACGTCTATTTTTTTTGAAAGTGATTTAATATCCAAGTCTTCACAAATAAGGTTTTCAAACCCTCTCATTGAAGGAAAAATATCTGTTAAAGATTTGCCTTTATAGCTGTTGGAAGTGACAGCACACAATTTTGCTTTTGGATGATTGGAAATCAGTTTGACAAGCTCAACTCCTGTATATCCTGATGCTCCTGCAATGCCTACGTTGATCATATGGTTCCTTCTTGTTTGAAACAATTTAAAAGTCTTTTGCTTAGCAAATAGACTAATTTTTTTCAAGAATCAATTTTATTTTGAATCAAACTTCATTTTTTTAATGGCTGTATTCTACCAGTGTGTGATCTTCTTCTTTCAGTTCCGTGTTAATAATACCGGATATCACATCCCAGTCTCCTTTTGCCAGTCCCGCACCAATCTTTGGATAGCCGATTCTCTGATTGGGAAACTCTTTTTTTATCCGGGCAAAGAGTTTTTGGACGGCACCATAATCAACCAGAGGGCCAGGGCCTGAAAAATCATATTGGGTATAACCGTTAACAATGGTAAAGCGTTTGCCGTTTCTTTCAATGTGAGCCAAAGAGTATGTCCCCAGCTTTTTTTTGTCTCCTGTTTTTGTCTCCTGATCCGCTTGGTATGCCTCGGGAAAATCATCTCTGATCAATTTTGCAATCCCCGCTCCCATAGTACAAAAGCAGTTACAGCCATGGATAATGACATCAAATCGTCCGGCCAGGGTCAATTGAATCAGGTCTCCTTTTAATATGTTCATTATTAAATTATCCTCATTTTACACCAAAAAAAACTAATAAAGACTCTGGCTTAAAAAACTCACACAGTGACTTTCAGTTTGTGTTGTGGTTAAATCTGGTTATGGGCAAATCCGGGAGAAAGAGTAAGTCTGCCCGTTGAAGTTATTTGCAATAGGCTCTTAAAGCTTTTGGGACTATTAGCATATCTGCAATATTTTTCAAGAATTTTATTGGGCGATATTTGGTTTGCTAAGCAGATCAGGGCAAAAAAATGTAATTTGTAATTATAAAAAATAATATTAATTTAAAAGAAATAGGGTTTATGTATGGCGACATGCGTATGTGTGTAAAAATCTCCATCAAACTTGTAGATGATATATCCCATCTGGCCGGTGCCATTGTAAAAACGAATCATATTGGGTAGTATTTATTTCTTGCATGCTTATTGTTTAACAAGGAGTAAATATGAAAATAAATACTGTTAAAAAAATAACGGATTGCAAATATCTGAATCTTTTTTCAATTTGTTACAATGATCGGGTTAATCATGAAAAACAATGGATTTTTGCATCAAGATCAGAAAGGTTAAATCCCTTTGAACAAGATTATACAAAACCAAATGCGGTTGTTATTGTTCCGTATCACATACAAGAAAAAAAATTGGTGGTGATAAAAGAGTTCAGGGTTGCCATTGGCGGTTATCAATATGGATTTCCTGCAGGACTTGTCGATAAGGACGAGTCTGTTGAGCAGGCAGGAAAAAGAGAGTTGTTTGAAGAAACCGGTTTAACAGCAACAAAAATATTAAAAAAAAGTCCTGCTGTTTTTTCATCTTCCGGTATGACTGATGAATCCGTAAGTATGATGTTTGTTGAATGCAAAGGCCATCCCACAAGCAGTTTCAATGAAGCATCCGAGGATATTGAGGTTATGATGTTGTCCAGAAAACAGGCATCGGATATCATATGTGACAACAAAATCAAATTTGATGTGAAACTCTGGATTGTTTTGAATATTTTCGCCTCGCAGGGGATAATTTAAATGTTTTCTAATTTTTTATATTTTCTTATTGCCTTGGTCATATATACAACCTCTGATCTGTTTGGAACGGCTAAAACCTTTGATCCTGTTTGTCTTTTTGACGGTCTTGCAGTCAGTGCATTATTTGTGCTTATTTGTTTTATTGCATTTAAAAGGCTGGAAAAAAAATCTGTTGAAAATCCTTATGAAAACATTGATCATCTCATAGACACTTATACCTCAAGGTTGTCTGTGATTGCTTTGGTGATTTTTGCCATAAATATTTATGGATTTCAATTAAATCGTATTTTCAGCGGGATAGTTTTTTTTGATGCTGTTCCAACATTTGAAGCCATCCTTTTTCTGGGGCTTTTTCTTTTATATCTCATGATTGTCTGGAATGCGGCATATCATGTGCAAAAGAAATATTTTTCAAGCAAAGTGTCGAAAAAAAATTTTATTTTATCCAATCTTTCGTTTTCATTGCCGGCTCTGCTGCCCTGGTTCTGCCTGTCACTTATTGCAGATATCCTTGGTTTTTTGCCCTGGCAGCCGTTTAAAACGTTTTTACAGACCCCTGCCGGTGAAATCTGCTACATTGTCCTGTTCCTTATCACCATTGCTGTTTTCGGCCCTGTGTTAATCAGGATGGTATGGAATTGTCACCCCCTGGAGCCTGGATATGCAAGAACCCGGATCGAAACTCTCTGTCAAAAAGCCGGGTTGAAATATTCGCAAATTTTAAGATGGGAATTGTTTGGCGGGACAATGATCACTGCCGGGGTGATGGGTATTATCGGGCGGTTTCGGTATATTCTTGTTACACCCGCATTACTCAATTCATTGAATGATGATGAACTGGATTCTGTTATGCTGCATGAAATCGGTCATGTCCAAAAATATCACATGTTATTTTACCTTTTCTTTTTTTTAGGATTTATTGCCTGTAATTTTGTTTTTTTTGAACCTATTATGCTGTTGTTATATATACTGGAACCGGTATACGACCTTTTTGCCATGATTGGTATCGAAAAGGTGGCTGCTCATTCGATCCTGATCATTTCGACACTGATTGGATTTTTTGTTTTGTATTTCAGATTTGTATTCGGGTTTTTTATGAGAAATTTTGAACGTCAGGCAGATCTTCATGTCTATCGCTTTACCCCTGATGCTTCACCTCTTATTTCAACTTTTTATAAGATCGCATCCTTTTCAAGGCAATCCATTGAAAGACCTAACTGGCACCATTACAGTATCGGTCAAAGAGTAAGATTCCTGGAAAAATGTCAATCAAGCCCGGCTTTGATTCAAGCCCATCATTCATATGTTAAAAAAATGATTATCGGATATTTTATCCTGATTATGGTAATTTTTGGGTTTGGATATTCAATTAATTACGGTGTGATCAAGGAATCATTCGGCAATTTTATAGCTGAAAACATTCTTTTTCAACAGCTGGACCTTGATCCTGAAAATTCGGATTTATATGCAGTTGTCGGTGATTATTATTACAATAAAAAAAACTATGAAAAAGCCATTGATTCATATGAAAATGTTTTGAGGGTTGATCCTGAAAATATCCATGCATTAAATAACCTGTCCTGGCTTTTTGCAACCTGTCCGCAAGAAGAGTACAGGAACAGGGAAAAAGCCCTGGAATATGCGGGAAAAGCCCTGGCGCAAAAACGAGAAGCCTTTATTTTAGACACTTATGCAGAAGCATTGTTTGTGAATAATGATATCCCTAACGCGGTAACCGCAGCAAAAGAAGCCCGGCAGCGTTCGAAAGATAAAAAAGAGTATTATGATGGTCAGCTGCAGCGATTTGAGAAGATGTTAAACCCCTGAAGTTTAAATACTGATGGGGAAAAATGTCATCCCCGCTATTTGAATCACTTCTTTTATAACCCTGCCGCTCCTGCTGGCAACTATTAATGCCATGGTATCCTGAAGGGAAATAAGCTTTCCGAAAATACGTTCATAACTTAGATTCTTGACGTCATCTTCAAAACTGTTGGTCAGGATCACTAATCGGCCGTTATTCATATGCCGGGTTTTAAGCCGCCAGACAAAAATTTCAATATTTCTGGCACTGTTATACAGATTTTGTTCATTCAAATAATCCAGCATGAAAAGTTCACATTTATTATTATAGGATTTATGAATCATGGTGTATAAACCATACATCATTGCAAAGATCCGGTCCCCTTTGAATTCGGGTTCAAATCCCATCAAAATGGCATCTGTACTGTCCTTGAAATCCAGTTCCTTATGTTTTTCATGAACCGGACATGTAAATATCCGGTCTATGCTGGACTCAATTGTCCTGCCTTTAATTTTTTGTAATTCATTGGGGTTTTTTTTGTAAAGTTTTTCAGTCAGGGCTTTTAAAAGAGTGATTACCTGATTCATGTGGATTTCAGAAACAAGATCAATATCTGTTTTGGCAAGATTTTTGATATTAAATTTAGAAGATCCTGTGCATCCGAATAATAAAAAAACGCAAACAAGAGCAAAAGTAAGAATTTTTTTTAGAAAAGGATTGAAAATAATTTTTTCCTTTTATGAATCCCCCCTGAAATAAATGAAAACAATTTCAGGGGGGATTTTATATGAAAGAACTTCTAACCTGTTGGAATCAAATCTCTTTCATGTCTTGTTGTGGCAGCTCAATCTGCCATGGCCTTTATTTAAAATGCTTTTATGGTTTTGTATTCTTGAATGCCCTTGTGCATTGTTTTAACAGCAAGCTGAATACAATGATGTTTTTTTTCAGGAATATTTCCAAGGACTTTAAAAACATCTCCGTCATTGATGGCTAATGCTTCATCAATCGTTTTACCCTTTACCAGATCAACAGCTGCCATTGCTGCAGATATTGCTCCGGCACAACCTGTGATTTCATACCGGACATCATCAATGAGATCATGTTCATCAAACTTAAGGTAGACCTTCATCGTATCCCCACAGGATCCTATTTTTTCGGACACCTGATCAGCATTTTCAATATGACCCATATATTTCTTTTCAAGATAATAATTGATTGCCGGATTAGCATATCCTGCATCTGATAGCATTTTACGTTCTGCATCAGATGATGTAATTTCTGTAACCACCGCGTATTCCTTCATTTAACCCTGATCAAAAAGAATATTTTACCGGGCATGATAATAAAATATTCTATTATTAAAAATAAAACATGTATCCTAAAATAATGAATTTCTTTTTTATGTCAAGCAAAATGGATAAAACATATCATTTGTTGCGATCTATCATGGTGATATTGATCATTTCATTCGTGAATAAATCGTTCTGTCTATAATTGTTATTTTATCAGGTTGAATTGGATAAGGATAAAAAAAATTACAAATGCTTGTAAATTTGGTTGATAAATAATACAAATAAAAAATACTTGAGATTATTATACGCTGTGATATCATATATCGTAAAGTTTTCTGGGATGATTTCCCCAAAAAAATCAATAATTATAGCAATACTTGCAGTAGCCCATATTATATTTTCTTCTATCATCGGACAGGAAAAAAAGGAGAATGGATTATGAAAGAGTTGATTAAGTATATTGCTCAGGCGCTGGTTGATAATTCGGATCAGGTTGATGTTCAGGAAATTAAAGCTCAGCAGACTGTTGTGTTGGAGTTGCGGGTTGCAAAAGAAGACCTTGGAAAAGTAATTGGGAAAAAGGGCCGAACTGCCCAGGCTATGAGAACTATTCTGTCATGTGCATCTGCAAAAGAACAAAAAAGGGTTATTTTGGAAATTGTTGAGTGACGTTTAATAATAATTTTTTGTTGAAGAATAATGAGTTGTTGCTTCGTTTTGTGGTTTTATTTTAAACAGAGAAAACCTGGTTTTATGGGCCGGTTTTCTTTGTTTTACAAAGTTTTTCAAATAATCGCCACGAAGATTTTGATATCTGACCGATTTTTGATTTTATTGATATCAATGGCATCCCAAAATTATTGCTGTCAATAGATATAACTAACGATTCGATTGTTTAAAAATTAAATTTGATATTGAGGAAATGGCAGAAAAATTGCAATAATAAAAGTAAATCAATGCATTTAGTAAAAAAATATGAGATTATATCTGGATAATAGTTTTTAATATTCTGTAACTGCTTAAAATAGAATTATATTTTTATAAATCTTGTATAACCTGTAATATAGGGCAAAATAGTTTGTAGGTGTCCTGTAGGTGCTTTGATGGTGAAAATATAAAAATACTTTGGTCTAACACTTTGAAGTTTTGAGGGATTTAAAAAAAGAAATGGCGGAAGTGCATGGGAATCGAACCCACCCGGGACGGTTCTAGCGCCCCACATCGGATTTGAAGTCCGAGGGCCCCACCAGTGAGCCGCGCACTTCCGCAATCGAATTAACGAAGGTACAGTATAACTGGAGAGGCTTGTTTGTCAACCTTTTTTGGCAATTTTAATGGTGTGTGGCTCACTATTTTATATAAAATGGACCGAGGATTTGTTTCTGTTTGTGTAACATCCACTGTTACTTGTTTCTATGTATGCTTCAATTACAGTTCTGACTCTCATATCAGGAAGACATACAGCCGTCATCTTTTTTAACGACTTCGGAGTAGCATTCTCCTTTTTCCTTATCGGTCTCTGAATTTTTATCGCAATCGGTCATTTTTTCGACAACTTTTTTCTGGTCTTCAGCATCACAATAGTCTTTTTTTCCTTTATCTTCAGTCATGGAATTTCCTCCTCATTATAATTGTTTTTTCTCATGGTACGCCGCAGGGCAATTATCATTACCTCTAAATTTAAGATCGCCCCTTTGATTGTCAATTGACATTCAAATGCCTGTTTGAAAAACATCATTTTATTTTACATGAATTGTAAGTCTTCTGCACACATGGAAGAGGGCGGTAATTTCTTCTCACATGATTTTTAATTTGCTGATCTTATAGCGTAATGTCCCACGGGGGATTCCCAGAAGTTTTGCTGCCTTGGTGGTGTTCCCCCGGCATTTTTTCAAGGCTCGGGTGATCAGGCGGGCCGTCACCTCCTCCAGCACAGATTCGATGTCATAGAGATCTTTCGGAATTTCCAGAAACGCATCTGAATCCGATGGTATTTTGTTGACAGCATTCTCAATTTCCGGGGGAAGATGTGAACGTTTCAAGGCAGTTTCGTTGTGCATGATGCAGATACGCTCAAAGACATTCCTCAACTCTCTCACATTTCCGGGCCACCTGTACTGCATGAGCTTCTCTTTTGCATCCGCATCCATATCCTGGAATTTTTTGTGAAATTGTTTTGTGAACTTGTTTAAAAATATTTTGGCCAGGGCCACAATATCCTCAGGCCTTTCTCTCAAGGGAGGAATATGTATCGGAAAAACACTGAGCCGGTAATAAAGGTCTTCCCGGAATTTCTTTTCTGCAATGGCCTGTTTGAAATCAATGTTGGTGGCGGCAATCATCTTCACATCGGTCTGAATATCACGCCTTCCACCAATCCTTCTGAAATTTTTACGTTCCAGCACCCCCAGAAGCTTTGCCTGGAGTTGAACCGGCATTTCCCCGATCTCATCCAGAAATACCGTTCCGCCCTGGGCCATCTCAAAAAACCCCTTGTTCTGTTTTACCGCATCGGTGAAAGCCCCTTTTTCATGTCCGAAAAGCTCACTCTCCAGAAGATTTCCAGGAAGCGCCGCGCAATTGATAATTACCAGGGGCATGTCACGGCGGGGGCTTGCCTGATGAATGGCCTGGGCCACCACCTCCTTGCCCGTACCGCTCTCTCCTGTGATAAGAACGTTTGCCCCTTCATGCCGGGCCACTTCCCGGGCCTGGGTCAGAATGCTCTTCATCTGGGCACTTTGTGCAACAACATCTGTTTTGTCGGGAAGATTGAGACTTTTTTTCAGAACACCCACCTGCTTTTTCAGCTGGCGGGTCTCCATGGCAAGGCGGAGAATCAGCTTGATGGCATCGGCTTTAAAGGGCTTTTTGATGTAATCATAGGCCCCGAGCTTCAAGGCATCCACAGCCGATTCTATGGAGGCGTACCCGGTGATGACGATTACCAGAAGTTCCGGGTCCAGATCCCGTGCCTTTTTCAGCACTTCAATGCCATGGATATCAGGGAGATTGAGGTCCAGCAGTACCACATCCACCTCATTTTGTCTGATAAAGTCAAGACCCTCCTTACCGGTGGCAACAGTGGAAACCGCATATTGCTCCTCGGTGAGAATACGGAACAGATTTTCCCTGATGATCTCTTCATCATCCACAACAAGAATATTTTTCATTTTTATTTACCCGGAATCATGGTTTCTCAAAATTTCTTTATTGTACGACCGGCAGATGGAGCTGAAAGCAGGCACCGCCGCCGGGCTTATTTTCCACCGTAATTGTGCCGCCATGCTCTTCCATGATGGTATGGGTGATGGACAGCCCCAGACCGAATCCGTCGGCATTATGACTGAAAAAAGGGTCAAATATGGCATCCATATCCTCTTTGGCAATTCCCGGTCCGTTATCCCGGATGGAAAGTACGACCATTTTTTCTTCCGATGTGTCAACAAGAAAAGTGGATATCAGAATTTCATCCTCCCGGCCGGAGTCTTTTTCCCTGGACTTTTCCAGCGCATTCAAGGCATTGAGAACAATATTCAACAAGGCCTGCCGGATACGCTCCCGGTCAATGGGAATACGGGGAAGGCCGGGTGTGGTTTCACTTCGAAGGGTAACCCCCTTTTGCTTGCATTGTTTTTTGACAAAAAACAGGGTGTCTGCCACCACCCGGTTGATATCTTCCAATACCGGCGCATGACCTGGTCTTGAGGCAAACTCCAACAGTCGTGTGACAATATTCTCAAGTTTTTCGATTTCTTCCAGCGCCTGCTGGATGAGCAGCCTGTCATTGGTGCGGTTGGCAATTCGGTCATGGAGATCATCCAGCATCAGGGTGATGCCGGTCAGGGGATTTCGGATTTCATGGGCAATGCCGGCGGCCAGAATGCCCAAAGAAACCAGTTTGTCGGAGCGGCGGATATGTCTCTCCATCTTTTTTCTCCTGGTCACATCCCGGAAGATTAAAAGTGTTGACGGATCACTTTTCTTTATCTCTCCCCGGATGTTGGAGATGGAGGTTTCCAGATACATCTGTTTTCCTCCGGGTAGCTTAATCTCCAGGGATTCCGGATGGATTTCCTTATCCCTGCGATTTTTTTGTGTCAGGGCCATCAACTCGGGATAAGGTGCCAGAAGGGTATGAATATCACTTTTCAGCATTTGTTCCTGGGACAGATTGAAGAAATCAAATGCACGGGGGTTGGCAGAAAGAATCTTTCCGTTCCTGTTAAAAACAACAAGACTGCTCAGCATACCGGCATGGATACTCTTGAGCAGATCAACATGCTGTCTGAGTTCATCCAGGGATCGGACAAGGTTCTGTTCATGCTGTTTGAGGCGGCCTCCCATTTTTGTAAATTGTCCGCCCAGAATTTCCAGTTCATCCCCGCTTTTGATTTCAATATTTATATCATAATTTCCGGAACTGATTTCATTGACCTTTTCCGTCAACCGGACAATGGGGGTGGTAAAACTTTTGGCCAGAAACAGGGCAATGGCGGCAACCAGAACACCGATAACAAGAATAAGCAGAATGGCTTTGCCAGACAACCGTTTAATCATGAAATCAATCTCAGCCGATGTCTGCGCCACCGACCGGTGAAATTCATCGGTCTGCGCCCCCAGGGTCACCCCGCCAAAGCATCCGTTCTTTTCATACACCCCATGGTTGAACATCACCGGCGCATAGGCAAGCACCCGGGAGACTCCCTTGACACTGGCAGTCTCCTTAACACCTGAATTTCCCGCAATCACCTGTTGGGCAATATGATGGTAGTTTTCATGTACAAACGGCACATGGAGCAGGTTAAAGGGAAACTGTCCTTTCTTTAGATTTTCTTTACCATAGGCATCCGATGCCGGATCAATCAGGTTTCCTTCGGCATCAAAGCCCCGTATATCCCAGAGCTTTGGGTGGGTGATGATCCAGCCTTCATCGTCAAACATAAAAGCATAATTGCCGCTTTCATAGCTTGGAAAAAGGACTTCCCCGTTGCCAAAGGGAAGAACATGCTGGGTAAATTCCATCAGGTGCCGGTGATCCAGGGCCAGGGAGACAACGCCCTGACAGATGCCTTTGTCCATCTTTTTTGCGGCAAATCGAATGATTCCCTCATAAGCCCCTCCCCCTGATGCCTCTTCCACATTGGCAGCCCCATTGAGCTGCTCATCCCTGCTGATGTGATAACCTGTTAAACGGGAAACATAAATTTCATTATTTTCAAGGGCCAGACCTTGGTTGAAATAATCTTCCGGACCGAAATCAGTGTTGAAAACAGTGGAAACCTTTTGCCCCGGGGAGGCAAGCCGTCTATTTTCAACCCGGATCTCTACCACACCCTGAGCATTGATAAAGGTCACTTCACGGTAAAGGGGTTTCTCTCCTCTCATTTCCCGGCCGGTCCGGGACCGATACCATGTTTTTCTCTGGTGAATGCCTTCAAAATCAAGATAAACAGATGGGTCGGCAGGAAGGGTGGCAAGCATCCTTAAATCATCAACACAGGCAGACAATAATTGTTCCACCTGGGCTGCAATGGCCTGGGCCCGGGCTTCAAGCAGGGACATTGAATTTTTTGTCAGGGCGGTGCGGTTACGCTCCAAAAGCGTATTGAAAACAGAATCAATGTGAGCCCGGATATAGAAGCTCAAGGCAATCAGGGGGAGAAGGGAGAGCATCAGAAAACCGGTTAAAAATTTTTTACGAATACCAAATTTCATGCAATTTCCAGTAAATTTAACATCTCTGACGGCTTTCACGAAAAAAAAAATCTTCTTAATCCATATCAATATACGTCTTGTAAATCAATGAAAATGAAACGGCGAAAATTCGCCGATTACCGGTGGATTTTGGTCTTTTATCTCTCTTTATATTTTGCTTAAAATTACACCATCCCTCTTATTACCGGCTTTGCAAAGGGCTTTCCGGATGGTGGTACGCCTTTTGCTACAGTATGGATCACACTGGTTACACCTTAAAAAAAACCCTTAATTTTGGAGGAAGACACCATGGAGTCCCACAACGCGATGAACAGACGATCAAAAATGCAGGTGACGGGCCTTATTGTCGGTCCCATTGTCTTTGCCCTTATCTGGATGCTGAATCTGGACCCGGCAAAACCGGAAGTGACCCGGATGGCAGCCATTGCAGGATTCATGGCAATTATGTGGGTCACTGAAGCCATCCCCATGGCAGCCACCTCCCTTTTACCTGTTGTGCTTTATCCTCTCATGGGCATCATGGCCGGAAAATCCGCCGCAGCCGTCTATTTCAACAGCACCATATTTTTGTTCATGGGGGGATTTCTCATTGCCCTTGCCATGGAAAAATGGAACCTTCATAAGCGGATTGCGCTGCTGACCGTAAAAACCATCGGCGGCGGCCCTGCCCGGATCGTATTTGGTTTTATGATGGCTTCGGCTTTTCTTTCCATGTGGATCTCCAATACAGCCACCGCAGTGATGATGCTGCCCATCGCCCTCTCCATTGTCTTTAAAATGGAAGAGGAGTTCTCGGCAGCAGACACCAAGACTTTTACCATGCCCCTGCTTCTCGGTATTGCCTATGCCGCATCCATGGGAGGAGCCGCCACCCTTGTGGGCACCCCGCCCAACCTTGTTCTGAGCCGGACCTTTGAGCAGCTTTTTCCCACAGCTTCATCCATCTCCTTTGGTACCTGGATGCTCATGGCCCTTCCCCTCTGCGTTATAATGATAGCCATTATCTGGTTCCTTTTGACACAGGTGTTCTACAGAACGCCTTCCCATGTAAAGGTGGATCCCGACGTTATTGAAAAAGAGTACAGGCAGCTGGGTCCCATCTCTCCCGAAGAGAAGAAGGTATTGATGGTCTTTGCCGCCACCGCCCTGCTGTGGATTTTCAGAAAGGAACTCAACCTGGGTTTTGCCGTTATTCCAGGATGGGCATCCCTTCTGCCATTTCCAAAACTTGTTGATGACGGCACGGTTGCAATCACCATGGCCATGTTTCTCTTCTTTTTGCCCACCACCCGGAAAGATGCGAAAAGTGCCACCATCCTTGACACCCGTATTTTCTCCAAAATCCCTTGGGGAATCATCCTTTTGTTCGGTGGCGGTTTTGCCCTGGCCAAAGGATTCCAGTTGTCAGGCCTGTCGGAATTTGTCGGCAACAGGCTCCAGATCCTGGAGGGGACAAGTTCCGTGGCCATGATCGCAAGCATCTGCACAACCCTTACCTTTCTTACGGAATTGACCTCCAATACCGCCACAACCCAGATGATTCTGCCCATCCTCTCATCCATGGCCGTGGCCATGAAAATCAATCCCCTGATGCTGCTGGTTCCGGCCACCCTGTCCGCATCCTGTGCCTTTATGATGCCCATTGCAACACCTCCCAATGCCATTGTCTTCAGCAGCGGGCGAATCAGAATGTTCGAAATGGTCAAGGCCGGTGTTCTGATCAACTTTATCGGTGTGATTGTCATCACCGGAATATTCCTCACCCTGGGTACCATGGTGTTTGCCATTTTTCCTGGTGAGATTCCCCAGTGGGCCCTGTTAAGTGCAAATTAAAATTAAACTCGTTACCCTTTATTTTTTTTAATAGTTTTTAATTAACCAAAGGATTATGAACAAATGGAACAATTTGAACAGAATGTATTTGATTATCATTGTACCCCGGTTGCAGGTAAAATTCAGGTCATGCCTACCAAGCCATGTCAAACCGCAGAAGACCTCTCCATGGCATATACACCTGGGGTTGCCCTGCCGGTCCGGGATATTGCAGACAATCCCGATACTGCAAGACTGCACACCTGCCGTCAGAATCTGGTGGCTGTGGTCTCCAACGGCACGGCAATCCTGGGGCTTGGGAACCTCGGTGCCCTGGCCAGCAAGCCGGTGATGGAAGGAAAGGGAGTATTGTTCAAAAGATTTGCCGATGTGGATGTCTTTGATATTGAGCTCAACACCGAAGATCCTGAAAAAATTATAGATATTGTCAAAATCATGGAACTGACCTTTGGCGGTATCAATCTTGAAGATATCAAGGCACCGGAATGCTTTGAAATTGAAGAAACCCTGATTGATATCTGCAATATCCCTGTTTTTCATGATGACCAGCACGGTACTGCCATCATCTGTTCGGCAGGTTTTATCAATGGGCTGGAAATTACCGGCAAAAAAGTTGAAGATATCAAAGTGGTCTTTAACGGTGCAGGTGCCGCCGGTATTTCATGTGCTAAACTCTTGGTCTCCCTTGGTGTAAAATATGAAAACCTTGCCATGTGCGACTCCAAAGGGGTTATCTATAAGGGCCGTAAAGAGGGTATGAACAAGTACAAAGAGATCTTTGCCCTGGAAACGGAACATAGAACCCTGGAAGATGTCATAAAAGGTGCGGATGTGTTTATCGGCGTATCCCAGAAAGATGTTGTTACTGCCGAGATGCTCCTCTCCATGGCCAATGATCCCATGGTGTTTGCCATGGCCAACCCTGACCCTGAAATCACCTATGAACTGGCCACAGCCACAAGGGATGACGTTATTATGGCCACGGGCCGTTCCGACTATCCCAACCAGATCAACAATGTGCTGGGCTTTCCTTTTATCTTTCGGGGCGCTCTGGACGTGGGGGCAATCAAGATCTCAGAGGGAATGAAACTTGCCGCAGCCAGGGCACTGGCAGATCTGGCCAGACAGCCGGTGCCTGAAGTGGTGAAGAAAGCCTATAACGGCAAGACATTTGCCTTTGGCAAGGAGTACATTGTTCCCAAACCCTTTGATCCAAAGGTGATTGAGTGGGAATCCGTTGCCGTGGCCAAAGCGGCCATTGAGGAGGGGCTTGCCACCATTAACATCAATGACTGGGAAGCATATGCCGCATCCTTGAGAAAGAGAATGGAAAAATTCTGGTGTGAATGCACGATGGATAACTGATTAACTGCCGGCAGGCCGGCTCGGGATAAAAAAGAAAATCAGGCAGCGGGCAGGAAATGGCCCGCTGGCTGTTGTATTATATAAAGGTGACAGCAACATGAATGAGTTTATATATGAACGTATGTTCCCCTTGGGAAAGGATACGACGGAATATCGTTATCTTACCGGGGAATATGTCGGGATAAACAAATTTGACGGAAAAGATGTTCTCATGGTGGAACCACAGGCACTGACCCTGCTTGCTGAAAAAGCCTTTAAGGATGTGGCCCATCTTTACCGGCCAAGGCATCTTGAGAGACTCAGACAGATTATTGATGATCCGGAAAGTTCCGACAATGACCGGTATGTGGCTTTGGAATTGTTGAAAAATGCAGTTATTGCAGCGGAAAAAGTGTATCCCATGTGCCAGGACACGGGAACCGTAATTGTCATGGCAAAAAAAGGGCAGCAGGTCTGGAGCCGGACCGATGATGTGGAAGAGTTATCCAAAGGCGTATTCAAGGTGTATACACAAAATTATTTGAGATATTCTCAGAATGCGCCCTTTACCATGTATGAAGAGAAAAATACCACGACCAACCTGCCGGCCCAGATCGATATCACAGCTGTTCAGGGCGATGAATACAAGTTCCTGTTCATGGCAAAAGGGGGCGGATCAGCCAATAAAACCAATGTGTTCCAGATGACAAAAACCATATTGAAATCGGAACAGACCCTGATCGATTTTATGGTGGAAAAAATGAAAGGGCTTGGGACATCTGCCTGCCCGCCATATTATATTGCATTTGTCATTGGCGGCACGTCTGTGGAACTCAATCTGAAAACCGTAAAACTTGCATCCGCCAGATACCTGGATTCTCTTCCCACCCGGGGCAGTGACACCGCTCATGCCTTCAGGGACATTGATCTTGAAAAAAAAGTGTTGGCCCGGTCTCATGAATTGGGCATCGGCACCCAGTTCGGGGGCAAGCATTTTGCCCTTGATATGCGGGTGATCCGCCTGCCGAGACACGGGGCATCCTGTCCCATCGGTCTGGGGGTTTCCTGTTCAGCCGATCGCCAGATCAAGGGGAAAATCACAAAGGATGGGGTCTTTCTGGAACAGCTGGAAGAAAATCCCGGCCAATACCTGCCGAAAAAAGAACCTGACATGAAAGAAGCGGTTCATATTGATCTGAACAGGCCCATGGATGAGATCCGGGCGGAGTTGTCCAGGTATCCGGTCTCCACACGGCTGGCTTTAACCGGACAAATTGTTGTGGCAAGGGATATTGCCCATGCAAAATTCATGGAACGGTTTGAGGCAGGCAAAGGCCTGCCCAAATACTTGAAAAATCATATTGTCTATTATGCCGGCCCTGCCAAACGGCCTGAAAGAGAAATTTCAGGATCATTCGGCCCCACAACAGCAGGGCGAATGGATACTTATGTGCCCGTCTTCCAGGAAGAGGGTGCTTCCATGATAATGCTGGCCAAGGGCAACAGAACAAACCAAGTCACAAATTCCTGCAGGATCCATGGCGGGTTTTATCTGGGCTCCATCGGCGGGCCTGCTGCCCGGATCGGAAAAGACTTCATTAAAAAGGCGCATATCATCGAGTACGAAGAGTTGGGGATGGAAGCGGTCTACATGATCACCGTAGAAAATTTCCCGGCCTTTATTATTGTTGACGATAAAGGCAATGATTTTTATGCGGATCTTCTGTGATTAAACCTGTTTTTTAACGGTACGGCCTTGGCGGATATGTTTGATTTCCGCCGGGGGCCTTTATTTGTTTTCTCCTGACACAGGGGGAATAATCAAGCTTCTAAAAAACCGGATATCCCTGTTCCCCGGTTGGACACCCCTTTTTTTATATGAGTGTTTTTACCATTGTTAAACCCTTCTTTGAAGGCACCTGATGAAGCTTGATGTCTGCCGTATCGGACGGTTGATAATTTTGGGAACAGTCGTGATTTTTCTTTACAGATTTCTTCATGATGTTGAGCCATTAATGCCTTGGTCGCTTTTACGGGCAGGGTCGTGTCAATATTGCCCTTACTATTTGAATTTTCCATGATTGAATCTTCAAACATCAATTTGTGATTATGTTCAATCCCGGCAATAAACCCCATATCAAAAGAAACTTTATCTCCTCTTTTGGCGTTGTTTTTCTTTTTGAAGCTTTGCCAAAGTGTCCGACCTGTATCAAGAAGGAAATGGTAAACATATTCTGCAACGATTAAAGCCTCTTTTCTTCCAATCAGGACAATGCATCGATAAACCGTATCGTCTTGGGCATTGTAAGTATCTGAAGTGATACAGTTTACATAATAATAGTCTCTTAAAATAGACAAAATAGCTCTTTGAATACTTTCAATGCGTTTTTTCTTATGGCAGATTGTAAGGTATTTGATATCCGGATTATCATCATGAGCATTAATTCTCTGAAGATTGTATTTGTTAAGCAGGTAATTGGCTTTTCTGGATGCTGCCTGGGCCTCTGCCTCGTTACTGGATTGCCCCAGGGCCATCAGTTTTTCAACTTTCCTTAACATTTTTTGAGCATCAGGCGGCAAGCTTCCTTTGAATTCCTGCAGCGTTTTATGAAAATCCTTGCTGCCCGCAACAAAAGCCGGATGTACCCCTAATTTTTTACAGGCTTTCTTAAAATATTTGCCATGACCATCTGCATTATCATAAAATTCGGAAACGTATTGATGCGCCATCTCATGCTTCAGTACCTCCACTACAATATCCCAGGCTTCAGTCTGGATAAGATGACTTGAGATCGAAAGCGTTTTTGTTCCATGATTCCATAAACCAAGCTCTTTTCTGCCGGAAGAGATATTGATTGCAGGGGGAGTAATATCGACTCCGTATTGCCAGGAAATATTTTTGTGTTCCCTGTAAAGTTGTTTTGCCCATCTGATTTCCATATCTTCCACTTGCTTTTTCATGGTATCAATCATAATCATCTTCAATATCTTAAAAAATATTTGTGCTGGCACAGGCCGGGACAGACAAGAAAAAATGGGTTTTCAGACGTTGTTATACTGTCATCCGGATGGGCCGAAGCACTTTTATTATCAGTATTCATAATATGTGTAAAGGAGTATTAAAAGCAAATCTCAACTTTCGGACTTAAGTTATATCAGAACCTCATCCAGATTTTGAAAATTTACAAAACTTGACATCAAATGATATGTATAAAAAGCATCATCAAGAATATTTTTTTTATGTGATAGGAAGCCTGATAATGAATTTTGTGCCTTGCCCCAAGGTTGAGTCGACTTCCATTTGACCGCCATGATTTTCAGTAATGATGAAATATGATACAAAAAGGCCAAGCCCAGTGCCTGATCCCACCGGTTTGGTTGTAAAAAAAGGTTCAAATATCTTTTTTTTTGTCCCCTCATCCATACCCGTACCATTGTCCTCTATTTCAATGCAGACCATTTTTTGACTCTTTTCACACCATGTCCGAACGATAAACCGGGGCTTGTTTTCTTTGTTTTCCTGCATTGCCTGGAAACCGTTCCTGAAAATATTCAGCAGCACCTGCTGAATTTTAGCACCTTCGCAGGGCACAGGAGGAATGTTGTCTGCATACTCTTTTTTGATATCAATTCGTTTAAAATCACATTTTTTCTTAAGGTCGTAGTCTGATTCTGCCAGTTCCAGTGTTTTATCAATCAGTTCGGAAATGGAAAAACAAGAAAACCGGCCATCGCTCTTGCGTACAAAATTGAGCATGTTGTCAATAATATTTGACACTCTCTGACCTGATTTGTTGATGGCGTTTATCATGTTGTAAATTCCCCGGATCTCCATGAACTGTTTGATGGTTTCCATTGTGGTGCCTGACTTGTGGGCTGCATCCAGATTGGCAGGCAATTCACAATTTATCAATCGATTGGACATTACATGAGCGGTCTGGAGCATCCCTGCAAGGGGGTTGTTAATTTCGTGTGCCATACCGGCCGCCAATCCGCCAACAGAAAGCATTTTTTCGTTTTGAATCATCATCTCTTCCATGCGAACATTTTGAGTTACGTCATCAATACGAATTACCACTCCTTTGATGCCATTGGCGATCAGGGGGTAGATGGTTATATCTTCGTAACAGGTCTCATTTTTTAATTTGCGGGGTTTTTTCAGCAGATGTCTGGTTTCACGGGCTTGAATGCTTTCAGTTATTGTTTCCATTTCAATGTTCATACCGGGCAGCACGTCTGAAAAAATTTTTCCTTTAGCATCATTGGCAGAGATCCCTGTTATTTTTGAAGCCGTTCTATTCCATTGAGTTACTTTAAATTCATCATCTACACCGACAAGAACAGAAGGCATGGAATCAAAAATATTAGACAGATAGTTGCGGAGGTGATTGACTTCACCCTCTGCTATTTTTTTCTTGATGGAATTTTCTGCAAGATCAGTTAAAAAGGTTACCAGTGATTTATTATACTCAATAATATATTCGACTTTTTTACGCTTTAATACCGGTACTTTATCAAGTGCTGTAAGATAGCCGTCAAGATCATAACCAAATTTTTTTGCCTGTTGAATAAAGAAATTCCGGTCAAAAGGCTCTTCTTTATAAAAAAATTGTCCCAAAAACAGTGTTGCCAGATGCTGATTTGTAACTATGATAGGGATTCCGATGTCCCAGAGACCATTTTTACATTTATAGCAGCAAGCCTCACCTTTAACAAGGCGAGTTTTAATAAAATTATCACTGGCTTGACATTGTTTTAATGAATCGTTGTTGGCACGGTGGAAATTGCAGCATATTTCCTGCCAGCCTGCGCCAACCAGCAGTGAATTGTCAAAGGCATCAATTATCCCGGTTGGGATACCCGTAGCTTCATAATTTGCATCCGCCATATTTTGGACGGCGGCTAAATCAAGCAGTTCGGATAATCGGTAATTTTCCATTTTGCAACCCGATTTGTAAATTAAGGAGGGAGTTCTTTTTAACATTATTTCAATTTTACTGAATCCATCATGAGTTAGATTACATTAAATGGCGGTATAATGCAAAATGTAATCATGAAGATAAGCCAGTATCCTTTACCTGTTTTTGTTTTCAATCCTAATTTTTTCTTCGATTAATCTCCTGAGGCGCTGCTGTGTTTGTTTCTGCTGGATTAAAAGCCAGTGTTTTTGAACTTTTTTGGGGATATCAAGCAGGAAGAGGCCCGGTCTCATATATAGGAGATTGGAAGCGTCTTCTTCATCCAACTGACCATAACGCTGTGTGCTGTAAACAACAAAAGGCGATTCGTAGAACTGTCCTGTCGCAAGAAAAACTTTTAAAAAAACATGTCGCAAAGGATGCCCCATACAATTAACGATAGCGTTTGTAGCTGAACAGGATATCACTGAGGGAGGTTTTTTTTGGTGGTTCAACCAGTGCCCAGTCGTTCCAAGATACAAACCTTTATTGATTCTATGGTGTGAATGCAATTTAAAAACATTCGTAAGCAAGGGGAGAGAATCGTCTTTAACTACTTTGATTTCGCATTTTTCTAATCGCATGAAAAATTCAAGGATTTTTTCGCGATACAAATAATGAAATATTTTATGAGATTTATCCTGCGGCACATCATGTAAAAGTTTGCATATCGCATTAAATATTTGCTGGGACATCGCGGGGATCGGCCATATTTCAAGCATATACAGATATATGATTTGATGAAGCCGTTTGGCTAAAACAACTGATAATAGACAGTTTAATTCCGCTGTCAGGCTTTGATTTGTAAGACTTTGACCTGTAAGGTTGCTTCCCGTATCGCCGCCAATCATATGTTTGTTTTTAATGGGCATAATAAACTGCTTACATTTATTTTTTTATGTCACTTTTTTTGTCCCAACAGTTCAGTAATTATTTCAATATTATTACTTTAATTGCAGGTCATAAAAAGAGCAGGAAAGGCTAAACGTAACATATTTAAATGATCAATAAAATTAATAAATTTCGTTTTTTATGGCATTTTTTGTTTGGCGCTAACTAATAAATTTTAAAAAAAATAATCAAGTTTGATAATAACCTGACCGGGCAAAAAAATCAAATTATAAACTTTAAAAATTGTTAATGTTCAACGAATATTTTGCAAAATTTAAAATAGAAAACCTTCTGAAAAAATCTGGAATAAGCATTCAGCCGTTTAAAAGAAGCCTTGGAAACTGACCGGGAGTGATGGTCGGGATGACCGGGTCATAACATGCCATTTTCATAATTAATGATGGAATTAATAAAAAAATTTTAGTACATATTATTTCTTTGATTTATCAATTTGCGTTTATGACGTTCGATTAACTGAAGGATGAATAAATGATAAATTCACAAAGACTGGCTCAACGGTTTAAATCACTTGTTGAAATTGATTCTCTTTCCCGGCAGGAGAGAAATGTTGCGCTGGAACTTGAAAAAATATTAATTAGGATGGGAGCAACAGTTTGTTATGACACGGCAAAGGAAGCGGTGAAAGGCGATTGTTCAAACCTTGTGGCCAGGTTCAAGGGAACCGTTGATGCAGCCCCAGTCTTCTTGTCCGGTCATATGGATACGGTTGGGCCTGGAAAAGGCATAAAAGTGCTGTTTGAAAACGGTATTTTTAAAAGCGATGGAACAACCATTTTGGGTTCGGATGATAAATCAGCCCTTGCCATTATTCTTGAGGTCATGGACGTGATCATTGAAAATAAAATGGATTACCCGCCGGTTGAAATTGTTTTTACGGTTTGTGAAGAAATCGGTCTTTTAGGTGCAAAAAATTTTGATTATTCTTTAATAGAGTCAAAATTCGGATATATACTGGATTCAACCGATACGGAAGGGATTGTCACAAAAGCCCCGGCTGCCAACAGGATCACCCTTAAGGTTTATGGAAGGGCGGCTCATGCGGGTGCAGCGCCTGAAAACGGTATCAACGCCATTGCCGTTGCCTCAAAAGCCATTTCCAAACTCAAGTTGGGCCGCATTGATGAAGAGACCACCTGCAATCTTGGAACCATAAAAGGAGGAGTTGCCACCAATATTGTTCCTGAGTTTGTCAAAATCTGCGGGGAAGTCAGAAGTCATGATGTGGAAAAACTGAAAAATGTTACGGATTGGATTGTCGATGCATTTTATGTTGCAGCCGAGGAGTTTGATGGCAATTCGGATCTTCCCCGGATAGAAGCCGTTGTTGAGAATGATTTTCCCCTTACAAATATTTCTGAAGACCACAAGGTTGTTAAGCTTGCCAGGAAAGCGGCAAACAATATCGGCATTCCCATGGAAAGCAAAACCATAGGCGGTGGCGCAGATGCCAATATCTTTTTCAGCCGCGGTATTGCTGCCGGTGTTTTGGGAACCGGAATGACGGATGTTCACACCCTGAATGAATCCATTGACATCAAGGATATGGAAAATTCAGCACGGCTGGTGCTGGAGATTCTAAAGGTTCATGCAGCAGGAGGCTTGTCCTGAGATGATTGCTTATTTTGATATGTTTTCCGGTATCAGCGGGGATATGACCCTTGGAGCGTTCCTGGATCTTGGCGTACCAGTTGACTGGTTGAACGAAAAATTATCCGGAGTTTTAAAAGGCTTTGAATTAAAGACAAGTATTGTCTATAAACACCACTTAAAAGCAATGGACGTTGTTGTTGATGTTATTGAAGAAGACTGCTCATCAAGGAATTACAAAGATATTAAAACCTTGATTGAAACCTGTTCGTTGTCTGAAACAGTAAAAATGAACAGTCTTTTGGCCTTTAAAAAAATAGCACAAGCCGAGTCCGTCATTCATGGCAAAGATATTGAAACGGTTCATTTTCATGAAATCGGCGGCATTGATTCCATTGTTGATATTATCGGCTCTTTTTTGTGCGTGGAATATCTGGGTATCAAACAGGTCTATGCCTCTTGTATTCCGTTAGGGTCAGGATTTGTAACCTGTTCCCATGGAAAAATACCGGTTCCTGTTCCGGCAACCATAGCCATTTTAAAAAACATCCCGGTAAAACCGTCCGATGCCAAGACGGAAATTGTAACCCCTACAGGAGCAGCTATTATTTGCACTCTTGCAGCTTCATTCGGGGGTATGCCGGAAATGACCGTCAAACAGGTCGGTTATGGCTCGGGCAAAAGAGATACCGGCTCAACTCTTCCCAATTTGCTGCGCATTGTATTGGGCAAAGAGAGAAAAGATCAGAAACAGGAGAATACAAACATTCAAAAAGAAACCATTTATGTGATAAAAACCAATGTGGATGACATGAGTCCCGAGGTTTCAGGATTTTTGATGGAGACTTTGTTTGAAAATCAGGCACTGGATGTCTGTTATGTTCCGGTTCAGATGAAGAAAAACAGGCCGGGGATCCAGATTGAGGTGATGTGCCGTAAAGAAAATCTTGATCATATTGTTCGCCTTATACTTGCCCAGACCACATCAATCGGCGTGAGATATCATGAATGTGAAAGATCCTTTCTCTTAAGGGAAACAGCTGTTATTGATACCTTGTTTGGAAAAATGCAGGTGAAAAAGATAACCAATCCTGACAAGAGTATCAGGTTTGTTCCGGAATATGAGGCTGCAAAAAAGGTGGCAAAGAAAAAAAAGATACCGCTCAAAGATGTGTATAACCAAGTTTTATGTGATGTCAACTCTCTTTTAGACAACGCCCCCTTGATATAAATTGATACAAAATTTTTGATCAGATTCCTTATGATTCAATTCACTTGACCCGATTTTCTTGATCCAATTTTCTTGACAGGGGATGATGCAGAATATAGAACTGCCAGATGACTTTAAATAATAAAATAATAATGTTTTTTGCCACAGGATTTTTTACCGGTAAAAGCCCTTTTGCACCAGGTACATTCGGCACTCTTGCGGCGGTTCCTTTTGCTCTGGTTTTTTTAATCATTTCACCATCATTTTATGGTTTTTATATCGTGAGTGTTATACTTGGTGCCATTTATGTTGCGGATCAGGCTGAAAAAATACTGGGAAAGAAAGATCCCGGATGTATTGTTATTGATGAGATTGCAGGGTATGTAGTTACCCTGTCAATGGTTCCGTCTCATATTTCTGTTTCTACGCTTGCAGCCGGTTTTTTTATATTCCGTTTTTTTGATATTGTGAAATTCGGACCTGTTAAATATTTTGAAAATAATTTTTCAGGGGGAGCAGGAGTGGTGTTGGACGATATTATGGCAGGTGTTTTTTCTGCAATTGTTTTAAGAATTCTATATTTATCGGGTATATTTTAGGAGAAAAAGGGATGGGAATAAATTCGGAAAAGGATAAAGCCATAAAAACGGCAATGAGCCAGATTGAACGTCAGTTTGGCAAAGGATCTATCATGAAACTGGGCGGTCGGGCCATTGAAGCCGTTCCGGTCATACGAACAGGCTCCCTGGCTCTGGATAAAGCCCTTGGGGTCGGCGGATATCCCAGGGGCAGGGTGATTGAAATTTACGGTCCTGAATCATCCGGAAAGACTACCCTGGCTCTTCATGCTGTTGCTCAGGCACAAAAGTGCGGCGGGATTGCCGCCTTTATAGATGCCGAACATGCCCTGGATGTGGCATATGCCAAACGGCTGGGGGTGGATTGCGACGAACTGCTGATATCCCAGCCCGATACAGGGGAACAGGCTCTTGAAATAGCTGATATGCTGGTAAGAAGCGGTGGGGTTGATATCATGGTCGTGGACTCTGTAGCCGCGCTTGTGCCCCGGTCTGAAATTGAAGGGGATATGGGAGATTCTCATATGGGACTGCAGGCACGGCTGATGTCCCAGGCCTTGCGAAAGCTTACCGGAACCATCGGTAAAACCAATACCACCCTTATATTTATCAACCAGATCAGGATGAAAATCGGTGTGGTCTATGGCAATCCCGAAACCACAACCGGTGGGAACGCCTTAAAATTTTATTCCTCCATGCGCCTTGAGATCAGAAGGGCGGCTCCGATTAAAGACGGCCAGGAAATCATTGGGAACCGAACCAAAGTTAAAGTCGTGAAAAACAAACTGGCGCCTCCTTTTAAAGATATTGAGTTTGATCTCATGTATGGCGAGGGCATTTCAAGAACCGGAGATCTGCTGGATATGGGGGTTCAACTTGAAATTGTAGACAAGAGCGGATCATGGTATTCGTTTGAAGGCGAACGAGTCGGCCAGGGAAGAGAGAATGTAAAGCTTTTTTTGATCGATAACCCGGATATATTTGAAAAAATTGAGCAAAAAGTTCGTGAGAAGCTTGGGCTTTCAGAGCCTGCCGTAAAAGAAAACCAGGACAAAGAAGTCAAAGCGTAACATATCAGTGAATTAGGAGTTGTAACATGACAGGCAATGATGCCAGAAAGATTTTTATAGATTATTTTAAAAAACACAATCATCAATATGTAAGGTCTTCCTCTCTTGTGCCACAGGATGATCCCACCCTTTTATTTGTGAATGCCGGAATGGTTCAGTTCAAACGCGTGTTCACGGGAGATGAAAAAAGGGAATATTCAACTGCGGTAACCGCCCAGAAATGTGTCAGGGCCGGTGGCAAGCATAATGATCTTGAAAACGTTGGGTATACGGCAAGGCATCATACCTTTTTTGAAATGCTGGGCAATTTTTCTTTTGGTGATTATTTTAAGGAAAAAGCCATTGCTTTCGGTTGGGACCTGCTCACCAAAGGGTATGGGTTTGACAAAGAAAAACTATGGGTTTCCGTGTTTCATGAAGATGATGAAGCCTATGACATCTGGCGGGACCAGGTGGGCGTATCAGAAGAAAGAATCGTAAGGCTTGGGGAAGCGGATAATTTCTGGAGCATGGGAGATACCGGGCCTTGCGGGCCTTGCAGTGAAATTCATATTGACAGGGGAGAGGCATTCGGGTGTGGTGCTAAAGAGTGTGCCGTGGGGTGTGACTGTGATCGATGGCTTGAGTTGTGGAACCTTGTCTTCATGCAGTTTGAACGAGATGAACAGGGCAATATGACCCCATTGCCCAAACCAAGTATTGATACTGGCCTGGGACTGGAACGGGTAATTTCCGTTCTTCAGGGGGTTCCAACAAATTATGACACGGATTTGTTTGTTCCCATCATGGAAAAAGTCGGGGAACTTTCCAATAAAAAACGGCATGAATCAGACCAGGTTGAAGTGGCCATGAAAGTTATTGCCGATCATTCCCGGGCCACCGCGTTTTTGATCAGTGACGGGGTGCTGCCCTCCAATGAAGGCCGGGGATATGTGCTGCGCCGAATCATGAGGCGGGCCATCCGGTACGGAAGGAGTATCGGGCTTGTCAAGCCTTTCATGCACGAGACCGTACAGACGGTTTTTAAAATTATGGACCAGGCCTATCCAGAACTGAAAGAGTCTTCTGCATTTATCTTGAACGTGGTGAAAAATGAAGAAGAAAAATTTCTTGAAACCCTTGATACCGGCATGAAATTGCTGGAAGCCACCCTGGAGGACATAAAATCAGGTGATATTAAATCAGATGACATGAAATCAAACAATCATTCCACCATCTCCGGGGAAGTGATTTTTAAACTTTATGATACCTTTGGATTTCCCGTTGATATTATTGAAGATCATGTCAAGGATATGCAGATCAATCTTGATATGGATGGGTTTGACCGGGCAATGGCAGAACAAAAGGCAAGATCCAGGTCCACTAAAAAGTTCACAGGGGTTGGCGATGCCTATAAAGCTTTGACATCACAAGGAGTGAAAACCGATTTTCAAGGTTATGACAAGATTGTTGGAACATCCGAAGTTCTTATCCTTGTAAAAGACGATAAAGAGATTGAGGCGGCAACGCCGGGTGATTCCATAGAAATTGTAACCGCTTCCACTGTTTTTTATGCGGAATCAGGCGGACAGGCAGGTGATGCCGGAATATTTGAAAATGAAAATTGTGTCATCAGGATTACGGATACGGTCAAAGATCCCAGCGGGCTTTTTATCCACAAAGGGATGGTCAAAAAAGGTTCGGCAAAAAAAGGGGATCTATTCAGCCTTACCGTGGACGCCGTGAAAAGACAGAACACTGCGGCGAATCATACAGCCACCCATATCCTGCATTCCGCCTTGAGAAAGGTTCTGGGAGAACATGTCAAACAGTCGGGTTCACTTGTAACAGATACCCGGTTAAGATTTGATTTTACCCATTTTTCATCTATTTCCACACAAGACCTTTTGGCCATTGAAAATGAGGTCAATCAAAGGATTCGTGAAAATTGTCCCGTTCAAACCAAAGAGATGAACATGGATGATGCGGTTAAAGAAGGTGCCACTGCATTGTTTGAAGAAAAATACGGAGATGTTGTACGGGTCGTGTCTCAGGGTGATTTTTCCCGGGAGCTTTGCGGGGGAACCCATACAAAACAATCCGGTGATATCGGGCTGTTTAAAATTTTGTCCGAAGGCGGAATCGCATCTGGTGTAAGAAGAATCGAGGCTGCAACAGGTCAGACAGCGCTGGATTATATTCATAAAGAGCAAGGCCTTATTGAATCGGCAGCCGGTCTGTTAAAAGGTGCCAAAGAGGATTTGGTTTCAAAGGTTGAGGCTCTGGTCAAGGATAAGAAAAACCTTGAAAAAGAACTGGAATCCTTGAAAGCAAAAATGGCATCAAAGTCTGTTGAAAATATGGATGATGCCATCCGGGAAATCAACGGGGTCAAAGTGATTTCAAAGCGGGTGGAAATTGAAAATCCTTCCCAGTTAAGGGACCTGGCAGATAAATTCAAGAACAAAATAGGCTCCGGAGTCATTCTTCTGGGTGCCCAATCCAATGGAAAAGCCTTGTTGATAAGTGTTGTCACAAACGATTTGACAAAAAAGTTCAAAGCCGGTGATATTGTAAAAACAGCTGCAAAAATAGTCGGTGGCGGAGGCGGGGGCAGGCCAGATATGGCCCAGGCCGGCGGCACAAAACCTGAAAACCTGGACAAGGCACTGGAATCGGTTTATCAAACAATGTCATGACCGCATATTTTATAAGGCGATTGTTGCTGGTGATACCGACCTTTATCGGTATCACCATCATGGTTTTTACCATCACCCGTTTTGTGCCGGGCGGTCCCATTGAACGGATCATTTCCGATGCAAGGGCCATGCAGACGGGCCAGGGCGGATCATCTGCATCCGCAACATCCGGGCCTGGAAATGGACAGCCTCTTTCCGAAGAACAGATTCAAAAGTTAAAAGAGTATTACGGGTTTGATAAACCCGTTTTAACCAGTTATTTTATATGGCTTGCAAAGGTGTTGAGAGGGGATCTTGGCAGGTCCACCCGATATTATGACCCGGTCTGGGACATGATCAAAGAACGCATTCCCATCTCCCTTTATTTTGGTATTTTAAGTTTGATTATGATTTACGGGGTCTGCATCCCACTTGGCATGGCAAAGGCCGTACGCCATAAAACCGGTTTTGATAACATCACGTCCATCATTATTTTCATGGGGTATGCAATTCCCGGCTGGGTGGCAGGCGTACTCATGCTGGTTCTGTTTGCATCCAATTATGATGTCTTCCCTTTGGGCGGGCTTGTGTCCGAACTGTTTGAGGAGATGAGTCCAATTGAAAAAATAATTGATATTGCCTGGCATACCATTCTTCCGCTTTTTTCTTATGTTATCGGTTCTTTTACCGTGATGACGCTTTTGATGAAAAACACACTGATGGACTCTTTGTCGTCCGATTATGTCAGGACCTCCATAGCCAAGGGACTTTCTTTTAAAAAAGCCGTACTCAACCATGCCCTGCAAAACAGCCTGATCCCCATAGCCACAAGCTTTGGTAACAATATCTCCATTATTTTAATGGGATCATTTTTAATTGAAAAAGTTTTTAATATCAATGGGATGGGGCTTTTAGGATATGAATCCATTCTTGACCGGGATTATCCTGTGGTCATGGGAATTCTTGTGATCTCTTCTGTCTTGTTCATGATCGGCAATATTTTATCCGATATTTGTGTTGCCTTTGTTGATCCCCGGGTGAGGTTTAAATGATATCCTTGAATCCTGTTACCATCAAAAAGATCAAGCGGTTTCGATCCATTAAAAGGGGATTCTGGTCATTTGTTATTCTTCTGGTCATGATGTTCATCTCTTTTTTTGCCGAGGTGTTTATCAACTCAAAGGCATTGCTGGTCTATTATGACGGCAGATTTTATTTTCCAACCTATACACAAATGATCCCTGGGTCTGAATTTGATTTGGGATATGAGTATGAAACCAATTACCGGGATCTTAAAAAAAAGTGTCAAGCTCAGGCATCATCTGATTTTGTGATCCTGCCCCCGGTTCCCTATAACCCGTATGAGAATGATCTTAAGCAAAACTCTTATCCGCCGTTTGCCCCCTCATTTAAGGAACGGCATTTTTTTGGGACCGACAATGTGGGCAGGGATATCCTGGCACGGCTGGTATACGGATTTCGGACGGCCATTGTTTTTTCTGTTGTTCTTTTGATCATGAACTATACAATCGGCATTACCATTGGCTGTTCCATGGGGTATTTCGGTGGTAAATTTGATTTGATTTTTCAGCGGATAATTGAAATCTGGAATAATATTCCGTTTTTATATGTGATCATCATCATTGCTTCGGTTGTGATCCCCAGTTTTATGATATTGATTTTGATCATGGCCTTTTTCGGGTGGATCGGCATTACCTGGGTCATGAGAACAATTACATATAAAGAAAAAGAAAAAGAATATATCCTGGCTGTCCGTTCCCTTGGAGCATCCCACGCCAGAATCATATTCAAGCATATCATCCCCAATACCATATCCGTTATAGTGACCTATGCGCCTTTTGCCATTTCAGGGGGGATCGTCTCTTTAACATCCCTGGATTACCTGGGATTCGGCCTGCCGGCTCCTACACCTTCCTGGGGGGAATTGCTTTCTCAGGGCTGGCAGAACATGGATGCATGGTGGATTGTCTCTTCTGTGGTGGCTGCCCTTGTGGTCACCCTGATGACCGTCACCTTTATCGGTGAAGGCATAAGAGAGGCCTTTGACCCGAAACTGCACACCTTTTATGAATAGTTGTTTTTGATCCGGGCCAATACTAAATATTCGAATATAAAAATTCTTTTAATCTGACTTTATTTTTTTCAGAACGTTCATGGCAAGATTGTATCCTGGAAAGTTATTTGAACGTTCAATTGAAGCTTGTAAATATTTTTCAGCGGCCTTTAAATTTTTTGACTGATAATATGCAATCCCAAGATGATAAAGGATTATTGGATCATTAGGCAATAACTTGTGGGCTTTTTGAATCAGTTCAAATCCTTTTTTTGTTTTTTTAAGATTCAGGCTGATCCAACCGATTGCATCTATTGAATACGGATCTTTTGGAGAAAATGTTTTAAGTTTTTCAGAATATCGTGCTGCTTGAGATATAGTTTCTTTTTTTTCTGACAAGAGGATGATTAGCTTTGGATAGACACTCAAGATTTGTGGATTTATTTCTATGGCTTTTTGATAATTTTCTATGGCTTTTTCATTGTTGTCATCCATTTGGAAAGTATCTCCCAGAGCAGCATAAGCAGGGCCATAGGATGGATTGATATCAATAACTTTTTTAAAGGCATTCTCAGCATTTTTCAGGTCAAATGTTTTTAAATAAAGTTGCCCAAGCCCCATATGCGCTGAATATAGGTTTTTTTCCAATTTAAGCAATGCATTAAATGAACTGATACCATCCATGTTTGTATTTTGTACAGTTTCGCATAAGGCCTTGTAATAAAGGGCAAATCGATCCTGTGGGTTTTTTTTAAGCAGGGCCTGACTTGTTTTTAATGTTTTACCATACCAGCCGTTATAGAAAAAAAGTACCATCAAGTTTCGATTTTCTGCAAAAAAATCTCTATTTTTATTATTCGGCAGTGATAGAGTGTTGCTCTGTCTCAGCCCTGGGATCAGTTTGACCCCGGTTTCCATTTTCTGGAAAAAGGCTGGATCGTTTTTTCGCTGTAAAAAAATATGGGCAGAAAGAAAATCAATAAGATTAGCGGGTTCTCCGCCTTTTTCTGCCAGGCTTAATCCTTCTAAAGCCCTTATGAAATTGCCGTTAAGCTGCTCGATAATTATCATGGGCACAAAGCTTTTTCCCATATTAGGATTTATAGATATCGCTTTTATAAATTGGTCTTCGGCTTTTTTGTACTGTTTGAGTACCATGTAACACATGCCTGCATAATGGTGTGTCATGGCTGAGTTTTGTTGGGCGTCAAGGAAGTTGTTAATGTTGTTAACCGCTTCCTCGGTTTGGTTCAGGTTGCTGTGAGCAGCAGCCTTTATGTAAAAGGCAAGCGGGACATCTTTGTAAATATTTAAAATTTTATCCATAAGGGTTGCAGTCTCTTCATAAGCACCCATAACCAAAAGCTGTCTGCCTTTTTTAAGATATCCCTGCTTGACACCGGGCGTGTAATAGAGCATCTCCCTGATCTGTTTGTTGGCAAGCTCTTTTTTGTCGGTTTCCTGATAAATGGTTAGAAGCTGCCTTCGATAGAGCAAATTTTCAGGCTCAAGCGTAACAGCTTTTTCATAATATACTATTGCCTGTTCAACGTCTTTTAGCATCAGAAAAGCCCTGCCAAGTCCTGCCAGGGCAGGAACAAATTCAGGCTGAAATCGGATAACCTTTTCAAATATTGTGATAGCGGATTTATACTGTTTTTTTGTAAGAAACAGGCTGCCCTTGTAATATAAGGCAACCGGATGCTCAGGCTGCTTTTTCAAACTGGCTGCCAGGTGTTTTTCTGCTTTTTTAAGATTCCCTTCCTGGGCATTTATAATGGCGTTGATCAATTCAGGAAAAAAGATTTCCTGCTTATGATTTTTAAAAAACTTTAATTTTTTTCGGGCCTGTTCTTTCTGCCCTTTAAGTGCAAGAACAACCCCGGCAATCCCATGACCGGAAATGTTTTCAGGGTTTTGGGAAAGGGTGGCTTGGGCATACTCAAATGCTTGTTTAAGCCGTCCCTGCCTAAGCCGTTCAACGGCAATCGTAATGGCAAGGGTGTTGGAATCAATATATGGTTCCAGGGTTGAAAAATCATCTGTTGAGAATGAATCAGGTTGAACAATGCTGTCATTAACTATTTGGACACCCGAACATGGAACTGAATAAAAGATTAATACAATTAAGATGAAAAAAGTTTTTTTTCTTATCAGAAACATTTTAATTCCTTTCAAAGATGGTGAGTGATAGCAGCTATTTAGAACCTATGTTATCTGGAGTTGAGCTTTTTATAATATTAATAAAAATCGATACAACAGGAACTACAGGGAAAGCAGGCAGAAAATCGCCTGCTTTCCCTGTGTGAATAATCGGATAAAGTTAGTTCTTTTTTCTTCTTGAAATTCCGGCTATTCCCAGCAGTCCAAGTCCAAAAAGGAGCATGGTTGCAGGTTCTGGGATTATATTTTCCCCATTGCCACCTGGAATTGTAGTGCCTGCAAGGATATTGATGAACCAAGGGGTCGCCAGACCCGTCCCCCAAGAGGAATAGCCTGCCCAACTACCATTAGCGGCTTGGCTGCTAACAAGGCTTTCGCAATAATCTTCCCACCAGTTCCACCCGTGGGACGGGTTGTCCACATCGCCTGGATCGCCATGGAGATTGGTGATGGTGGTCATGTCATCACGGCCGATGGTCAAATCAAGGCCTTTGTAAATGGCCCACATGGCATATGGATGTCCAAAATTCCCGTCATAGCTGCCGCCTGAGCCTAATGACCATAGCCAACCACTGTTGATGTAAGCTAACGCTGCATCAACATTTGCATTGCCAACACCCAAACCCCGGAAAGCCTGTTCGATGAGCAGTGCGCCGGTCTCGTTCATCTCGCCATAGCGGGTGCCGTAATTGGTAGGATAATATCCAGCTCCTCCATCAGGATACTGGATATTGTTGATCCATTTGTCCAGTTCGGTTCCCACGAAGCCGGGGGTGGAGACGCCCATCTTGGAAGCGTATAGAGATGATATAACCGGCCACTGGGTGGTGGATTGATCGGAGTTGCCATAATTGGCATAGTATCTCCATCCTCCATCCATAGTGCCGGCGTTTTCAGTTTGACCAAAGGAAAAGTAGTCAATGGTGTTCTGTACCACGTCTTTATATGTCCATGCACCGCCTGCACCGGTTCCGTCGGTCCTGCCGGCCAATGGTCCTGTTGTTACCAGTGCATCCGGCGTCCCGGAAGAGGCGATGGCCGGAAGCACGAGCCCTGTGACATAGGTGTCACGACTATTAGTTACACCCGGATAAAACTTTACACCCACTCCGTTGCCGTCACCGTCCGGATTACCGTGCGTTTGTGGAGTGATACCAACCACATTGGCATTTTCCAGAAGATAGCTCAGGCCTTTGTCCACTACCGTCTGATATGCGGCTGCATTTGTGCCCCAGTTGTCTTTTTCCTCCAAAAAGGCAAGAAGAGCTGATCCGGTCTGGGATATCAAATAGTCTAATCCTCCACCGTCGAATGAACCATTGGCGTTTTGGGTTGTAGCGAGATAGGCTAAACCATTGTCGATAGCCGTCCTTTTTTCAGCTTCTGTTGCTGCCATTAAAATGGATGGCAGCAGCAAAGTAACTAAAAGTATTAATAAAAATTTTTTCATATTTCTTCCTTTTTTCAGTATATAAATATAATTTAAGTTTGTGAGATGGATATTATGAAATCAATATCCTTGTAACATTGCCTCATAAAGTTTTATTCACCTCCTTTCGTCATGAAAAATAATTCATAAAAAATTTTTATTAAAAAAAGTACAGAACTATTTAATTGCAACAGATAAAAATTTGATTTCGAATATGAGGAGGATCTGGTGGAAACATAATAGAGGGATGCAGGCAGAAAAGCAGCAGTTTATATAAAATATAAGCAATTTACGCGCCAATAAATCGTATTATTATAAAAACTTGATATCGTTGGCTATCTTCGATTTTATGGGTGTGGTGTGATGGGCAACCTGGTTTAATGTGAAAAAAAATACATAAAAATAGTAAAATTTTTACATAGACGTATTAAATAAAGCGAACAGGGTTTAGCGTAATAATAGTCTGAATAAGTACCAGGCCAAAATTAATCCGATATTTTTTTAGATGATTTGGTGTCTTTTATATTTTTTGGAATTATTTATGCTCTGGTACTTATAGGCAATTGCGTCCGTAAACGTTAAATTCGAAGAGTCTTATCACAACTAATACCTGGTAGATGGCTCACAAATTGTAATAAGCTTTGTTTTATTCCTTATTAATAAACCTTACGTTTGGAAAATCCTTTTCCAAGAACATTAAAGGTGTTTTCCGTAATCAAGAACGCATCCGGATCAATTGCAAAGGCAATCTCTTCAATTCGTTTGATCTGGAACGTATTGACAACCGTCAGGATGATATCTTTTTCCAGTCCGGAGTGGGCTCCTTCTCCTTTTATAAAAGTTACTCCCCGTTTGAGTTTGTTCATTATTTCATGTGAGATTTGTCTGGGATTGTTTGAAACAATAAAAATCATTTTTCTCTGGTTAAACAGGGTCATGAAATATTCAATCACCTGGGAGGATATATAACTCATGGCCATGGAGTATAAAATCAGATTTGTATCCATTTTACCAAAGGAAAAAAGGAATAAAACAAAATTAAAAACAAAATTGTATGTCCCGATACGGACGGCATATTTCTGGTTTAAAATAACGGAGATAATATCGTTGCCGCCAGCAGATCCAAGAGAGCGAAAGATAATGCCGGAACCTGCGCCGGTTAGCGTTCCGCCCGCTAATACGGCAAGCACAAGATCCTTGATGGGAAACTCAATCTGGATTAAATCAATGACAAGGGTCAGTACAATTGTTCCGTAGAGACTGTACAATAAAAATCGCCTGCTGATAAACAGCCATCCAAGAATAAATACAGGGATATTTAAAATCAAATACCAGGTGCCGGGTGTTAAAAAATTGGTGTAATAAAAAAGTAAAATTCCTGCACCTGAAAATCCGCCGGTAATCATTTGATTTGGAATCACAACGGCTTTGAGTCCGATACCAAAGATAATACTTCCCAGTGTGATTAAAAAAAGATTCCAGGGGATCAAATAGGTTAAGTTTTGTAATTTCATGTGATTGTCCTAATTTTTTGAAAATGCTTCTATTATTATTAAATGGATGAAAAAGCAATGTTTTTTTTGGGGTCAGACAACCTGGTTTTATTCTTTTTAAAAAAACACTTGCATAAATTTTCAAATTCGCTTATTTACTTTCGCCTGTTCAAAAAAAACAGAGCTTGCATCCGGTAAACCGTAAAATATTTCTTTGAGACAAAAGCTTGTATTTAAGATGAGGTTCAATTGTTGCCGTGTTACAACACGGGAAGACAAAATATTTTTTATATGAAAGTCTTCAAAAATCCAAACAGTGACTTTCCTGTTTTGTTGTGGGTGAATTTGAGCCAAAGACCAGGTCTGCCCGTAGCAGTTTGTAAGGAAAATCTAAATTTATGTTAACAGAACGTTAAAATGAGGAGAAATCATAAAATGAACAATAACGAATGCAGTATCTACAGTGGCGGACTGAAAGGTGCAGAAGAAACTTTTGGTAGATGCGCGGAAAAATATGGCATCAATGAAATTAATTTTTCATTTGAAGGTCACAGGCCCTCGCGGGATAAAAACATTACACTGCTGAGCGAAGAGGAACTGAAAAAAGGCAATATCAGCATGGAAATCGTTTCTGCGCGAATGGGAAGGCGATATTCACGGGCGGATAAGATCAGAAAAGTTTTTCAGGTTATCTTTCATATGGTTAACAAAGGGTATCAGGTGGTTGCAGTCGGTTGGATTCAATCTGATAAAACAGTTAAAGGCGGAACCGGCTGGGGGGTTGAACTTGCCAAATTTTTTAACAGACCTGTCAGTGTTTTTGATCAGGGAAAAAATGGGTGGTACACATGGAAAGGGGATGAATGGGTAGCGGATGAACCTGTGATTTCACATAAAACTTTTTGTGGTACAGGAACCAGAAATCTTTCCAAAGAAGGTGAAAAAGCGATTGAAGATCTTTTCAGCCGTTCCTTTACAGCATAAATCAACGTGTTTGGATCGGTAAAATTTTTTTGACAGACTTTGTAGAAAACGGTACACTCTTTTTCGTTTCTCCATTAAATTGAACGTGTATCGTTTTTTTTTTTTTGCGATTGCCTGTCAGTCATTAATTTTGATACCCAATTTTTATGGTGAAAGATCAATTTTTTAATGTTGCTTAATTATGATAAAGCCATGCTGTTCTAATCCCAATTTTTAGCTATTATGAATTAGGGGGTAAATATTGAAAAAAAAAGATCTTTATTCCAAAGAAGAAAAACTCTTTCAGGATAAAAATAAGATTTATTCCGCCCAGTCTGTAAAACAGATTGTTTACTCAACCGATGTCAGGGATTTTGGTCAGGTCGCCAAGAGCATTCCCTGTCAGGATGCCTGTCCTGCCCAAACAAATATTCCGGGCTATATCCGGTGCATTTATGAAAAACGATATGGCCGGGCCTATGAAATAAACCGCAGTGCCAATATCCTGCCTGGTGTTTTGGGAAGGATCTGCTCAAGGCCTTGTGAATCAGCCTGTCGCCATGGCGAACCGGATAATGGTCAAAGTGTGGGGATTTGTCATTTAAAACGATCCTGTGCCGACTTAAAACCTGCCTCCCATAGGATTATTGAGGCGCTTTATGCACCCACAGATAAAAAAGTTGTCATTATCGGCTCTGGTCCGGCAGGACTGGCAGCCGCTCATGATCTTGCCGGTCTGGGGCATAAGGTGGTGATCTTTGAAAGCATGGAAAAACCAGGTGGTATGCTGATGTACGGGATTCCAGAATTCAGGCTGCCACGGGATCTGCTCATGCTTGAAATCAAAAATATCCTCAGGCTGGGAGTTGAATTAAAAACAAATACGGCTGTCGGCACTGATATCTCCTTGGATCAGTTGAAAAAAGATTTTGATGCCGTTGTGGTGACAACAGGATGTGTAAGTCCGAGAAAACTTGATATTCCGGGTGAAGAACTTGAAAATGTTCACAACGGGCTTGAGTTTATGAAAGCGGTCAATGAAGGGCAAACACCCTTTGTGGGAGACAAGGTGGTGGTTATCGGAGCCGGGTTTACCGCTGTTGATTGTGCAAGATCCGCCCTTCGGCTTGGCAGCACCGATGTCAGCATTAATATCCGTAAAACCATTGAATATATGCGGATTGATGAGACTGAAAAACATGAAGCACAGTTTGAAGGCATTAAGACCTACAGCCTTGTCCAGCCCTCAAAAATTATAGGGATCGATAATAAGGTCACTGCCGTTGAATTTGTGCGAACCCGCATGGAAACAAGCGATACCCCGCCTTATCGAGTTTCTGTTCCCATAGAAAATTCCCGGTTTTTAATTCCTGCAGATTGTGTTATTGCAGCATTGGGTCAGACCCCGGATGGGAATATGGTTTCCCGCGATTTGGGCGGGCTGGATAAAAAGGGGCATAACACATCAATTGATGGAGTCTTTGCAGCAGGCGATTTTGTGACCGGCTCTTCTGATGTCATTTCCGCCATTGCAGGCGGCAGGAAATGTGCAAGAGCTGTTGATCAATATTTGATTGGTGAACAAAGAAAGCAGACCGTGGTCAGGCTTGAGAACCATGAAACAACAGACAGGCCGAGATCATATGATTTTATCGGCAAGGTCGGGATGAATACCCTTGATATGCAAGAAAGATTTTCCCAATCCACCAATGAGGTGGAAACAGGTTACAAGGATGATCAGGCCCGTGAAGAAGCCAAAAGATGTTATCTTTGCAATTTGAAATATGAGATTGATCCGCTGGTCTGTATCTATTGTTCGTTATGCATTGATGTGGCACCCAAAGACTGTATTAAAATGATCAAAGATGTACCGATCAATGCCGATGGCACTTATGGCACATACCTGGAAACAAAGGATTGGAACAAGGTTGTCTCCATAGCCATTGACAATGATAAATGTATCCGGTGCGGCAATTGCGTGGCTGTCTGCCCCATGGATTGCATCAGTGTGACAAAGACTGAACTCATTGAAATTGATACATAAAAATTGATACCTAAGTTTGGGGGAAAATCATGCCTTTCAAAGACCATTATGTGATCATTGGAAACGGACCTGCAGGAAATCATGCTGCCGCAATTTTGCGTGAAAATAATAAAGATGCCAGAATCACAATTATTTCCGATGAGTGTATTGCTTTTTATTATAAACCAAAGCTGACCCGGTTTATTGCCGGTGAGATCAACAAAGAAGAACTCATGGTAACATCCCTGGAATCCTATCGGAAAAAAAATATCAGGCTTCGGTGTGGGCAGGCAGTGGAAAGAATTGATCCGGATTCAAAAACTCTTTTTTTGCAGCACATGGAAAAAATCAGCTATTCCAGGCTCATCATTGCATCGGGAAGCCGGGCAAGGGTTCTGCCGTCCATGTCCCGTTATTCAGATCATTTGAAATTTGTCACCTCATATGCGGACGTGATTGAGTACAAAGAAAAAATTCAAAAAGCAAAGGATTTTTTTGTTTTCGGCGGTGATCTTGTGGGGTTTAAATTTTTAAGAATGTTGACTGACATGGGAAAAACCGTAACCGTCCTGATCTATCCCAATGCATTCTGGCCTTATAATTTAAACGATGCCATGCTGAAGCAGATCGTTGGAAGCCTTTCAAAATATACCTCAGATATTATTGTGAAAGATGATATATCAACAATTGATGCTCAAAACGGATCATACCGGGTAAAGACGCAAAAGGGGATTGAAAAAAATGTTGATATGGTGTTCTCGTTTAACGGTTTGAGCCCCAATATCGATTTTGCAAAAGGATCTGGGATTGATACGGATCACGGTATTCTTGTGGATGAATATTTAAGGACAAATATTGACGGTATTTATGCATGCGGATCATGTGCCCAGATTTACAACCGGGACATTCAAAGCTATACCGTCTCCATTGGATGGCCCAATGCCGTGGCCCAGGGAGAGACCGCAGCCTTGAACCTTCTGGGTGATCATAAGGTTGTCGAATCTACAGGCAGAAAATATTTTGATTTGGAAGGCGTAAAAATCAAGACCACCTGGTGGGAAGATATTGATGATGAGCTATAACGATAATGCGCAAACAAGGATCATAAATTCATGAAAGATATTAATATAGTTATTGAGATCTGCGGCAGTGCAGGAGAAGGAACCATTTCCGCCGGGGAAATATTGAGCAGGTTTATGAGCGGTCAGGGATTTGAGATCATGTCTTTTGATTCGTATCCTGCTGAAATCAGAGGGTTTGGAAAATGTGTGGCACATACACGGATCAGTTCCGACCCTATTTATTCTCCGGGAAAGTTTGCCGATGTTTTGATTTCCTTAAATGACAAACATTCCATATCCCAGCTGCCTTCGTTAAAGCAAACCGGTGTTTTGATATTTGACAGCCAGCCGCCCAGACCCCATGAGGAAGATACGAGTGTGGTGGGGTGGGCAAAACCCGGCATTGTTTCCTATGGTATTCCCTTGAATATGCTGGCCAATAAAGCAGCCGGAAATGCCAGGGGAATGAATATGGTTGCTCTTGGGGCGCTTGCCGCCCTTTTTTGTGTGGATAAAGACCGGTTTACCGATTCCATTAAAACGCGTTATGGAAAAAAGAAACAGGTTGTGATTGATTCCAATGTGAATTCTTTTCTGGAAGGATATGACTGGACAAAAGAGAATATTAAAAAAATTGATTCCTATTCTTTTGAAGATGTAAGATTGCCAGAGCAACAAGAAAAACTCATTATCAACGGCAATCAACTGGTGGCACAGGCTGCGCTGGATGCCAACCTCTGTTTTTATGCGGGATATCCTATCACTCCTGCCACAAAAATTATGGAAATCTTGAGCAAAGAATTGCCAAAACATGGGGGTGTCCTGCTGCAGACGGAAGATGAGATTTGTGCCATTGGTGCTGTCATTGGTGCCGGGTTTGGCGGTAAACGCGCCATGACAGGCACATCCGGGCCGGGGTTTGCTCTGATGACGGAGTTTACAGGATTGTCGGTTATGGCGGAAGTGCCGGCTGTTATTATTGACTCTCAGAGGGCGGGTCCGTCTACAGGAATGCCGACAAAGACTGAGCAGAGTGATTTTAATATTGCCGTATCAGGCGGGACAGGGGATTGCCCGAGGATTGTCCTTGCACCCACGGATACAAAGTCCTGTTATGATGCCACTGTCCTGGCGCTGTATTTTGCTGAAAAATATCAGACCCTTGTGGTGGTGCTGCTTGATTTTTTTCTGTCCAACAGTATCAAGAATATTGACAGGCCTCAAAAACCGTCTCAAAAATACCTGGATGCAAATATTGCCCCGGATAAAGAGGCGCTTAAAGACTATAAAAGGTACAAAATCACTGAAAACGGGATTTCACCTCGTGCAATTCCTGGTACGCCAGGAGGGATATTTTTTTCAACCGGGCTTGAACACAATGAATATGGCAGGCCTGATTACAGCCAGGCAGGTCACCTGAAGATGACCCAAAAACGGTTTGAAAAATTCAATGCAGTATTGTCGGAAGCGCCTGAACCCCAGATGTCGCTAAACGGTAAGGATGAGTTTGATATTGGAGTGATCTCCTGGGGGTCATCAGCCGGGGCTGCCCACGAGGCGGTCATGTCTGCTCAAAAGGAAGGGATCAATGCCGCAGCTTTCAGTTCCATGATGCTGTCGCCGTTTCCGGAAAAACTATTGCTGGAATTTTCAGGTAAATGTAAAAAAATTCTCATACCTGAATTGAATTTTTCAGGGCAGTTTGCCGGGTTTGCAACTCAAATTATTAAAAGACCTGTTGAAAGACTCAATTTTATTACCGGCCGTCCAATGGCTTCAGAGGATATTCTTCAAAAGATGAGGGAAATGTAATGGAACAGATCAGATCAGCATATTTGGATGAAAAATTAGACATGGTCAGAAAGGTTGATTTTTTACAATACAGGTCACCGGATCTGCCGACCTGGTGTCCGGGGTGCGGGTATTTCGGAATTGTTGATGCCTTGTACAGGGCCTGCCGGGAACTTGCATTGAAACAAGAAGATATTGTAACTGTCAGTGGTATAGGATGTTCCGGGAGAACCCCGATTTTTATTAACTCCTACGGGTTTCATACCCTTCATGGCAGGTCCATACCCGTGGCAACGGGATTGAAGCTTGCCAGGGAAGATCTGACCGTATTTGCTGTTGCAGGAGATGGAGATGCATTGGGAATCGGTGGCGGTCACCTGCCACATGTGGCACGGAAAAATATTAACATCACCTTTTTGTTGTTTGACAATTCCATTTACGGGCTGACCAAAGGCCAGTCGTCTTCAACAACCCCCTATGAAATGAGGACCAGTTCCCATCCTGTTGGAAATCCGGATACGCCGCTTAATCCCATCAAGCTTGCTCTGGCCTATGGCGCATCTTTTGTGGCAAGAGGATATGCTGGCAATCCCCAGGGGCTCAAGGAGATCATAAAAGAGGGTATCCTGCACCAGGGATTCAGTTTTATCCAGATTTTGACCCCCTGCGTGACATTTGACAAGGAAAACAGGACCTGGAAGAATCTGAAAGAAAATGTTTGTGATTTAAATATCCGCATTGATGACAAGAACATGGAGACAGCCATGCGGGCTGCTGAAAATGAACCTTATGGATGCGGGATCTTTTTCCAGGACAAGCAAAGACCCCATTACCAGGAGATCCTGCGGCACTTGAACCGTGATGATTAAGTGATGATTAACCCGAAATCTTCGGGCTATTGAACGCGGATCAGTCTTACTGCATCCATCCTGAGCCGGGATGTGTCCAGGTATTTTAAAAGAGACGCCATACGGTTCCGGGCAAGTTTGATTTCCGCTGTTCTTATATCGGGATTTATTTTTTGTAATTGCATAAGCCGGGTAATCTCTTTGCCAAGGATATCTTTTATCCGGTTTTGTCCTTTTTTTATCATCTTTTCACAATGATTTTCGGCAATTGAAACACTTTTTTCAATCATGGAAGGGATCAGTACCTGCTTTACCTGTTCCATGTCCATGAACCAGGTGCTTTGATTCTTTTTCAGTTTGCTTGAAAGACTTGTAAATTGATTGTCCAAACTGGTGTCACGGCCTTCATGATCCACAATAATGCGAATGGGATGGGGCATTAAATATCTTTCCATGTTCAAATTTCCGGGAGCAATACATTCCAGTATGAAAATTGTTTCCAGTAAAATCCCCGGACCTTGCTGCCCGTTTAAAAGAGCTGTTGCACAAGAACCTGTATCATTGGTGATAAAATATTCAAAGGTCTGTTGGACAAAAGGGTGATCCCAGGAGAAAAAATCAATATCATCCCTGGCAATGGCTGTTTTTCTGTTAAATGTCATTGCATTGGAAAGGCTTGTCAGTGCCGGGAATTTTTCGTCCGTCATGGTGGTTGAATTCAGTTTGAAGATGGTTTTGTCAATAAAATCAATTTCAATGCCATAATGATCCAGAACCATGGTCAAAAGATCGTCAAACGCATTGTTTTTTTCTGTCCGGGTGATATGGTCAATGATTTTTTTAGCAGATTCCGGTTTAAATGAATTCATTTCAAGCAGGATGTTTTTACCATGGGCAAGTTTTTTGTCCACTTTGATGCAATAGGCCTTTGTTTCTTCAATCAATTTTTCCAATACAAATGCTTTAACAGCAGCTGATTCTGCCGAGCGGCTGAAAAGGTCGAAAAGATTTGCTTTGAATTTTTCATAGATCAAATGACTTCCGTTGATGTTTCGGGCAAACAGGTTCAAGCCGTCCATATACCATCGTGCCAGGATTTCATAAACACTTCCAAGGATATAAGGTACATGAATTTGGATATCGCTTTTCTGGCCGATCCTGTCAACCCTTCCTATTCGCTGCTCTAAAAGTTCCGGGTTGTGAGGCAGGTCAAATAAGAACAGGTGATGCACAAACTGGAAATTTCTTCCCTCACTGCCGATTTCAGAACAGATAAGAATTCTTGCGCCGTCTTTTCTGGAAAACCAGGCAGCATTTCTGTCCCGCTGTAAAAGGCTCATGTTTTCATCAAATTTGGCCACATCAACAAAAATATGGTTTGCAACAGCTTTTGCAATGGCGTTTACCTTCTCTTTAGAACTGCAAATCACCAGGAGCTTCTTTTTTTGTTTGATCAATTCAACCAGGCAGGATATTCTTGGGTCATCCGAGAATACATGAGCTTTGGTCTCGTTGGTATCAAAAAATTCCCGGTTTGCAGCCTTTATTTGAGAGATTGTTGCCGCAAGGGGTTTTAAATGGGCCACGCGTTTGGGGAAATCTTTGATCACATCTCTTTTGTTTCTAAAAATTATCCGGCCGGGACCATAGGAATCAAGAATGTGATCCGTATTTTTCCTTTTTTTTATCAATTGTGTGACCGTATGGATGGTTTTTTTATACTGGCTGGTTTCATCAAGGTAGGTGTTAAAATCAAAATACCGTTCCGGATCAAGCAGTTGAAGATGAAGAAAATGATTTTTAATTCCCATCTGTTCCGGTGTGGCTGTCAGCAGCATCAAACCGAATGTTGTTCTGGCAAGTGTTTGAATAAATTCATAGGTTTTTTTATCGTCCGTAATATGGTGGGCCTCGTCAATGACAACCATGTCCCAACCCGCCTCAATGATTTGTGTCTGGCGTTTTTTGTTTTTAAGAAAATTTATGCTGACAATACCCAGTTGCCGGTTCAAAAAAGGATTTGTTCTTGAGCTTTCCTGTTCAAGGCTTTCGCACCAGTCTGCATCAAAGATCATGAAAGACAAATTGAATTTGCGGTACAATTCGATAAACCATTGGTGAACCAGGGATTCCGGGACAACAATCAATACCCTTTGCGCCCTGTGGGTTATGAGCAGTTTATGGAGAATCAGGCAGGCTTCGATGGTTTTACCCAGGCCTGTTTCATCGGAGAGCAAAACCCTTGGAATATACCGTGTGGTTACCTTGTCTGCAATAAAAAACTGGTGGGGGATCAGTTCCACCTTGCCACCCAGAAACCCTTTTACCATGGATGCGTCATAGTCAGCTTTGGCCTTTAACAGCCTGTACCTCAAATCAAACAGTTTGCTGGAATCTGTGATCCCGGCAAAAAGCCGGTCCTGGGGCATGGAAAATGAAATCGTATCACACAGCTCTTTTTCACAAACAATGGTGTCTTTTCCTGAATAATAGATTAGCCCTTCTGATTCCGACAGAGTTTGGACGATCAGTTTTGTATTGTCTTTGAATTGAATCTCATCTCCGGGTTTAAAAACAACGCGCTTTAGCGGTGCGGATTGGAGTGAATATTGCCGGGTGCAGTCACTTGAATCAAACCTAATGGATATTGTTCTGTCATTAACCTTAATAAGGGTTCCTAAACCCAGCTCAGGTTCTGCCTGGCTGATCCATCTCTGGCCTGTAATGAATTGATGCATTGGATAATCTTCTGTAGCTGTTTTTAAAAAGGATCATGTTATGCATGATTCAGGGCGGATTGTCAATTTGTTTGACATATGATTTTGCGCAGGATGTACAAATTATGTCAGGACTGTAAAAACAGGCAAAGTGGTCAGTGGGGGGATCTTTTCCCCCGCACTTTGTCTGTTGTTTTATCTATTGTTTCATTTTTCGCGCAGGATTGAAGCAATCAACTCATGGGGAAAGGGTTGGGATAGTTTTTTTGCAGCACTTGAAAGAGTTTTTTCCTGGGGGCTGTGGCCTGATCCGCTGAAAGCTATAATATTTTGATCGCTGAATTCAATCTGATAGCTGGGTCTGATACCCTTGCCTGTGGTTCCGAAACAGACCTTGGCATCTGAATCATTTCCCATATTGGCGAATAATTTTTTTAAAAACGCAGTTGACAGTTGACCCACACGTTCTTCATCCCAGATTATAGCGGTTTTTGTTCCTTTTTTTCCGGCTGCCCGTTTTTTTTCGGGTTTCAATTTGTCAATATAGGTTGCCAAAGCCCCAATTTTTACACTCAGATTTTTTACGGAACGCTTCTGGATTTCACCTTCAGCCTGGGGTTTCAGTGTATCCAGCTGGGTGGTTACCTCCTGGTAGCCTTCCTTTGAGGCTTCAAGCGCATTTTGTTCAATTAATACATTAATATTTTCGCATAACCGATTGATTTCCTGTCTGGATTCTCTAAATTTATTGGGGTCCATCTTTTCTCCTTGTCTTGAAAATTGATACACTCTTAAATCACTTAGCAGATGAAAAATCCTTCCGGCTTCAGGCAAACAACAAACGAAATTGATATAACCCATTCAACACTAAAATGCAGTGATCAAAGATTCTAAATATATTAAAAAAGCCTGGCATTTTTTCAGGTAAGCTGCCTTTTATGCAAACATACCACCAAACCGAATCTTTAAATTGTACACTGACTGAGCATAGAATTCAAGGGTTTATCAAAATGAGCCCGGAGCAAACACATTTGAATTGTATTGACTTCAAGTACTTTCATGAGATAAATGTTACCCCAAACTGCTTGCAGGCATTTTATCTTTATGCTCTTTTTCATGCTTTTTTTCTGTTTTAGGAGATTTCAAGCTATATGACGTTTTGATTGTCACAGTTTCAATCCTTGTTTTTCTGGATATGGTGTTCAGACATGCCTGTTGAATGTTTAAAAAAAGAAATGGAGGGTGTTTCAATCCTTGTTTTTCTGGATATGGTGTTCAGACTTATCGAACCGGA
>NZ_FNLL01000007.1:0-144764 GCF_900105645.1 Desulfobacula phenolica | reverse complement strand
GGTTTCAATCCTTGTTTTTCTGGATATGGTGTTCAGACCTCATTTTCGGAAATTCCCTTTAATTTCAAGAAAGTTAAATAAATTTTCAAAGATCCATACTATAAAATTTTCAGTCAATAATATTGGATTCCGCATTAGTTCTAATTTGCCAAAGCAATGAAAAGTCATTGTATTCATTTCATATTTTATATATTTTTCAGCATTCACAAATATTTTTGTAACAGCAATCAGCACATCGTTTTATAGATGATGCCCGCTTAGGGTAAAATCCTGTCTTGATAATGTGAATAACCTCTTGGATACTTTTTTTCAATTCTAATTTATCTTTTCCTCTCAACTCTAATTCAATGAGTTTGTTTTTCGATCTTGTGTATACAATATATGCTCTGTTTGATATTTTGCCGTAATTGTCTTCGATCAGGAGAGAGTAACACAATGCCTGAATTTTGTGTGTCTTATAATTAATATCTTTATATTGTGCATATTTAAAATCAAGAGGGGCCATGGTATTATCAGCAAAAGACAATACCTCATCAATTACCCCCCTGAGATGATATTTACTTGATGAAAGATAAATATTGCTTTGAGTTTCGACCACACCAAGCTTTTTACGCAAATAATCTTTATTTCTCCTTGCTTTTTCTTCATGAATATTCCGCCCTTTAATCACTTTAAACCGTTTTTCTTCTCTCTGGGGAATATCTAAAGCAATCATGAAATAGATAAACCGAGGACAGAATGTATATTCAATGAGCATTGAAGGCGTTATTGATATTTCATTTTGTTGATAACTTAAAATAGGCTACCCCTCTTTTTTGTCGATTATTTTCCAAACTGTGTTAAAAATTTATTGTTAATGTTTTTTCCCCTGACCAACCTTTTACAATAGAATATTTTGTTTCGTTCCTAACAAATTCATATGGACAGACTTTGATCTGAACTATTTTATGAAAATCTTGCAGCCCGGCTGTTTCATCCATGGAAACATTTATAACATATTGGGAAAGTTCTTTGAATATACCTTTCAAACGGCTCTTAAATTCCATTTTTTCTTCAAGGGAGTTCCCTGAAAGTTTCATTCTTTCATACAGTCTATCAATTTTCAAAAAAAATGATTGATACAGATCTTTTTCTATTTCAATAAAAACAGAAGATAGGTTCGGAATTGCTCGCATAAAGTGATTTAAATAAGTATTATATACAGTTTCGAATTCAAGCAGTTCCATATTCTGATGCAATAAAGGTTCTTTTGGTGTCCTGTCTAAAGCGATCTGAAAATATTTTTTAAGAAGCGGTAGTATTCTATTTTCATTTATCTCTGAAGAAAATAATTCTAAAATTTCTTCTTTCAACAAATCTTTAGAATGATATGGGCAATAGCCTATTTTATCCGTTACTAACAATTTAGCACTCTTGTTTAGACCATCTCTATTTTCTCTATTTATACGACCGGCGGCTTGAATCATACAGTAAAGAGGAGCAAATTCCCTGATACCAAAATCAAAATCAAGATCAACACCGGCTTCAACAACTTGTGTTGAGACGAGCAAAGTTTTTTTATGACTTTGTAATCTTTTTTTTACAGTACCAATAATCTCAGCTCTGTGTTTTGGGATAAAATTAGTATTTAAAAAAAACAACTCAGAAGATGGATTATCTTTTTGAAAATTTTTTTTTAATTCGCTATAGAGATCTAATGACAGTTTTTTTGAATTTACCACACACAATAAAGAGCGATTGTTTTTATAATTAGCTTTTGTTGCCGCAAGAAGGGATTCTATATCATTGATCTGAGTATTGATCTGAATCGAATACCGGTTGTTGAAATCCATTTGAAAATACCGGTTGTCAAGCAATTCAGCTATCATGCTCTGAGGGATAAGTTGCTTGATTGCTGGAATTGTAGCTGACATTAAAATAAAATCAATATTAAATTTTTTTGATAGATAAGTTATTGTCTTTGCCAGATCCTGAATCAGTATCCTTGGTATTGCCTGTATTTCATCCAAAATGATAACAGAATCTCGAATTGTCCAAAATTTAACAAGATCCCTGTTCTTATTTGAATAAAAAATATTTAAGAGCTGATTAAAAGTAGTCACGATAACCATGTCAGAAGACCATGACATAGCAATAAAATCGTTTTGTTGGCTGGACGAAGACTCTTTTTCGTTTCTCTCTTCATTATCATGTGAGATATAATTTTTTGAATGGGTTAAATGATGAAACTTAAGCAACCCGCTCTTTTCCAGAATGCAGCTGTATTCTTCATGTGTCTGATCAATTATGGATGTCATGGGCAGTGCATTAATGATTCTTTTTTTATTTTTATCATGACAAATTTTGAGAGCAAGATGCAATGCTGAAAATGTTTTTCCGATTCCGGTAGGCGCTTCAATTATATAAATACTTTTATCTTTATTCCTGCTGTAAGTGTCGATGATTTCTTCGCGGGCCTGATTTCTTACAAAAGCCATTTTATTGTCTTTTGATTCAACTAATTCAACAAGATTTGCAATATATATTTTCCATTGATACGATTTCGTTTCTGAATAGGATTCCTTAAAAATGGCTTCATATTTATCTGAAAAAATTAATTTGGAAAAAATATCCTTAATTAAAAAATAATTATGAAACAATGCAAGATCATGTTCCTGTATAAAATCCTCTTGGTCAAATAAAGAACAAATTTCATCAAGATCCGAATCTAATAGCAGGCCGCTTCGATCACAAATTTTTTCTAACTTTTTTTCAATATCAGGATATTTTTCTAACAAATCATCTATAAAAGAAAGCTTATCATATAAAAAAGCATTAGTGTCTTCAAGATCACCATGGTGTTTCATGATAGCGTAAAAAATGGCAAATGATTCAGAAGTGATACTATAATTTTTATTTGCCAAATAGATCAAAGCGCTTTCAAGGGCATGGGTCGTACGCCTTCCATGGTCAGGATTTTTTATATATTTTTGAAATTCTTCCGTAAGTTTTCCAATATCATGAAAAAATGCAGCCTCCTTGTGGGTATCTTCCCCAAAGGAAGCTGCAATATTGGACAAATGCTCTTGAATAGGATAATCGGGATGGGACAAATATTTTTTATCAATATCAAACAAATTCACAATAATATTTTCCTGCATCGGTTTTGATGGCATAGGTCTGAATTTTATCTTTTAGCCTTATAGGTTTGTCACATAGGATAAGATTTTTATACTCTCTATATTCTCTTTTTCCAATAGTTTTGGTAGCCATATAAACATTGGTATATTTTTTCTCCTCTTCGAAAACGATTGCTGATGGTTTTGATGTAAACGTGTTCAGAATGTCTGATGTCTCCAGTTCCCATTTACAGGCCAACAACCTGTAGTTAGCCGGAAACTCACTGTTCCCCATATAAAATGAGAATTCACTGAAATGGTTCTGAAGATAAGGGATAATTTGTTCTTCATATTTAAAATCTTTTACAAAAATGAAATATTCCGGCTCAATGAGCAGCTCTCTGAAGATTGGCTTTGGTGACCTGAAACTGCTGCTAAGCAACTTAGAAAACTTATCCGAATTTTTTTCAAACTTTTTAAATTCGGTTTCAATCTTTTTATCCGCAGTCATTAAAAAATTTTCTTCTTTTTTGGATCGATCAGTAGAATCTTCCAATCGCATTTTTTCCTGAACCATCTCATTGTATTTTTTCCTGGTGTTTAAATATTTTCCCATGATGCTGATTTTCGTTTCCGATCCCTTTGTATAATCGGCTACATAATTTTGGGCAAAGCTTTTTTTCCTGATCGGTTTTTCAAGCACCAGGGAATATTTAAAATCAAAATATTCCGGGTCATTGAAATACGCATTATAATCAATTCCCAATATTGATGCCAGCATCCCCCCGATTGTTGTTTTAGGCGGAATAGGAAAAGTAAGATTCTGGGTAATGGTCAATGGATCTCTGAACACCCCGAATTGACTCCATAATTTAAAACAAAACATAGGCACCTCAAATTATCAGCTCTGACGACCAAGAGATGCAAATTCAACTTCATCCATTATGTTCACATTCTTGATTTGTTTAAGTTCAGTTTTATAATGTTGCAATGAATCATCACAGACGATTTCAACAGAGTCAATATAAGATTCCGCCTTGTTAACGGTCGAAATAAAATTTGAAAAATCCAGTTCAGCCTCACTGACCTGTCTTATTAAGTCACTATCTTCATTGCCCAACCCGATCAATTCATCCAGAAGACCTATAAAATAACTATTGTCCTCTTTGTAAATGATCCTTATGAGCATCCTTGATTTTTGCCCCACCTTGCTCCTGGTAGTGAGCAATTTAGTACCGAACCAGAGGGAATCCAGCATTTTCTGGATATCCTCTTCTGTTGTGCCAGCCTTAAATGCCTGGAGTCTGTTAATAGTGCCATACATTGCAAAAAGTCCATAAGGGATATAATTGTCCGCACGAAAGGTTTTTGTGTTTTTTACTTCACCATCCTTTCCCTTTGTCGCAAAAGCACCAGTGCCTGATTTAAGAACTGTTTCTGTTTTATTCAACGATTTTGTCCATGAAAACTGAACCGGTCCGACCAGCTGGATATTGCTTTTCGGTGCCACTCCACCAAACAGCCTATTGTCAATACAGGTTAAAAAAACATCCAAAGGATCTTTTAAATCACTTTTATCTTTTATCTGTTTAAAACGGTCTTCAGCATTAAGCCCGTTGGAAATAATTTCATCATTGTTAATATAGATCAATTCCTGCTTCCGGTATTGAAGATCATCCCGGATGGTTCGTTTAACGCGGACGTCACTGACAATTGCCTTTTCATCCACATCATCAAACCTGGGTGCATTGTCACTTGCCATATCACCGTTAGGATTACACATTCTTGCATCCCAAATAAAAAGTATTTCACTGTGTTTTGCACGATTATTCATCTTTTTCTCCTTTGTTTTTTTCTTCATCTTCTTTTGCCTGCTCTGCCTTTGAAAATTTCCCGTAATCATCAAACCCTGCCACAAATGCATAGGCAATTTTTGAACTGGATATCCCTCTTGATTTGGATTCAGGTATTTCATGAGCAAGTTTACGCACCTCTGAATCATTTCGAATTCTTAACTTTAGTTTTTGCTCATATCTGAACGCCATCTCGAAAATCCGATCCAAATTTCTGTAATTGATAATCTGGCTTGAAAGCCAGTTTTTAAAAGTGGTATTCTCCTTGCTGACAGGAGAATAAAAAGAATGGTTAATCACTGCCTTGGCATATGCCCCGATAAAATAAGCTTTTTGGATGGCAGATTTCCCATAAAAACCTGTAGTATCCGTTTTCTTTCTTAGAAGAAAACAATCATTAAATGAACTTTTCTTTTCCGGCATGCAGTCACTCCTTGATTTTTTTTATTGCATGAAAAAATTTCATTACTTTATTTTCCTGACGGGTATAATTTTCGGGAAAATTAATCCAATCCCTTATTCCGTTATTAATTCGTTTTTTATGTGCGTAATCAGATTCTCTGTGAAATTCAAATCGTGTCAGAAGATCCTCTGTTGTTATTTTTTCGTCTGTGAGCAGAAGACGGGCCAGGTGCAATCGTTCCTGCAAGATACGATTTTTGTTCTGTTTTTGGGATTTGTTTATGACAAAGTAGAGTTCATCACGGTTAAAATAGTCTTGGAGATAAATTTTGTCTCTGTTCTTTGAATGCAATGTAATATTATCTTCAATACCGAATGATTTCATTACATCCACAAGCTTTGCCAGTCGGCTGGGGACAACATCTTCAATAGCCCCTTTCACCTCAAAAGAAAGATTTGTCCGGTTTATTGTTGTAAAGATAAAATCAAGGGTAACGGAATTCTTTAAATCAGCCAACTGATCGGCCTGCTCATTAAATTCCGTTATCAATCCTGTATCCATAGTGGTAATCTGGGCAATGGTTTCTTTATATTCTTTATTCATTCCCGCAATTTCACCGACCTGTTTTGTCTCAGCGGTCTTTTTGCGTCCGAGCTTCTTTTTCAACCTATCCAAAGCGCTTTTTAATTTTTTTTCTTCTTTCCAAAGAGCGTCCAGCTTCCCGGGTTTTCTTTTTGTCGCATTATTGGCTCGAACCAGCCGGTCTAAAATTTTCTGATAGGCTTTTGGATCATCAGATATCATGTTGGGAATAATTATATATTCCAAACCTTTATAAAAAAAAATCAGCTTTTCAAGAATATAGATCCAGGCAAGTTTTATATTCCCTGCACTTTCAAGGGACAAGGGAAGGTTTTCTTTTACTCTGTAGTTTAAAGAATCATGATACTGGTCATAAGAAAAAATTTTGAATTCAGGACGGTATCCTACTAGAGTTTCCTGATTCGTGAAAATATCATATCCCGGCCCTGACTCTTTCAGTTTATTGACAGGTTTTTCAAACCAACTTGTCCATATTTCAGGCATGCTTTCCGGCAGGGTTCGACCGTTGATAGATATCCAGAACCAAAAATAACCACCTATAATTTTATCCAATGAGGCGATGACATCATCAGTAGTATTATTATCAAAAAAATCAACAACAGCCTGAGACAATTCCTGATTCCTGTTTTGTGAAAAACAGAGGACACTTTTTTTCATGGTATTGATAAGAAGAGGTAGTTTGGTTTTAATGCTTTCTTTTTCTTTTAATTTCAATTGAAGGTTTGGATAAAGGTAATAAATTCCTCCTCCTGCACCGCCCATTTTTTTTGTAAAAAACATTTTGTCTTTAGAAATTGAGTTCTTGTTCAATTCCAAAGAAATGACTTTTGATTCTTTAATATTAAAATTAAGATTGATGTACTCCTGTTCCTCTCCGCCATTAGAATTTGCATCAGGATTTATTTTAATCACTTCCTTAATATCTTTTTCCGAAAGTATGCTACCGATTTTCCATAATTTGTAAGACAGGCTCATTATTTACCTCTTAATCTCATAAAATTTTTTTAACACTTCCAAACCCGCGAGACACTGACTTTCCCAACCCCATATAGTCTGGAATCATAAAATTGACTTTAAACATTCCTTTAAAACCAATCATCTGCTTCCCTTTTAATGTGACTTTTGTCTGTTGAAACTGTAAATCGACATTGATTGTCTGGTTTTGATCGAGTTGAAGATCAAGATACTTTGACATGGACAGGATGTTTCCGATGACTATTTTTTTCAACAGGTCATTTTTCTCTTTCTGATTTTTTAGATTGATATAAACTGCAAAATTTTTCTGGTTAAGGCCGATCCATGGAGAGATAAATTCATACATAAATGTTTCTTTGGAAAAACCAAACTCAACTGTTTCGATTTTCAAATCTTTTTCATGAATCGGAATTTTTCTTCCATCAATAACAATTTCATCCAAGGTCATAAATATTTCAGTAAAAACCTGAACCGCTTTTTCAGTCAAGGCAATGATGCACGGATCATGGTCTATTATTTTGAACTGAATCAAGGGATAACGGTAGATACTTTTCCCGGTTACAGAATCATGGTTGTGAATCAAGTCATGTTCGGCAAACACATTACCCACATATCCCCGCAATTTATGAATTTGGGAAGAATTGAGCTTGATATTGTTAAAATAGAGAATTGCTTTTTTCATTTAAATTTTACCCTGTTATCGATCAAAAAAATTTAGACAAAATCTCATCATTGACCAGCTTCTTATCAAAGCCCTGGCCAAGAACCTGGATGCGTCTGAAATCATCCTGGCAGAACGGGAAAAGATAAACACTGTCCGTTTCCTCATCTATCTCGTCCTGGCACATCTGTGCCAGTTCATCAAACCGGTTGATATCCAGTTTGCCCAGGAATATGCTTTTCTGAACCCGTGTCAGACCATATTTTTTACATTGTTTGGCTACCCTGCCCCTTGTTTTGTTGGAGGCAATATCATACATGATCCACGCAAGCATTGTTGACATGTTAAAACTCCTTTATATCCAGCCAGTCCGGATGTTCAAGCCCCTCGTCTTCAAGAAGAATATTTGCAAGTTTATGGGCTTCATGGCTGATGAGGTGTTTTCGTTTTACATTTCTTTTGCGATACCGGACCTTTTCTTCCAGATGCCGGTTCAAAGCATCAATCACCATGGGTTTTCCCTTGGTGTTCAGGCTGCAGGAATGGGATTGCATGTCAAAATAGTCATCCTTGGCTTTTTTGCCGGTAAAAAAATAAACAGCCACCTGGTCTGCAAAAATCCTGAACGGCTCAATCAGATCAAACACCATGGATTTTTTATTGTAATTGTCTGTGTGCATAAATCCCACAAAAGGATCAAGACCGGCAATGATACAGGCTTTTTCAACCCTGCTGTAAAGCACTCCATAGCAATAATTTAAAACCGCATTAAAAGGATTTAACGCAGGGCGTTTTGAACGGCCTTTAAACCGGTATTTTTCAGGCATGACTTTTGATAAACAGGAAAAGTATGCCCGCCCTGCCGCCCCTTCCAGCCCCATGATCAACGACCTGGAATCCTCAAGATTCGGCAAATCCTGTTCCAGGGCGTCAAGCGACCCCTGGATGGTGTGAACAGGGGCCTGGAATAATTCTTTTTTTTCAGGTCTGGCATATTTGAGTTTTTTTAAAAATGAGATCTGATTATTCAGCTTTTGTTTTACCAGATCCATTACAAGCCTGAGCCCTTGATCATTATTGGCGGCTTCAAGCTGTTGCCTGCGAATCATGGCGGTTGATCCCATCTTTGAGAACCATACCCTTCCGATGGGGAAACCATAATGATCCAGAAAAATCAGGTCAATGTTATTTTCAAGGGCGAGTGATATCGCCTGGGTGCTTATCATTGCCTTGTTTGAAATAATAATGGATTCAACCTTCATGGGTGAAAGATCCAGTCTGTTTTCCTTATTTTGAAAGCGAAAAATTTCATCCTTTTGCTTGATCATAGTGCCGGGTGAATTTATAACGACTTGAATGGCAGGCCTCCTTGTTTTCGCTCAATTTCACATTTTTTGACTATGAGCTATGATTGTGAGACAATTCTTACTTTGAATTTTCAGCCATAATCCTTCTATAATGAATGGAAGTCAACCAAAATAATCGTTTCAAATCAATTCGTCGCGGTTAACATCGCAGAAGTGGCTGGTGATATACAGCAAAGACAAACATTTGCAAGATTACTGAACCATGATTATATTCAATGAAACTTAAAACACGAAAGAAACATCTTACTTTTAAACAGGAGATCATCATGACCGATAAAGATACCCGGTTAATCAAGAACATTCCTTTTTCAACGCCTGTTGACCTGGTTGATCTGGTGGATTATGAAGAAGGAAGAGTGGTAAGCCGAACCCTTTCAAGCAAGCCCCATATCAATATAACTTTGTTTGCCTTTGACAAGGATGAGGAGATCAGTGCCCATACCTCACCCGGCGATGCAATGATTCAAGTACTTGATGGCGATGCCCTGATAAATATTGACGGCAGCAAAATCACGGCATCAAAAGGACAGTCAGTGGTCATGCCGGCCAATGTCCCTCACTCCGTCAGTGCCTGTTCCCGGTTTAAAATGCTGTTAACCGTTGTGAAACAACCTGTCGGCATCGACGGCCTGTAATTAAAAATCAGGCGGTGTTTTTGATTTTTTTCAAAACATTGATTTGAGGTCAGGTGTGAATGGTTTTGACCCTTCCCACCCGGCCGTTTTCCAGGCGAACTTTTATCCCGTGGGGATGTGTGGCAGATTTTGTAAGAATATCCCGGACAATTCCCTGGGTAAGCTTCCCGGTTCTCTGGTCCTGTTTTAATACAATGGAAACTTTCAGGCCGGCTATGATATCAGCTCTTTTTGTTCCGGTACTCATTTTATATCTCTCCTCCAGCCTTATGGCTCAAAATAGTGTGGTATACATCAGGGTATAGTTCATTCAGGGTTTTCTTGCAAGCCAGATTGTATGACGGCTGCCTTTTGCAGGTTTGCGGGCTCTTGTGGTTAAGGTTTCTGTTTTGAATCCTCCTTGTTTCAATCTGCGGGTGAATGCCTCATCTGCTCCGGAAGACCAGACGGCCAGGATACCTCCGGGGCAAAGAGCCCGAAAGGATTTTTCCAGACCGGCCCTTCCGTATATAAGGTCATTGGCTTTTCGGGTAAGCCCTTCGGGTCCGTTGTCGACATCTAAAATTATGGCATTCCAGAAGGATTCTTTTTCTTTGATGGTTTTTGCTATGTCTTCTTCTTTAACCGACACTCGTGGATCATTCAAAGGCATTCCGGCAAGGTGCCCTAAATATTTCCGGTTCCATCCGACCACAGCCGGGATCAATTCAGATACGGTTATGAGTGCATCCGGCCCTGAGTGTTCAAGTGCTGCCGCCAGTGTGTAGCCCATGCCGAGACCTCCGATAAGGATTTTCAGGCCGGATTTTTGTCGGATACGGCTGCAGGTGAGTTCAGCCAGTGCCTCTTCAGAACCGTGGAGTCGGCTGTTCATCAGTTCTGTTTCTGCGGTTCGGATCGAGAATTCCGTGCCTCTCTTGCGCAGTGTAACATCTCCTTTTTGTCCGGGGACTTTTGCCCGGTCGATTTCTTCCCATGGGATCATATCTGTTTTTCCTTTTTTTATTTGGATGTCAGTTTAAAGGCGCTGTTCCAGTTTTTGGACGGCGGCAAAGCGTTTAATTCCCGGCAACGCTGAAGCAGGGTCAAACTCGGTTTGTCTTCTGGAAATATTGATAATGCCTTTTTAAATAGAGCAATGGCTGTACTCCATTCCTGTTTCCTATAGGCTTGCAATGCTTTTGAATAATGGTGAACCATGGCTTTTGTATCGTCATCAATATCATCTGTAAATCCAATGAGTTCATACATGACAATGGGCTTTTCTTTGCCCATCAGCAAAACCGAGTCTATTTCCCGTCCAAAGACAGCGTTATTGGCCGCAGCCGGGATATATGTATTTTCACTGACAAGAGTGTAGCAGCCATACACTTTGTTGACTCCTTCAAGACGGGCCGCAATATTAACGGTATCACCCATCATGGTATAATCCATTCGGTTTTGTGACCCCATGTTGCCGACAACCGCAGTCCCTGTGTCCATACCGATTCTCATGTGCAGTTCTGGCTTGCCTTGTTCTCTCCATTTGTTCCTGAGTTCTGATAACCGCTGCTGCATTTTTAAACAGACTATGCATGCGGTTTCTTCCTGGTTGATCACCTCACCCGGCGCACCAAAAAAGGCAATGATGGCATCCCCTTCAAATTTGTCGACCGTGCCGTTATGTTTCAGAATAATATCCGTCATTTGCGTTAAAAATTCATTGAGCAATGCAACAATTTCATCGGGCTGTAATGATTCGCTGATACGGGTAAACGATTGAATATCGGAAAAAAAAGCGGTTATTTTTCGTTTTTCACCTCCCAGCACCAAAGTGTCGGGGTTATCCATCAATTGTTTTACAACTGCCGGTGCTAAATAAGTAGAAAAGGCATTTTTAATAAACCGTTTCTGACCGGATTCAATAAATACGGTGTGAGCAGTCATGACGGAATATATGATTAGAATAACCGCCAGAGGATAAACCGTATTTAAAATCCAGCCATGGCTTGTAAACAGATATTGGCAAAAAAGGATATAGCCGGCAAAGATGCCGACAGCGGAACAGGCACCTGCCAAAACACCGAGTTTTGGTAAGAGAATACCAATGCCAAGCCCAAAAACAATCATGGTGAAAATTGTTAAAATATCAAGCCATTCCGGTTTATACAAATAGTCCTGGTTCAAAAGCATGTCAATAATGTTTGCATGGATTTCCGGCCCTGGATAGACAGCATCAAAAGGTGTGCTGACCTCATCAAAAATACCGGCGGCTGTTGCCCCGATAATAATGATTTTGTCTTTCACTGCATACTTGTCTATCTTATTATTTAAAATGTCGGTAACACTCAGATGGGGAAAAGTTTTTTCCCCGCCTCTATAATTGATGTATAGCATTCCTTTTTCATCTGTGGGAAAATCAATCTGTTGACCAATTGAAAAAGAGGTGATTCCATAATCGCTTATAATTCCCTGAGGCTCCTCTTCTAAATAAGCACTCAATATTTTAATGGATAGCGGGGCGTACATATCGTCACGGAATTTGACCAGGGTGGGCAAGGTTCTTATCACACCGTCCGGGTCGGGAACTATGTTAAAAAAACCGGAATAGGGTGAACTCAAGGATATCTGCCGGATATTGGCATGAGGGGCAAAGGCTTTCAAAAATGAGTATTCCATTGCTTTTGCATTGTTGTATTTAATGACTTTATAGGTTGCAGGATGGGCAAGCTCCTGCAGTAAATCCAATTGTTTGGCTTTAAGGTGGCTGACTTCCCGTGCTTCCATCTGGAGAAAAAATCCCAATACTATTTTGGACTTGGACTGTTGGATGGCCCGGGCTAAAAGATAATCATTATCCGTACTTAATTTGAGTTCTTCCAAATAGCCGGAAAGAGCATTGTTTTTAATATTTTTTTCCGTCAAAATCTTTTCAATTTGATGGATATGTTTTGAAAGACTTTTTTCATCCGGTTCTGAAAAAACGATATCAAAAGCAATGACAGCTGCGCCGGCCTCTGATAATTTATTTACAACCGTTGCCAATTTAGACCTCGGCCACATCCATTTGCCTTCCTGTGTCAGACTTTTTTCATCAATCACTGCCAGTGCTATGTTATTGCCGGGAAGAATATCCCCTCGAGCCTGGAATCGTAAATCAAGGGTTTTCAATTCCATATATTCGAAAAAGGAAAATTTCTGGGACATGGCCAGGATACATAAAAAAACAACAACAAGTGAAATACCAAACGGTCGGATAAAAATTTGTTTTAATCTGGAACTCATGTAAACAGTCTCCGAAAATTGAACAGGCGGATGTATGACAATAATTATCTGTCTCAACAGTTTTCTCAAAGCATTCGTATAGTGGAGAAGTTTTGTGAAGTCAATATTTAAAGATTTATTGTACTTGACAATATGGAGTATTTCTGAACTAAGTACTTTGAATTATGCATCATTGATTTTGGTTGAAACCGGTGCTTGTTTTATGTTGATATCATTATAATAAGGAGGCTCCGTGGAAAAAATAATTGGAAAAAAAGCGATTGTGTGTTGCCTGTTGATTCCGTCAATGCTCTTACTGTTCGGTATCCCTGTTATTTGCAGTGCGGAATCTGGTCAGAAATTGCTTGAAAAATTTAAATCATATGAGTCTGACACACCTCTTATTCCGGAAGATGTAACCATTAGTGCCGATTTTGTTGAGGGAAAAAATGAAAAAGTCGGACAAATTCAGCAAGTCCAGGGAGAGGCGTATGTGATTCATTTTGGGCAAAAAACAGCATATCGATTGGAAAATGATCATCCATTGGTTGCTAAAGATACATTGATCACATTTCCCAAATCTCGTGTTAATGCGTTAATGAATGATAAAAGTGTATTGTCGCTGGCACCTCAGGCTAAATTAACCATAACCAAATCAGAATACTCTTCGATCTTAAATACACGTTCTACTGTAATGAATTTGATTTGGGGCAGTGCCAGGTTTATTGTTAAAAAAATATCAGGAAAACCTGATTTTACCGTCAAAACAAAGACAGCAGTATGTGGTGTCAGGGGAACCGATTTTGTTGTTTCCGTGGCCCCGGCAGAAGAGGGCAATGTGACATCTGCCTTTAGACGGTTCATAGCTTATGTTAGTCCGGCAAAGAAGTCCCGTATATCAGTTCCTGAAAAACTAATCACAACCGTGCTTACGGGTCCCGCATCAACTGTCGGGCTGACCGGCACTATTGGCGGAACAACCATCATAGGCCCTTTATCCATTGCCGGAGCCATTGAAGGGGCTGCTGCGGGGAGCGCTATCTTTATCGGAGAAACCGAGGCTGACGGCGTGCTGGATACTGTTGGTCCTGAACTTGCGATATTGTCAATGCCGCCGGAGTTTAATCGATTTTAAATTTTTATCAAAACAAATCTTGCTGATAAAAAATGTTTTATAAAGCCAGGTTCATGAATGACCGGGGAATTTCGATTGTTTTTCCGGTCATTTTTTTATGGTTATTAACAGGATGTGGGCACCTTGATACGGCGGGCCATACGAATTCTTTGGAGTATCTTGCTTATAATGACCATCCGCTTTGTGCCCGGGAAATATTTTGGCTCAAAGAGGGGCCGCAAACCAGGGAAACCTCTTTGATCCGGCAGGCATGTAACCGTATCAAAGGTCAAAAACAGATCAAAGGACAAAAACGGCGGGAATTGCTTCATAAAGCGATTGATTATATCTGGTATAATTTTAGATTTGACAATTGGTATCTCGACAAAGCCTTTATGCGTACAGCCGATGAAATTTTTAAGGACGGTGTTCTGGGGGGATGTTCTGATTTTGCAGTGGTGGAGGTGGCGCTTTTCAGGGCTTTGGCAATACCTGCCAGGATGGTTTTAACAGTGAATATGGATTGGATATCAGCTTATAAAACCAATGAGTTGATAATTCCCAGTGGGCATGTATTCATTGAACTGTATCTGGAAAAAGAGTGGTATCTGTTTGATCCTGTGTACTGTATTCTTTACCAGGATTATGATACGGATCTGAAAAATTTTCCCCGAAAAGAGTGCTTTGTCATTCGGGTGAGGGATTTTTTTGATGTGGGGATCAAAAAATTATCTGATGTCATTCAGCTCTATCAAGCGTTTGCTTTGGAATTTGATTTGAGATAATCCAAGTTTACATCAAAACGCGTAGCGTTTTTTTTAAGATTATTCCCTTAAAAGCCGATATAAAATCAACTGTTTTTTATAACATATCTTTCATTGTATGAAAGTCTTTAAAAATTCAAACTGCGACTTTCATGTTTTGTTGTGGGCACATCAAGAAGAAATATCAGGTTTGCCCGTGGCAGTTTATGACAGATTTCAAACATGGGAGGCAGATGATATGAAAATAACGGATTTCGCTATCAACATGGATTATTCCCGCAGTTTTAAAAGGGAGCAAACAGTTAAACAGAGCAGACTGCCGGGTGCCTCAAAAAATTTGAGCAGTAACGGATTTTTGGTGGAAGACCGGGTTAGCATTTCTGAAACGGCAAGCAATCTCAATATGTCTGCAAAATATTTCAGCCTTTCAGGTGAATCCCTGGTTAGCCGTATTCCCTTCAATAAAAATGAAAAAGACCCAGGCCCGGCACAAAAAACGATTCTTGCCTCAATGGTCAGCAGGCTCACTCAAAGCGATGTTTCAATAAAGGCTGTTGAGTCTATTTCCACACCCTCTAAAAATTTTATTCGTCAACCACTTGAAGTAACTTTTCGGGAAGTGAATACTCTTTTTGAAAAAGAAGAGGCAACTATTTTCTCATCAGGGATGATCAGAACAGAAGACGGTCGTGAAATTAATTTCAACATACAACTTCAGATGGAAAGAAGCTTTAAATCAGCATCAGAGATGATCATGAAAAATCCCTTGATCGATCCCATTGTGATCACGTTTAACGGAAGTCCCCCGGAATTTTCCGATACATTGTTCTCCTTTGACCTGAATGCGGATGGAGAAACAGAAGATATCGCCAGCCTTAAGAAAGGCAGCGGATTTCTGGCACTGGATCATGATATGAACGGAAAAATAGACGATGGCACGGAACTTTTCGGCCCGTCAACAGGAAACGGTTTTTTCGAACTTGCACAATTCGACAAGGACGGCAACATGTGGATAGATGAAAATGACGAGGTGTTTGAAAGGCTTTCCATATGGACTCCAGATCAAGCAGGAGACTACAGGATGATCAGCCTGAAACAGGCTGGAATCGGTGCCATATCACTGCATTCTTTAAAAACCGGGTTTTCTTTTACAGATGACATGAACCGCCTGCAAGGAGAACTCAACCAGACAGGTGTTTATGTAAAGGAGAGCGGAGAAGTTCATTATATCTATCAGCTTGACATGGCAGCCCATGCAAAAGAGGATGAAAAAAGATTGTCCGTAACCCGCCCTGAACCACAATCCTTTATTTCCATGCAAGCAAACCGTGCCAAAAGTTTAAATATCACCCCGTTTTATATTGGAATTAAACAGTCATCCCGGGAAGATCCGGAACCTGTCACTATTCATACTCTTCTGGAAAAGATGCAACAAAGGATAGAAAAACTCAAAGAAGCGATAAAGCAGATTCAAGAAGAGGGAAAAAAAATCATGCATAAAAAAAGCTGAAGGTCATGGAAACCTTCAATGAGTGAACATATAGCTAAAAGCAAGAGTGCCCAAAAAAGAATCTCTTGATCAGCATTAAGATGGCAAACGGTTTTCCAGATTTTTATAAAATTTTTTTTCAAGCGCCTTTACCTTTTTTTTTCTTTCTGATGACAAAAAAAATCGGTAAAGAGGATCATTTGTTTGTATGTCTTTTTGAAGAATATTCCGTTCAAGGATTGACAGAACTTCAACTGATACATCACAGGACGGATATCCTTTGTCATCAATAAGGATATTGTCGTCAAGTTTGATCTCAACAATATTATTAATGTCAACCAGTTTAAGATCTCCATCACGGGTTAATATCAGGTTGCCGATGCCGGCAAGGTCGGGAATATATCGTGTATCATCAATCATATGCCGTATCCGTTTGACAAATTTCGCAATATTATTCCGGGCTTTTCGAGCCACTGCCTGATTTTGGGATTCATCGGTTTGTGTGGATTTGAACAAATCAATTAAGTAGTTTTTGCCAAATATTCTCCAGGGGTCAAGTATTTCACCTTCAATATATTCCTGAAGCCCGCACAGAATAATCCGGCTTGTTCCCGTGCCTGTATAGTCAACAATAAATTCTTCTGATTGTGCAATAAGCTCGGGACCCATAAATTTAAACAGCAGGTTATATTTTTTTATCTCGTTAAAAACAGCAGCTTTATTTTTAAACCGGGTTCGTAATATCCTGAATATTTTTAGAGGCTTGGCCCTGGGAAACAGCCTTACGCCATTTGTTATTTCACCTTGAGTTTCCTTGAGAACATCTTCAGCCCTTATAACTTCAAAAATATGAGATCTTAATCCTGAACGGTAAAATTTACGGAATATGTAGCGGCCTGAATCTTTTATAAAGTTAAGCGATTGAACCTGGCTTCCGGATAAATAGGCTCTGTCTCTTATGTCGGTTGTTCTATTCATTAACAATTTTTTACTGGTTTTTTTGTAAATTTACAAGTTTAGAATAGCGGAATGAGGACAGATTTTAAATTTGTCCCCGTCAAATTTTGTTTCAAACTGGAAAAGAGATTAAATGCAAATACCGGTTTGAGGGTTTGACATTCTTGCGGCACTATTTTATGGTTTGATTCTAATATATTGATTCGTTTTCTGCACCAGCCCATGTAAATAGAAACATCATGCAAAGATGAAGCAAAGGCAAAGAAAATGAAAATTTTAGTCATTGATGATGAAAAACCAACCCTTTCGATGTTTAAGCTTTTCCTGACAGCCTATGGATATGAGGTCTATACGGCAGAAAACGGGGAAAAGGGACTGGCACTGTTTGCCAAGATTTCCCCTGAGATCGTGTTTACAGATATAAAGATGCCGGGAATTGATGGCCTTGAAGTGCTGCGCCGGATACAAAAGACAGGAATAGAATCTGAAGTTATTATTATCACCGGCCATGGAGATATGGAAAAGGCTTTGGAAGCTCTTGACCTGAATGCATTGGATTTTATCAACAAACCGGTTGAGAGAAAGGCATTAAATTCCGCCCTGGCACGGGCAGAAAAAAGAAAACTAATGCCCCGAAACATGCCCTTTGAATTTTCAGAAAGAAAAAGGGACGGATACCTTTCCATTTTTATGAAAGGAAGGCTGACGGCATCAGCAGAAAAAACCTTTATTTCGGCGTTTAAAACCGGATCATTTGATGATGTCAGAGCGGTCTGCCTGAAACTCGATGACGCTTTTTTTATTGATCGTTCCGGTATCTCCCTTTTGATGGAGGTTGTGCGAAATTTAAAACAAAACAAGATTTCCATTATTATTGAAAATCTGTCCTGTAATTATGTGCGGGTGTTTCAGATGGCCGGGATTGACAAGATGGCAACCCTTAAAGAGGCCCAGCAAAATGAATAGGTTCAAATGAATCAGTTCAAGCGAATAAGTTCAAGCGAATAAATTCAAGCGAATAAGTTCAAAGGTATATCATGATGACCCGATACAGTCCTCCTTATATTCCAGATGCTGTTAAGCGACATCGCCTTTTCCTGCTTTTAGACGAAAATTTTCATAAGCAGAATTTTTTGATTACAGGGCAGGCTGCCCAGGGAAAATCAACCCTTGTGGCTTCTTATCTTCAACAGTCACCCGGATCTGTTTTGTGGTTTCACCTTTCATCGGATGACCGTGACCATACCAAATTGTTTGATCGACTTGCCGGGGGAATCCAGCAGAGATTCGGATTCAACAAAGGGGAAACGGGCATGTGTATTTCCAACAGCATACTTGGAACGGAAAAGGGTGTATTAAGGCATGTTGAAGGTTTGTCCATTATGTTTCAAGAGCTTTGCTCCCCATTGATTATGGTTTTGGATGATTTTGAATCCATTGATGAGACATCCTCGGGTTTTCAACTGATCAAGGTCATTCTTAACAGCAGGTTTGAAAAACTAAAATTTTTTCTTTTGTCCAGGAGTATGCCGCCTTTTAATATTCCCCGTCTTAAGATGGATCATCATATCTTTGTGCTTGATAATGAGGATCTGGCCTTTAACCTTGTTGAGACCAGATTGTTTTTTTCCGGTAAACCCAGGGCTGATGCCATTGATATTGAAAAAATTCAAGAAATTACGGATGGCTGGGCCGGAGGACTTACCCTGGTATCGGAATCAATAAAACAGTTTAAACAATTGAAACACCTTCCTGATCAGTTATCATCGGAAGTTTTTAACTTTTTTTCCCAGGAGATTTATGACTCCCTTGCTGAACCGATTCAGGAGTTTTTAATGAAAACATCCATCCTGGACATAATTGACCTTGAGGTGGTGACACATGTTTTTGGCTCCTGTAACGCTCTGGAAATTTTAACTGAACTTGAAAAAAGGAATCTGTTTATTCAGCGAATCGAATCAGCCGGTAGTATGCCGGAATTTAAATACCATACCCTGTTCAGGGATTTTTTGTTGCAGGATCTTTTAAGGAAAAAGGGCAGTCAAGCCTGTAAAATGCTTAATAAGAAAGCCGGACAATTTTTCTGGGAAAAAAAAGACCATGAACAGGCAATGAGTTATTTTATTGAAGCCCAGGCTTTTTCAGATATTGTTCGTATTATTAAGATCAAAGGCACGGATTATGTGATTAACGGGAAGATGTCAAGTCTTGAAAACTGGATCTGCCACATTCCGGATAAAATGGTACAACATGATCCATGGTTGATATTTTTTAAAACCATGACCCGGCGAATCAAGGGCGGAAAGAAAAATATCAGGGATTTTCAAAGCGCTTTTGTGTTGTTTGAGCAGCTCCATGATATGCGGGGTATGATATTGTCTGTCGGATATCTCATTGAGGCTGCGGTGTTTGTCCGTCAACCATCCGATATGATTTTGACATGGATTAAAAAAGGAGAAAAATACCTTCGGCAGGTTTGTCAAAAAAATCGTTATTCGTGGGCAAGAACCCTTTTGTGGCAACAGATCGGCCTGGGGTATATCGCGGGTGACGGAAATATCCCCAAAGGGGTGTCAGCCTGTAGAAATGCCATTCTTCTGGGTCGGCAGATCAATCATCCTGACCTGATACTCAATGCATCCATTACCATGACATTCGGATATGTCCAGGCAGGGGATTTCGTAAATGCACGACAAATGCTGTTAAAAACAAAAAAAATGACAAATAAAGGCCGTCATCCTGAATACAGGGCGCTGAAAAGCATTGTTGATATCAATTTTGCCCTTAAAAACGGCAGGTTTGAACATGCCAGGCAGTTGTTGGCAAGGTCTGAGGCAGATATAGAGAAATTCGGATTGATTTTTCTTTATCCTGGATTTGTTGAAGCCAAAGCCCTGCACCTGGTTTACACAAAACGGTTTGACGATGCACGTCAGATGGCAGAGCATTTGAATGATTTTTCAATCCTGGAAGGAAATGATTTTTATAAAGGCATTGCCCACCGGATCAAGGCCTTAAGTTTTTTACAGGAAGAAAACTTTGTCCTGGCGGAAAAAGAGATACAAAGTGCGTTAAGAGAACTTGATCCGGTAAAAAAAGGAGATATTCATCATTTTCTGGCACAGCAACTGGCAGGGATAATCCTTTTTGGGAAAGGTGATTTTAAAGCAGCCGGCAAAGTTTTGATTCCGGCTCTGGAATATTTCGAGCAAATCTTGTCTGATTTGAGCTGTTGTGAAATCTGTTTTGCCATGGGGTTGATATCCTGGCATAGCAATGAGCCTATGGCCGCTTTTAAATATTTAAGCTGTGGACTTAAAAAAGCATTTTTGAACGGGTATCTGTTTTTTCCGTTAATCAGTGAACAATTGTTGATCAAGGCCCTTCTTTTGATGACGGCATATGATAAAATAAAATCTTTTGAGTCTTATGTGTTGTCTTTGATTTTAAATTGTGATCCTGTACGGGTTTTTGAAGGAATTGACAGGGTTTTGGCTTTGGGTGATCAAGGTCATAACTCCGGGGTTGTTGAAAATTTCAAGCCATTAAATTTAAAACCATTATATAAAAGGCTTTTACCCGGAATCAGGATAGAAACCTTGGGGAAATTTAATGTTTTAAGCAACAATAAAATACTGGACAATAAAATATTTGAAGGGACAAGACCAATATTGCTGCTTAAATCAATCGTACTTCATGGCTCAAGGGATATCCCAAAAGAAATTCTGATTGATGATTTGTGGCCCCAGGCTTCGCCAAAGGCTGGAGATAAAAATTTTAAAATCAACCTTCATCGTTTGCGAAAAGCAATAGAACCCAATACCAGAAAAGAATTCGGATATTCTTATATTATTCAAAAGGCCGGTTTGGTGTCTCTTGATCCTGAACTTGTCACGCTTGATGTGGATGAGTTTATGGCCCTTGGTGCCGGGGCCGTGGAAAATGAAAAAAACAACCAGTATAAAACCGCACTGGAATTTTATGAAAAAGCAGTTAAAATTTATAATGGTGATTATCTTTCAGAAGAACCATATCTGGAATGGATATCTCTGAAAAGAAAGTTTTTTAAATCAAAATATAATGAGTTTTTACAGAAAAAAGCCATGCTTCATGAAGAGCTGGATCAAATTGAGAAAGCCGTGGAAACCTGGCTGCTACTCCTTGAGCAAGAACCTTATTATGAACCTGCATACCAGAACCTGATGATTCTTTATGCAGATTCAGGTCAGAGAAACAAGGCCCTTGATCTGTTTCAAGAATGCCGGTCATTATTAAAAAAAGACCTTGAAACAGAGCCTGATGAGCAGACCGTTGGCATTTATCTTAAAATAAAATCCTTATAAAAAAATCTTTACGGATGAAATCTTATTCATTAAACTACAGAGAATATTAAATAATTAAAGGGTTTTGATAAAGCTTATGCTGTTCGGTAAAAAATTGTATTCCATTCAAATAGTGTTTATTTTAGCCATATTTTTTTTTGTTTTATTTGCCTTGGTGTTCAGACTGATAATTGATTTAAGGGATGAATCAGTAAAAAAGCAAGCCCAACAGATTGAAACTCAAAGATTAAAACAGCAATTTATTGCAAATATAGATGATCAATACAATCTTTTGCTGAAATTATACAAAGCAAAAGAGTATGAAAAGGCTATTGAACTCATAAAGAAATTCAATACCTATGAAAAATCTGATTATCAGAATCTGTCTGAAATAAAAAAACAGGTACGGTTATACTATTTGAAGAAAAAACTGGAGTTTATTCCAAAGGTTCATTTTGCTGAATTTATAAAATTGTCCAAAGACATCAACATTGAAGACGACAACTCAACCGAGGTGTTTATACGGACTCCCAGATACGGCCAGTATTTTAATACATCTGATTTGCCTATCCTGCTTGAAGGGGTGGCCCTGTCGGTTGCCGGTGATTTTTCCGACAGCATTGTCTGGAAAAGTCATGTTGACGGCGAATTGGGAAAAGGAAAAAAAATAGCTGTTCGCCTGTCTGTCGGGGAGCATCAAATCACAGCGACTGCAACAAACGGTATCACAAAAGGCAGCATGACGACCCGGATTTTTATTGAAAAAGATCCTGATTTCTTAAAATATTATCGTAAAAAATAGGCGTTAAAGGGTGTTGGGTTTTGGAGTGAGCAGGAAGCAAGAATAGCTTTGTATAAGGATGTTTTTATTGCAAACATTGCCAAATTTCTTTTACATGGTATAATACGGAATCTATAAGGGGGATCAAAGCCTTGTGAAAAACAAACAAACTATAACACATTTTGGAATCATTTTTATCTTGTCGATTTTCTTTTATTCCTGTTCAAATAGCGATGATCCACGGCTGACAACCTCCCGAACATCAGGGGTTACAAGTGATCAGATACTCATCGGATCATCACTGGCCCTTGGCGGGCATGCCGGATACCTTGGCACACAAACCCTTCACGGAGCCCTTGCCTGTTTAAATCATGTGAATGACAATGGGGGGATTCACGGACGCAAAATTAAACTCATTGCTTATGATGACGGATATGATCCCCCCCGTTGCGTCGCCAATACCCAGAAGCTCATTGTTCAGGATAAGGTTTTTTGTCTGTTCGGATATGTGGGAACCCCCACCACGGTTAAGATTGTTCCACTGGTGGAGGATGCCAGGATTCCGATTTTGGGGATGTTTACCGGGGCCAATGCTCTAAGGGAGCCGCTTAAACGGTATCTGATAAATGTGCGTGCATCCTATTACCAGGAGACCGGTGCTGCGGTAAAACATCTGGTGGAAAAAATGAAACTGTCTAAAATAGCCGTGTTTTATCAGTATGATGCTTACGGCTTTGACGGATTAAAAGGAACTGAAATCGCGTTAAAACTTTACGGGCTGGTGCCGGTTGCAACGGGTTCATATATTCGGGGCACCCTGGATGTGGAAGAAGGCCTTGAGAAAATCATGGACAGAGAAGCTCAGGCAGTGGTGATGATCGGCACATATGAGCCGTGTGCCAAATTTATTCGGCTGGCCAGATCAAAGGGGTTTTCATCTGTGTTTTATAATGTTTCCTTTGTGGGGGCTGATGAGCTGGCAAGGATACTGGGGTATACGGATGAACAGATCATAGTGACCCAGGTGGTTCCACCGCCTGAAGTGTCCAAGGCTGATGAAACTCTCTGGGGTGCAAGAGAATACATTGATCTGCTCAAAAAATACTACCCCCTGGATGACCCCAATTTTGTAAGCCTGGAAGGCTATATTAATGCAAAAGTGTTTGTGGAAGGACTCAAACGGGCCGGAAGGGATCTTGATCGTGAAAATTTCATCAATGCCATTGAAACGATACGGCAGCTTGACCTGGGAATTGCCAATCCATTGTCTTTTAATTCTCAAGATCACCAGGGATTGGAAAGGGTGTACTTTACATACCTGAAAAACGGGAAATTCGTATGGTTAGACGATTGATCAACAGCTTGAAAAACACAAATCTGAAGAACAAAATTTTCTTTTTCACTACAACTGTTATTTTGCTGATCAGCGTGCTTATTGCCCTTTTTACAAGATGGGTGCTTATTTCCAGCCTGACCTCCGAACTTAAGGAGAGGGGTTTGGGCATTGGTCACAGCATTGCAGAAAGCAGCAGGGGCTACATTCTTACCGAGGATATTCCCGAATTGATCAGCCTGATTTTTGATGCCCGGCTGGGTGTGCGAAAGCATCTCATGGGCTATGTCTATATTACGGACAAGCAAGATAAGATTCTTGCCCATACCTTTACCACCGACTTTCCTGCTGAATTGCTCAATGTAAACCCTGTCGGGCCGGAAAAATCTTATGATGTCAAGTTGTTGAGACTTGATGGGAAATATGTCTATGATGTTGTAGTGCCGGTCACCGAGGGTATTTACCGCATTGGATCGGTGCATGTGGGGCTGAAGAAACAACACATTGACCAACTCATTGGAAAGCTGCGTACTACATTTCTGGGGTTTGTTTCAGCCGTGACCATTTTGTTTTTCATTATCAGTCATCACCTGTCCAAATATATCACCCGGCCAATTACGGAACTGATCAAGGTGTCTGACGAGATCAGTCGCGGTAACTTTGATATTACACACACGCTGAGCAGTCAGATTAAATGCTGGGAGTATGAACGCTGCAGGCAAACCGATTGTCCGGCTTATGGGAGAGATGATATTCCCTGCTGGTATGTGGACGGCACTTTGGGTGCCGGAGGTGTGGCGGACAAATTCCCGGACAAACAGGAGCAATGTGATAAATGCAGCGTTTATTGTACGGGTGTAAAAGATGAGGTCCGGCAGTTGAGCAATTCATTTATGAACATGACCAACCGAATCATGGATTCACAGGCAAAGCTCAAGGATTCGGATAATAAGTACCGTTCCCTTTTTGCTGGCGGCCCCAATCCCATCTTTGTACTTGACCGTGAAACTTTGAGTATTCTCAGTGCCAATCCCAGTGCTGAAGAGACCTATGAATACACAAAGGAAGAGTTGATTGGAAAAATCTTTACTGATCTTGGATCTTTAGAGTTGGATAAAGTTCATCAGGCTGATTTTCAAGCACAGCATGCCGGAAAGATAACCACTGTGGGTTCCAAGGTCCAATGTAAAAAGAAAGGGGGGGGGCTTCTCTATGTGAATGTCCATGCATGCCCTGTCAGATACCAGGATAAAGATGCGCTGATTCTGGCCACTACGGATATCACGGAGATGGTTGAAAAGGATAACCAGCTTATTCAGGCCAGTAAAATGACCACTCTGGGGGAAATGTCCGCAGGGATTGCCCATGAATTGAATCAGCCATTAAACGCCATCAAAATGGGCAATGAATTCATTGAAATGATGATTGAAAAAAAAGAAAAGATCCCGGATAAGGATCTGCTGCAGATCGTAAGAGAGGTCAGCAGCCAGGTTGACAGGGCCGTGGATATCATCCGCCGTCTCAGGGACTTTGGCCGCAAGGCGGATTTTACAAAGGAAAAGGTCAACATCAACAAGCCGGTTCAAGATGTGATAGACATTATAGGCAGGCAGCTCCGGTTGCAAAATATTGATATTCAACTTAAAATAGACGATGATATTCCTCCCATACTTGCTCATCGAAACCGCATTGAACAGGTGATCTTCAATTTGATTACCAATGCAAGGGATGCAATCAACCAGAAATTGGAAACAGGTGTACCAGATGACGATAACCGTATTCTGATAGAAACATATGCCCGGGATGATCAGGTTCTCGTGGCGGTTTCAGATACGGGGATTGGTATTGATATTGCATTAAATGAACGGATTTTTGAGGCCTTTTTTACCACGAAAAAGATGGGTGAGGGAATGGGGCTGGGCCTGTCCATCTCCAGTGGTATTGTTGAGGATTATGGGGGAAAAATCAACATAGAAAGCTTCCAGGGACAAGGAACCACCTTCCGGTTAAGCTTTCCGGCAGCCACATGAGGCAATTTAAATGACACCACTTAAAGTATTGGTAATTGATGACGACAAACCAACGCTCAGAATGTTTGAACTTTTTTTAAAGGCCTATGGACATGATGTTCTGCTGGCGGAAAACGGTATGGAGGGCATAACATTGTTTGAAATCCAAAAGCCTGCCATTGTGTTTACAGATATCAAGATGCCCGGAATGGACGGGTTTGCAGTTCTGGATAAAATTAAAGGCCAGGTCCCGGAGACCGAAGTGATTATTATGACCGGTCATGGGGATATGGACCTGGCAGTTGATGCCCTGAATCACGAGGCCACAGATTTTATTAATAAACCCATCAGCCGGTCGGCCCTGGATGCGGCACTGCACAGGGCAAAGGAGCGGCTTAACCTCATAAAAACCCCTGTTCCGCTTGCTCAATACCATATGGAGGGCAACATCAGGATTATCAAAATTATGGGCAATATCAATGCCGGTGCGGAAGCACAGCTGATGGCGGCATATGATCAGGCCGGAGCCGAAGATTCAGCTCATATCATGCTGAGCTTTAACGAAAATACCTCCATCAATGGTGCCGGCATTGCCGTTTTGATTCAATTGCTTTCCAAAAGCAAAAAAAAGAATCAAAAGGTGGCCATTTCCGGTATTTCTGAAAATTTTCAGGAGATTTTTAAAATGGTGGGTATCACCCGGTTTGCCAAAGTTTTCACTGATAAAGCAGATGCAAAAGCATATCTTGCGGTCGGATGATTTTGGGTTCTGGGTATTGTGTGATGGGTTCTGGGGTAGTTATAATGGAGGCAATTATGTTCATGGTTTGTATGAAAAATCAAATAGGCTTTTTTTTAATCATGGTACTTTTTTTCACTCTGCATCCACAAAACGTTTTTTGCGGTACGCCGCCGAAACAGGGTGAAAACCTGCCGGAAATGAGTTTGAAGGCTCCTGTCTCGAAAAAAGACAGTGCCTATCTGGGCATTGGCGAAAAGCCCTTGTTTTTAATTCAGGATATTGATGCAGCCGTGATCGTGCTTGAGATTATCGGTGTTTATTGTCCTGTGTGCCACAAACAAAGACCTCACATTAACCGATTGTTTCACAGGATCAGTAAAAATGCCGACCTGTCCGGGAAAATAAAATTCCTGGGCATTTCAGCCGGTGCTACGCCCATGGAAGTGGCGTATTATATGAAAACGTCACGGGTTCCATATCCGGTCCTGCCGGATGAAAAATTTAATGCCCATAAAAAGCTGAACCAGCCGCTTACTCCCTATACCATTGTGATCACTAAAGACGGACAGATTCGTTATGCTCATCTGGGTCTCATTCAGGACATGGACGGTTTGTTTGCCACGCTTAAAAAACTGGCTGATAAAACACCGGTCATCAAAAAATAAAGAAAAAGACAGGAGCCTGAAGCATGAGCTGGTCGCCATCCGGTTACCGACGGCATTTTTATCGTCAATCCATCTGTGATGCGCGCCTGGAGTTCAGCCGGATAGACTCCCAAGAAAAAATAATTGAAGCCGGTCTTTTGACTGCTATCGGCACCCTGGGGGTAACCTGCGGCTTTTCCTGTATTACCGGTTCTGAGGACAAAACCGTTAAAATGGTCAGCCGAGGCATTGATGCTGAAACAACGGCCTTTCTTGAAAATGATTTTTATGCCCTTCACCGGCAATACTTTCCCGGACTGCAAACCACTTCCTATCCATTTCAGACGGATCTTCGTATCATGGAAGCTGATCAGAACCATCCGGTTCAATTGAAGGATACCGGTATTCAAATCTGGATCGGATGGCGCATGGGCAAAGATGTTTTTGGGAGTATCGGCCTGGGTTCCAAAATTATCAGTGATACTTATAAGGATGATGAACTCAATTTTTGTTTGACCCTGACCGACACTATGATTATTGCCTTGCAATCCCTTGCTATCCGGCGCAGGATGCAGGAATTGAAAGCAGATCTGGATAAGGCAGCAGATCGGGCGGCTGACCTGGCCCATGATGTGGAAAAGGGCAAAAAAGATCTGGATCGAACGCTTTTTCGTCTTTCCGGGTTTAATGATATTTTTAATGAACTCAGCGGACTCAAACAAAGCAAAGGGATTATTGATTCTTTCCTGATGGTGCTGCTGGGGATTTTCGGTGCAGGCGGGGGATATATTTATTATTTTGACAAGGCCTTGGGGAAATCTTATTCTACCTGCCGCAACCTTGATCTGCCGGGAAAAACAGATTTTTCGCCGGAGAAGATTCAGGAGGGTATGAGCCATGCCTTTGCCTCTACCCGGGCCTTGCAGCTTGAACCGATGCAGGCCGCTGTTTTATCCCGTCAACAAATGGATTGCTTTAAGCCGTTTTTGCCTGAAACCGCCCTTGGGCTTATTTTTAAAGTGGATGAACCCGCCATGGGGGTTATTGGCCTTGACCACCGGATCATACAGGTACCGTACGGTGAAAAAGAGCGCGAATTGCTTCTGGCTTTTGCAAAAAATTTTCTGGTGTTTCTCAAAAACAGCAAGTCTTTTGAAACCATTCAACGCCTTCATCTGGAACAGGAACAAAAGAATATTGAGTTGAAAAACACCATCAAAGCACTTTCTGACAGCAGTCGTACTATTGCCAGGCTTGAAAAAGCCGGTGAGCATATCAAGGCTGCCATTGCAAAGGCAATGGCACAATCCTGGAATGTTTCCGGCAGGGACATCGTTTTGATTCTCATTGCCGGCATTGTTCTGGGCCTGGTGTATAATTTTGCAAGTCCTGGCCGTATCAATGTTATTCCTAAGGTATGGCTTCGTCCGCCAACGGTCCATGTTGATATTGATCAGGCCCGGCAGTTGTTTGAAAATGGTCAAGCCCTTTTTGTTGATGCCCGGCCTGCTGAATTTTTCAACCAGGGTCACATTGCCGGGGCACAGAACCTGCCTCCGTCCTTGTTTGATTTTATTTATATGATGCGGTTCAGTCAGACTGACGTTACCCGTCCCATTGTGGTGTATGGCCGCAATATCAGCCGCAGGTACGACGAGGAAACGGCTTTCAATCTTTTGGAAAGAGGACATGAAAATGTCGTTGTATTTCCTGGCGGGATCAAGGAGTGGGAGAAAAAATAGGATGGAGAGTGGAACCATGAATATATGTGTATCTGCTAAGACCATTGTTACGCATCCCTGGCTGGCACTGGTGTTTCGGCTTTATATTGCAGGTCTGTTTATTTATGCCGGTATGTACAAAATTAATTATACTGCTGAATTTGCCGAAACTATTGCAGGTTATCGTATTGCACCATACTGGTCTGTGAATTTTATGGCCATTGTCATGCCTTGGATTGAACTGATTTGCGGTATTCTTCTGGTGTGCGGTATTCGGGTCCGTTCCGCCATTGTAGTTACAGGATCACTTCTTGTTTTGTTTACCGTGGGCATAGCAGTTAACCTGCTCAGAGATTCCCCCATAAGTTGTGGTTGCTTTCATACCATGGACGATGCCATAAGCTGGCTTACCCTGGCAAGGGATCTTATCTGGGTCGCCATGGCAGTGCATGTTTTTTTTTATGATGCTGTATTTCGGATGGAAAGAAAATTTGACTGGTTTGCAAAGGAGATCTAAGTTATGCCGGGTAATGTTATGAATTCATATATCAGGTTAATACAGGTTTTGTTAATATCGGTTTTCGTGATAACCGCCTTTGTTTGCGGGTGCAGTGGCCAGCGAGAAAAACTGGTGGGCAAATATACCGCAGTTAACACCAACACAGCCGGTTCTGTAACGGCAAGCCTGGAACTTCTGGCTGACGGCAAGGGGTTCTGGTCCATTGACACTGACAATGCCGCATTCCGCTGGGACCTGCACCGAAACAAGATACGCCTGCATACCAGGTCCGGCGGGGTTATTGAAGGAACCATTGAGGACACTGCCATCCAGTTTGTTTTGCCGGGTATGGGGAAAATTCGCTTTAAAAAGTGAGTTTTTTTAGTTGGTTTACAATCATTCCCAGATCAGGGCGGCGATTAATATCATCCACATAAATAAACCGGATGATTCCTTTTTTGTCAATCAGGAAAATAGCCCGTTCCGACATCCCGTCTGTTCTTAACACTCCATAGGCACTGCTGACATCACCGTGGGGCCAGAAGTCCGACAATACTTCAAACCAGAGTCCTCCCATTTCCCGGGTCCAGGCAAAAAGGGTGGGCAGATTATCTGCACTGATCCCCAGCAGGTGTGTATCATATTGTTCAAACAAATCCTGTGCAATATTGTATCCGGGCCATTGATCTGAGCAGACCGGGGTCCAGGCCGCAGGAATAAAGGTCAGCATCAGGTTTTTTTTCCCCTGAAAGCTGCTCAAGCGCACTGGTTTTCCTGCGATGGAGGGTAATACAAAATCAGGAGCTTTGTCTCCAATTTTTACCTTTAACCGGCTGTCCACGGGTTTTAATTTTCCAGGGTCGTAGATTTTATTTCCATAGGCTACAGACCCTGTGTTGGCGGATGTACTATACCCGATAAGCAAGATAAGGATACCAACAATGAATGTTTTTTTACTGTTCATGGCTGTTGTTTTAAACCTGAATCTGTTAAAAGGGTTTTGAGAAATTTTTCAGGATCAGATACCTCACCGGATTGAGAGTAAAAAATGGTATGTTCTCCATTTGCTTCTATCTTTACCCCAAAAAAATGGGGGGTTCGGACCTCGCCAATTTTTTTATGAATGGAAAAGTCAGGATCACTGAAAAGGGGAAATTCAATGGAATATCTGTTTTTAAAAAAATCAACTTCAAATGTTGAATTGCCTGAGCCAATGCCCAGCAATTTGACTTTTTGTTTCAGCACAGGGCTGTTTTGAATCAGATTAAACATGGTATTCACATTGTCTGCTTCACGCTGGCATATTGGACAATACATGGAAAAAATTTCAATGATGACAATCTCCGCTTTGATTTGTCCCAGGGAAAACCGATTGTCATTCAACAGTCCAAGATAGATCCTGTGAGTCTCATTTGTCGGGGAGGGTAGGGTGAAATCAAGTGTTTTGTCCATAGCCCTACAGCCTCCCTGCCCGGGAAAAATAAGCCCCCATGATAACAGGAAAAATATAATCAACTGACATTTAAAGGCGGTTTTTATTAACAAAAAATGCTTAATTAGATCCATCATTGGATAGTACTCCGTAACTTGTATATCCGTTTTCCCTGGCTTTCATGTCAAGGTGAAGTGTGGTGACCTGCTCAAGTTTTGGATAAAATGTGCGGTCCATTTGTCTTAAATCAACTAACTTAATATAATTGTGACAATGGTCACACAGGTTTACCCGATACTCTTTTTCCTGATCATTGAAAAAATAATGCTGCATATTATTGTCGTTGTTTTCACAAAAAGCACACCCCATGCGTTTTGTTTCCCATTCATGGTCGCAAAAGCAACATTTTAAATGCCGTTTGCCCGTCTTGTCCAGAAAGGCCATATCCGGATAATTGCCACAGATGGGGCAGTACCCTTTCGGAGGGTCCGGCATATCAATCAGATAGGCTTCAAGCTGTTCTGCGCAAATCCAGATACTTGGGGCAATAGCGCTATACCCGAAAAATATAAGTTCATGTTCGGGTATATTCCAAAGCCTTGACAGATCATGCAGGGTTGAACTCTGGTTATTCAGGATAACAGAAAAAAGTGTGTTCAGATGATAGGAGTGTGCCAGATCTATTTTTTTCAGGAATTTGGCATTGGCTGACAGTTTTGGTGCAAAGTCAACAGCAAGGTCGCAGATGTTATCAAACAATTGTCCGGCTGCTTTTGAATCAATTAAAAATTCTGACTGATCAATTAACGGCATTTTATTTGTTTGTTTTATTTTCAGCAGATCCTGATCAATCACGACAGGGGGTAACACAATATCCTGACGGCTTTGCTCCTGGGCGATAAAAACCTGGCTGTAAAAGTCAAGAATCGGCTGGTAAGCAGGCCTTGTTTTTTTGATCAGGTCGGAAGAGTGTTTCAACTGTTCTATGGTTATCATGTCCGTTTCCTTTTTATATGACAGTCTTGAAAAATCCAAACAGCACTTTCATGTTTTGGTTTCAGCCCTTTAGGGTATTGTGGGCAAACCAGGGTGACCAGATTATTATAAAAAATGGCCGGGTCTGCCCGTGGTAGTTGGGAAAAGGCCCGGGAAATCTTTTTTAAGGTTCTCCCGGGCATAATAAAAATTTCAGCCGGTTAGATTTTTATCAGCGGTTTAAACAAGCATCATCAATTCAAACCCTCATCATTCGGGCAAAAGGCCCCATCATTTTTCGAAGGGCGACACTGCGGCTTAAACCGCCTCGGTTTGCACTTGCCACGGCATAGTCAGAGTAAAGATTCGGAGCAAACGCAACCAGATAGATCACATTCACCTCATCTGGATTCAAAAGCATGGCTTTTGGGAATTTTTGTTTTACTTTACCCAGTCTTTTTTGGGCAAATTCAAGAATTTCTTCTCTTTCCCCAAACATCATGGCCCCTGTGGGGCAGGCAGTTACACAGGCTGGTTTCAGGCCGTTATGAACCCGGTCATTGCACATGTCGCATTTTGCAAGGGTGCCGTCCCCGGCTTTTCTGGGAATATTATAGGGGCATGATCCAATGATTTCCTCGGCATCAAGCTTTATGCTGTTTTTTGTATATAAAATTGCTCCGGTTGCAGGGTCTCGATAGATGGCTGTCTCATCAAATGCGGTTTCAAGACAGGGGGCATCCACACAATGCCGGCACTGATCCGGAAAAAACAGCCATTCAAGGCGCCCGTTAATCATCTCTTCATTCATTCTGACAAGTTTGTAAGTAGAAAAAGAGAGATCTTCCGGGTTTTGAAAGGTTCCCCTGTTGACTGTTTTTTCAGCAGGAAGATCATGCCATTGCTTGCAGGCGACCTGGCATGCCCTGCAGGCAGAACAGATGCTTGTATCTATAAAAATTGATTTAGACATATCGTCATCACCTCCTTTAAAGTTTTGTCACATTGACCATAAAGGCCTTGGTTTCCGGAATCCTGGTGTTTGGATCCCCGGCCGGAGGCGTCAGAAGGTTAGCGCTTTCTTCCGTCCCTGTGGACGGCCATCGCCAGCCATAATGCCAGGGAATTCCCACCTGGTGTACAGTCGAATATCCGATTTTAAAGGGTCTGAATCTCTTGGTCACCATGGCTGTACACTCAACGCTTGCCCTGGCACTTGAGACCTTTACCCTCTCCCCGTTTTTAATTCCCCGAAGCTTGGCCAGTTCTTCACTCATTTCCACAAACATATTTGGCTGCAGTTCCATGAGCCACTCCTGGGGCCGGGTCATGAGCCCTGTCTGCCAATGTTCTGAAACCCGGTAGGTGGTGCCAACGAACGGAAATCTTGGGTCACAGGTGGCATGAGTATCCGCCTTTGTGCTGTAAACCGCTGCCGTGGGGCTGACCATTCTGGAACTGAAATAATTTTTTTCCACCGGGCATTCAAGGGGTTCGTAATGTTCGGGAAAAGGACCGTCAGCCCTTCCAGGGCCAAAGATCTGTCCATGACCATGTTTTTGCATGATAAAAGGCAGTTTGGAATCAGAGCGTTTGGAGCCGTCCGGGTTTTCAAGGGGATACCAGCCGCCGTCAGGCACATCTCCAATCCATTTTTGGGAAACATATTTGCCGCCTTTTTCATCGCCGGCAAATTTAATGACCCAGTTTTTTTCGTCCCAGGGACGTCCCTTGGGATCAACCGAGGCCCTGTTGTAGATGATTCTCCTGTTCACCGGCCAGCACCATGCAAATTCGGGATAAAGTCCGATATTGTTGGGTGCGTCCTTTTGGCTTTTTCTGGCGGACATATTTCCTTTTTCCGTATATGAGTTGCAATACAGCCAGTTGCCTGAAGATGTTGATCCGTCTGCCTGTAGAAAGGCAAAGCTGGGGACCAGGGTGCCTTTTTTGAATTTTTTGCCTTTAATGGTCGTGTCTTTTATAAAATACCCGTTGATTTGTTTGGCTGCTTTATGGGGATCATAAACGCCGTTGGTGTCATAATCCCATTTTAAATTCACGATGGGTTCTTCAAATACACCGCCTGATTTTTTGTATGCATTTTTGATGCGATGACCCAGTTCAACAATGATATCTCCGTCAGGACGGCTGTCACCAAGAGGCTTGGGGCCTTGATACCGCCATTGCATCCAGCGGCCGGAATTGGTGATGCTTCCTTCTTTTTCAACGGAAACCGCTGCCGGAAGCATGAATACTTCTGTTTTGATTTTAGAAGGAGTTGTACCCGGGCCGTTCCAGAAAGAACCTGTCTCGTTATCAAACAGATTGACATTGACCATCCAGTCCAGATTTTCCATGGCTTTCCTGATTTTTGAGGCATTTGAGCCTGAACATGCAGGGTTCTGGCCCCAGGCAAAAAAACCTTTGATCTCTTCTTTATACATGGCATCAAACAGATCAAACCAGGAGTATACAGCACCGTCATCAACTTTGGGCAGCCAGTTGTAACCAAACTGGTTGGATTTTGTGGCGGCTTCTCCAAAGAATGATTTGAGAAGGCTCACCGAATACTTGGGATAATTGCTCCACCAGTTTGCGGACAAGGGATCATTGCTTTTGGGCGTCCATTTGTCATTGTAGGCCTCAAGGCTGTCATTGGAAGCCTGCGGGGTTTTAAGATACCCCGGCCAGATATGCCACAGCAGGCAGTGATCCGTAGATCCCTGAACATTGGATTCTCCCCTTAAGGCGTTTACACCTCCGCCTGCAACACCCATGTTGCCCAGCAGCAGCTGGATTATGGCCATGGTACGGATGTTCTGGGTCCCGACAGTATGCTGGGTCCATCCCATGGCATACATGATGGTTCCGGCTGTCCCGGTTTTTCCTGTTTGTGCATAGGTTTTGTAGACAGTTAAAAGATCTTCTTTTGAGGTTCCGGTAACTTTGGAGACCGTATCAATGTCATACCGGCTGTAGTGGGTTTTCAAAAGCTGGAACACACATCGCTTGTGACTCAGAGTTCGGTCCATTTTAGGAACCTTGTTGTTGTCCATTTCAAAAGCCCATTTGGATTTGTCGTAACTTCCCAGGGCAGGGCCTTGTTCATTCTTTGTATACCCTGAAAACAGCCCGTCTTTAAATCCGTAGGATTTTCCCACAATAAAGGGGGCATTGGTGTAGGCTGCCGTATATTCTTTGTTGTAAAGGTCGTTGTCTAAAATGTATTTGATCATGCCGCCCAGAAAGGCAATATCTGTCCCGGATCTTAAGGCGGTATAGATATCCGCCTTTGAAGATGTCCGTGTGAATCTCGGGTCAACATTGATCAGTTTTGCTCCGTTTTCCATGGCCTGGGTGACATATTTAAAAGCGACAGGGTGGTTTTCAGCAGCATTGCTGCCCATGATGAGAATACAGTCACTGTTTTTGATATCAATCCAGTGGTTTGTCATTGCACCGCGTCCGAACGACTCTGCCAGAGCCGCTACAGTTGCGCTATGTCAGATCCTGGCCTGGTGTTCGATATAGACAAGGCCCAATGATCGCATCAAGGCCTGATAGATCCAGCATTCCTCATTATCCATGGCTGCCGATCCTAAAGAAGCGATACGGGTTGTCCTGTTGACGGTCTGACCTTTTGCATTGGTTTTTTCAAAAGTCATATCCCTGGTTTGTTTGACCCTGTTGGCAATGGTGTTCAGGGCCCAGTCCCAGGAAACGGTCTGCCATTTGTTTGAGTAGGGTGCCCGGTACATGGGCTCGGTCAGGCGGTTTTCATTTTCCGTGAGTTGTTTCAAAGATGAGCCTTTGGAACACAAAGCCCCCCGGTTGATGACATGGTCAGGGTCACCTTCAATATTGATAACCCTGCCGTCCCCCCGTTTGCTGGTGTGGACAATGGCACCGCATCCCACTGCACAATAGCAGCAGATGGTTGTGCTTTCCTTGGCATACTGGGTTTTCAGCAGGCCGGCATGGGATTTGACCTGTGAAAGATCAAATCCCAGACCGCTGACGGCAACTCCGGCAGCAGTGGCTCCTGAAATTTTGATAAAGTCTCGTCTGTTGAGTTTCATCGAAAAAGCCTCCTTGAAAATTGTAGAATTAAGAATCTTTCCGTTATTGCATCAGTTTTTGAAAAATACCCGATTTTAAAAGATGAAATACCACGTCTGCTCTTGGCAGTTGAAATATCATATCTGCCCGAGGCAGTACTATTTTAATAGCACAGGGGGGTTACAAAAAGGTTACAATTCCGGCATATCCTGGTAAAATTTTTTTCGTCGCGATATGCGTTGGCACTTGATATCTTTTTAGATGAATTGTCTTGAGTTTTTTTAGCTTTTTATTTTTGTTCTAAAGCATTTCTCACGGAAAGGGCCAGATCAGACAGGACAACCGGTTTTTTTAAGAATTCTTTTATTCCGATTTCACGGGCTTTTTGTGCAGTGATGATTTCGCTGAACCCGGTGCAGATAATAATCGGGATCGCCGGTTTTATTTTTATTATTTCTTTAGACAGCATATCGCCTGTGATTCCCGGCATGGTCATGTCTGTAATAACCAGATCAAAGGTGTCAGATTGGGTTTTAAATAAGTCTATGGCTTTTGCTGAGTTGCTTTCCGTCACGACATGGTATCCCAGCCGCTGAAGCATTGTTTTTTCTATTTTTAAAACAGGGGGTTCATCATCAATCAAAAGAACACGTTCCGTCCCTTTGGGTAAATCTCTGGGTATTGGTTTAACAATTGTTTCTTCTGTTTCTTCAATTACAGGCAGATAAATTTTAAAACAGGTTCCTTTTTCCGGTATACTGTCAACCATAATTTCGCCTTTATACTGTTTTATGATTCCATGAACAACGGATAATCCAAGTCCAGTTCCTTTGTCGACACCTTTGGTTGTAAAATAGGGGTCAAAAATTTTATCCATAATTTCTTCTTTTATCCCTGAACCGGTATCTTCAATACTCAAACAGATATAATCACCCGGTAAAAAATCAGCAGTCGGGATTGTGTCGTATTTAAATTTTACCGGCTTCAATGATATAAATAAGGTGCCGCCGCATGACTGCATGGCATGATAAGCGTTTGTAATCAGATTCATGGTGAGTTGATGGATCTGGGTCGGATCTGCCAGAATTTTTTTGCAGGTATCGTCAATATCCATCTCAATATTTATGGTTGAAGGGAATATGTTACTTGTCAGTTTTATCACCTCCTTTAAAATTAATTGCACTTTTAAGGGGGTAATCTCCTGATTCATTTGATGGCTGAAGGTCAGGATCTGTTTTACAAGATCCCTGGCCCGAAGCGATGCTGTCATGATTTCGTCGGTTAATTCCTGTAAAGGGCTTTCTTTGGGAATATCTTCTTTTAATATTTCCGCAAAACCGATCAAAGGGAAAAGGATATTATTAAAATCATGGGCAATACCTCCTGCCAAAGTACCAATTGCCTCCATTTTTTGAGCGTGTTGAAGTTTTGTCTCCAAAATGGCTTTTTCTTCCAGCATCTTTTTTTGTTCGGTAAGGTCTTTGACAATACTTATCCATCCGGTTCTTTTGCCTGAATCGTTTTTTATTTCCAGAACCGTATGTTCTGTGGGAAAGATCGTTCCGTCTTTTTTCTTCATACAATAGTCATGGAGTTGAAAAACGCCTGTTTTGTTTGTCTCGGAATATAATTGATGTTCAAAATTTTTAAAATAAGATTCGTTTACATGAAATTTGCCGGCGGGTTTGTTGATAATTTCTTTTTTCGTATACCCGAAAAGTTCAGTTGCAGCTTTGTTACAATCAACAGCAATCCTAAGCATTCCCGCAGTAAATACAAATATGGCATCAATTTGACTGTTAAATACTTTTTTAAAAAGTTCATTTGATTCCCATAGTTTTTTTTGCGCTGTTTTGCGATCCGTGATATCCCTGAAAATACCTAAGATCAGGTTCTTTTTTCGATCAATAACGCTTCCGCTGACCTCAATATCAATAATGGTCCCATCCTTTTTTAGATATTTGGACTCAAATTTTGTTTTGCCTTGATCAATTACATTTTTCATCTGTTTGTCGGATATGTCCCATTCAGATGAAGGATGAATGTTTTTGATCTGCATATGACAAAATTCTTTTTCAGAGTATCCCAGAACCTCCTGTATCTTTGAATTGCCCCGCATTATGTTGCCGTTAAAATCAAACAGAATAATCCCGTCATTTGATCCTTCAAAAAGTTTTCTGTAATGATTTTCACTTTCTATCAATGCCTGGTCTGCAGACATTAATCCTGATCTCACAAAAACAAGATAAATCAGAAAAAATGAAATGATTTTAAAATAATGGCCCATCAGATTGAAAAAGTCATACACACTGATATAAAATGTAAATGACAATTCAGCACAAACGGTTAAAATCAATGATCCGGTAAAAAGCACATATATATCAGGAGCAAAATTTTTTTTCTTTTTATAAAGCAAGCCTGATGTGCAGATGAGGATGATGCAGATAATGTATTCAGTTGTCTTTTTAAATGGAGTAAGTCCGATACCTTCAATGTAGCAATCCGGAAAAATTTTCAACGAAAAAACAGCGGTCAGTATGACGATTGTGATCAGAAAGTAAATTCCTGCAATCAGTGGTATGTTTATTTTCTTTTTAAAGAAAAGTAAAAACAAGAGCAAACTGATGCTTTCCATAAGTCTTCCTGCAACCCAAAGCTGGGTTGCAGGGTTGGCTCCCCAGCTTTTATCGATGATTCCCATCCCTTGATAGGAAAGTGTGTGGAAAAGATCAATACTTCCAACAAACAGATAAGCGATTCCTAAAGATACCAAGGCCGTATTTTTAATGGTAAACCGTGAATACCAGATAAGCGTGAACATTCCAAGGATGACGGCGATTGAAAAAAGCTCGGCCAGAGTATGGAACAACAGATAATTTTTTGCACTGACAATATAAAGGCCAATGAAAAGCAAAATCCCCATTAAAAATTTGGTTTTATTATGCCGCACAGGTTTTGGTCTTTTTTAGAATGTTTTTGACTGTATAGGCCAAATCAGATAATAGGATCGGTTTTTTTAATAAAGCTTTGATACCCATTTTTTCTGCAGAATTTTGGTCTATTTTATCACTAAATCCGGTACACATGATAATGGGAATGTTTGGGTTTATATCAAGTATTTTTTGGGACAATTGCTTGCCTGTTAATCCCGGCATGGTCATATCAGTTATGATTACATCAAAATTATCAGGTTGTGATGAAAATAATGAGAGAGCTTCATAAGAATTTTTTTTTGAGATGACATGATATCCCAACCGTTCCAGCATTTGGGTTTCAATTTTGATAACAGGTGCCTCATCATCAACAAGTAAGATTCTTTCTTCTCCTTTTGGCAATGCCTGTTTAGGGAATTCTAAAGTATCAGTGCTTTCTTTTTGATAAACCGGCAAATAAATGTCAAATACAGTTCCTTTACCTGGTATGCTATTGACGATAATCTCTCCTTTTAATTTTTTCACAATACCGTGGACAACAGATAATCCAAGCCCTGTACCCTTGTTTAATCCTTTGGTCGTAAAGTAGGGGTCAAAAATTTTGTTTAAAATACTTTTATCCATACCCACACCGGTATCTTTAATGGTTAAGCAGACAAACCGTTTTGGAGAAATATTTCTGCCTGAAAGGGGGGAGGCAGTGAACGGCCTTTCTTTCAGGATTACAGACAAAATGCCTCCGGAATCCTGCATGGCATGAAAAGCGTTGGTTACAAGATTCATGATTAATTGGTGTACTTGTGTAGGGTCCGCTAAAACAGGTTTGCAATTGTTGTCAATGTCCTGTGTAATTGTTATTGTAGAAGGGATGATGGATTTTGAAAGCTTTGTGGCTTCTTTTAAAATAGTTTGAATTTTTGTCTGCGTTGTTACCTGGTCCATTTGACGGCTGAACGACAGAATCTGTTTTATCAGATCCTTTGCCCGGGAGGCAGCGTGCAGTATTTCATCCACTGATTCGTTAAGATTGCTTGAGGGGGGAATATCTTCTTTTAAGAGTTCTGCAAATCCGATTAATGGGAACAAGATATTGTTGAAATCATGGGCAATTCCACCTGCCAATGCACCAACTGCCTCCATTTTCTGGGCTTGTTGAAGTTGTTTCTCAAATTTTTCTTTTTCAAGCGCAGCTTTTTTTCTTTCCAAAATTTCTATTCGCAGTTGTTCATTTGTAATGACAAGTTCATTCACTCGTTGCTGAACGATCTCTTCAAGCTGTTTTTTTTCTTTGCGCAAAATGTCTTCAGCTTTTTTAATTCGAAGCATGGCTTTTACCTGGGCTGCCAGTTCCGCTTCATTGATCGGCTTGGTCAAAAAAGCATCAGCACCCAGTTCCAGGGCTTTGATCCTGTTCTCAGTGTTGGTTTTGACAGCGGTCAGCATCACAACGGGTATGTTGGCGGTTTTAGGTAAAATCTTTAATTTGCGGCACACCTCAAATCCATCCATTTCAGGCATGTGAATATCCAGAAGGATGGTATCCGGCTGGTCTGATATCGCTTTTCGTATTCCTTCTCTACCGGATGTTGCAGTGATAATTTCACAGTCGGAAATAAATAATCTCAGTAATGCTTTCACAGATATTAAATTATCCGGGTTATCATCTATAGCTAATACCTTGCTCATGCGATCTCCTTATTTGTTTTTGAAAGCCGTTTTTTGATTTTTTTCAGAAGTTGTTCCGGATCAATGGGTTTTGCAAGGTAATCATCGCAACCCGCCCGGATTATGTCTTCCTTATCTCCTTTCATGGCCTGGGCTGTCAGGGCAATAACCGGAATATGTTTTGTCTTTGCATTGTTTTTTAATTTCTTAACCACTGTTAACCCATTTATGTTTGGTAATGAAATATCCAATAAAATTAAATCAGGAATTAATTGCATTGCTTTGTTTAATCCCTGTTCGCCGTCAAAAGCCTCTTCTATTATGGTCTTTTCTCCACGAATGATAGCCTTGATGGTTGTCATATTATCAAGATTATCTTCCACCACAAGAATTACAGGCACATTCTGTGTCTTTTCTAAAGAACAGAATACATCATCTGTAAAATCGTCAGTTGTAAAATTTTCAGGGGTAAGTTCCTCTTTTGCAATTAAGGGCGCACAACTATCTTCAAACATAAGGTTTACTTTATGCAGAAGGTCTTCCCTGTCAACGTCCCCTTTTTGTACAAGTTGCTGAATATTATTGGAACTGAGCCGTTTTAAATCCTGTTTTGTCAAATCTTTTGCCGTTAAAATTAAAACAGGTATGTTTTTTGTCTTTTGGGTTCCCCTGATGCTCTCAAGAACCTTGAAACCGTCAATGTTCGGCATCATCAAATCCAGGATAATCCCGTCGGGAATCGTATTCGCCATATATTCAAGCGCCTGTTGCCCGCCTCGGGTTACATTTACAGTCAGTCCAATGGTTTCTAATGCTTTTTTAACCTGAATGATTGCGGCATCATTGTCCTCCACTAAAAGAATTTTATGGTGGTTTACATCTTTAGGTTGAGCTTTTATGTCATTGACCATGTGTATGTTTGGTCTTTGATTTTTATGTGTAAAGCTGCCTTGGCCTTGTATTTTAAAGGCTTTGTCTGCTTTGATACCTGTTTTTACAATTGGTGTGGCAGCAGATGGTTCTATGGAGTCCATGATATTTTTTGCTTCCGCATACTTGACTGGAAGGTTTATGGTAAAGGTTGAGCCCCGACCTTTTGCACTCTTTACACTGATACTGCCGCCTAACATTTTGGCGGCTTTGTTGGCAATGGCAAGCCCCAGTCCAGTACCTTCAAATTTTCGGGTTGAAGCGCCATCAACCTGACGGAACTCATCAAAAATATGTATGATATCTGCATCTGACATGCCGATTCCCGTATCTTTTACTTTTATACAGATATTATCATTATTCTTTTCGGCAGATATCATCACGCTGCCTTGCGCAGTAAATTTTATCCCATTTGCCACGATATTTTGCAATATTTGAAAGATTCTTGACTCATCACTTTCCATTTCAGGAAGATTTTCAGGCAGCTTTTTTAGTAATTTTAATTTTTTTTCCCTTGCAAGGGGTTCTACTCCTTCTATGATATTTTCAATAAGGTTTTTTATGGAAAAATGGTTCAAGCTGATGTCCATTTTCCCTGCCTCAATTTTGGAAAGGTCAAGGATATCATTAATAAGAGATAATAAATGTTTTCCGTTGCGTTCAATAATTTCAAGAAAATTGACTTCTTCCCTGGAAAGCTTTTCCTTTGCCTGCAAAATTAATACACGGGATAATGCATTGACCGAATTTAAAGGCGTCCTGAGTTCATGGCTCATATTGGATAAAAATTCACTTTTCAGGCGACTGGCTTCCTCCAACTGCTGCTGCTGCGCTTCTAATTCAAGGTTTTGCTCTCTGAGTTCTTCTGACTGTTGCCGGGATTCTTCATTCATGGCCTGCAATTCTTCGGTTTGTGCCTGCAATTCTTCAGCCTGTACCTGTAATTTTTCATTGGCATCCTGGGATATTTCCAAAAGACTTTTTATCTGCTCTTTCTGGGAGGCAGTATGCAAAACCACGGAAATGATTTTAGAAGCTGACATTAAAAATTCTTTTTTTATCCGGCTTATTTCTTCAAAGGATGCGATTTCAAGAACCCCGTGCAGAGTTTCTTCATAAAAAAGGGGTAGGACAAATATGCTTGAAGGCGTTTCGCACAATGTTCCGGATTGTCCCAGGGCATCCTGCCGGGTAATGTTTTTCAGCAGAATAGGTTTTTTTTCCAATGCCACCTGGCCGACAATGCCTTCCCCAAACTTAAATTTTTTGGAAAATTGTTTGGTTTCAACAAGTGCATAAGAAGATTTGAGTTCGCACACCGCCTTTTTTTTATCGAAAATATAAAGCGCCCCGGCGCAGGCATCCACATATCGGGCAGTATATTCTATGCTTTGGATCAATATCCGGTTATAGGTCAGCTCTCCTGACAGCTCACGGTTCAGGCTGTTGCGGCCTTCGCTATGCCAAAATTGGCCTTTGAGCCTTTCAACAAGCCCGTTAAAGTGTTTGGACATTTCCGTGATTTCATTGTTTCCTTTGATCGCAGCTTTTATAAGTTTTCCTGTTTCCGTGATTTTTATCATCGTATCTTTTAAGTCTGACAGGCTTGATACAATACTTGTAACGATAAAAAAGCTAATGGTCAAAACGATTAGAATCAGAATAAAAATAAAAAAAACCGCTTTTTTTAATATGGTATTTTCAATTTTTTGGGACTCTTTCATGAACGCTTCGGCATTGTTAAAGGCACAGAATGTAAGGTTTGACATTTTTCTTTCAAGACGGGCAACATAATCGGCTCCTTTTCCACGGGTTATCCTGTTGGCACCATTCGTATCTCCGGCAAAAACCATTTCTCCTACTTCTAATCTGATGGGTTTCCATCCTGCAAATAATTCTATGGTTTCTTCAACCAGTTTTTTTCCTTCCTGTCCCAGTATAAGTGATTTAATGGTAAAAAGTTCCTGAAACACTTTTTTTTCTTCTGTTTGTACGATGTGACTTGCCCGGGATATTTCCAGTGGGGTTGGAGCGGTTGACAGATCTTTCATGCTTCTGTGCATGCTTATGATTCCTGCCTTGGCCTTGAGTGCCGCATTTGAGACTTTAAGGGGGTGATTGTATAATGTTGATGTCAGTTGGCCCAATACCCTTATTTGGTGTATTGATACCATACCCGACACAATAAACAGAACGACCATCACGGCAGAGGCCAGGAGCATCCTGGCTTTAATGGTGAGATTGTTCAGTAGATTCATTATTGAGGCTCCTTTAATGCATTCTGAAATATCTTTTGTTTAGGAATATTTTAGATGAATATGACCATAATTATTCTCTTTGGAAAAATATTTTTTAAATTTGACAGGCAGTTTTTCCGCCTTGCCCAATACAAGGCAGCCTTTTTGCGAGAGGGATCGAATCAGCTTGTCAAAAATAATAGACTGACGTTTTGCCTTAAAATAGATCAGCAGGTTCCTGCACAGAACCAGGTCAAAGTTTCCAAACACACTTTCCGGTGGGACATATGTCTTGGGATCAATAACATTATAAAAAGAAAAATCGACCATTTTTTTTATTTTTGGACTCAAGATATAGGTGTCATCCTTAATGGTAAAATATTTGCATAATAGTCCATGCTTAATATCTTTAATCTGATCAAAATGATAGATGCCTTCCCGGGCTTTTTGTAATATTTTTTTATTAATATCAGTTGCAAAAATATTGATATCAAATTCATTTTTTTCTTTTTCCATGATTTCATTTATCAGAATTGCTATGGAATAAGGTTCTTCGCCCTCGGCACAGCCAGCAGACCAGACCCTGAGACAGGGGTCATTGGTTTTTATTTTTTCTGCAATCATGGCCGGCAGCATCTTTTTTGCAATCAGTTCAAAGGTCAGGGTATTACGGAAAAACCGGCTGACGTTTATGGTTAAAAGGTCTATCAGGGTAATTAATTCTTCAGGATGCGCTTCAACATACCTGATGTAGCTTTGAGCATCCATGATTTTTAAAAATGCAGTTCTGTTGTTTATTTTCCGTTCAAGTGAGGAATAGCGGTTTGCAGAAAAATCAAATCCGTGTGTCTTATTTAAATAACAAAGAATAGATTCAAATTCATGACGCATGGTATTGAATTTTCTCCATTGCCGTACCTGTACTGCTGTCGAAAATTTCCCTGATGCTTGTTAGCAGGTCGTCTTTTAATACAGGTTTCATAAGGATTTTATTCGGTTTAACATTAATCGTTCTGCCGTCTGCTATTTTTTTGCTGAATCCGGTACATAATATTACGGGAATGGCGGGCTGTATTTTTTTTAATTCCATGATAAGTTTTTCTCCTGTGAGATTCGGCATGGTCATATCCGTTATTACCATGTCATATTTTTCAGGAGAATTGCGAAATGCCTCAAGGGCCTCAATGCTGTTGCTGTAAGAACTGACCTGGTAACCAAAATAGCTCAGTATCTTTTTAAGCATGATAGTGATAGGGATTTCATCATCAACGACAAGAAGACGTTCATTGCCATTGAGTTTATGGCTTGGTTGAATATTGTGAACAATTTGATTTCTTGGGTTGTGAAGGCAGGGGAGGTAAACAAAAAAAGAGGTGCCGTTATCAGGGGAGCTTTGAACAATAATTTTCCCGTGATAATCTTTTACAATGCCGTGAATCACGGCAAGCCCTAAACCTGTTCCCTTGCCTTTTTCCTTGGTTGTAAAATAAGGTTCAAAAATTCTTTTTACTGTGATTTCATCCATCCCGATACCCGTGTCGGTTACTTCAAGGCAAATGTATGAACCAGGTGCAAGATCCGGTGAAGGAACCGTATTTTTTTCAAAATCAACTTCTCTGAGTTTAACCGTCAGCTCTCCGCCGTTTTCCTCCATTGCATGCAAAGCGTTGGTGATCAAGTTCATTACAATTTGATGAATCTGGGTCGGATCTGCCATGATCATACCCACATCATTTGGAATATCATTGGAAATTTTTATGCTGGCAGGCAGGGTTGACCTTGATAACTTTAAAAGTTCTTTTATGATTAACTGTACTCTGAGGGGTTGATATTCTTTGTCTGTCTGCCTGCTGAATGTTAAAATTTGCTGAACAAGTTCTTTTGCACGGCAGGCCCCGTTTAAAATTCCTTTGATTTGACTTTTTATGGGGTTGCCGTATGGCAGGTCTTGATCAATCATCTGGGCAAACCCAATGACTGGAAATAAGATATTATTAAAATCATGGGCAATGCCGCCTGCCAGCGTACCAATGGCCTCCATCTTTTGAGATTGCCTCAGCATTGATTCCATCTCCTGACGTTCGCTTTCAAGAATTGTTTTTTGTTCAAGCTCTTTTTTTATGTTTTTAAACAAATTTGCGTTATCAATTGCAATGGAGGCAAGTTCGGCAAAATGCTCCAGAATTAAGATGGTTTCAGACCCTATTTTTTTGCCGTTTACATGATGACTTAGCCCAATGGTTCCTTCGATATTTGATCCTGATGTTAAGGGGACTCCGATAATTGATGTGGCAAAATCAAACTGAGGATCAGACGTTTTTCCTATCCAGTTTTGATAATCGTTTAATAGTATGGATTCCCCGGTTTCCAACACTTTTCCGGAAAGACCTTCACCAGTCTTTAAGGTTTTGCCGATTAATCCTGCATACTTGCCGCAGCCAGACTTGATCTCCAGAATATTTTCCAAGGGGTGATAAATTTGTATGAACCCATCCGGTATTTGAGTTAAATCGGATGCTCTTTTAATAATAGAGTTTAAGAGTTTCGATAAATCCAGCCGGCTGAACATTCCAAGAGATGTATCATGAAGTACGGACAGATATTCATTTTTTTGTTTCAGTTCTTTTTCTATCTTTTTTGCATGAGCAATTTCTTTTTTCAGGAGTTGATTGGCCTTTTCTAATTCAGCAGTCCGTTCTTCAAGATGGTTTTTATACACCTTTAATTGATCTTCAGCTTGCTTTTGCTTTAAGACAATTTTTTTTAGTTCTGATTTTTGACAGGCCAATTCTGATAATTGATCTGTAATTAAAAACAAGGACTCGCTAACTTGTTCAAACTGCTCCAACGGCATTATGGTGACTTTTTCAAGTGCCTTTTTAAATTCTTCCTGATCAGCCCCAACTCGTTTCACACATGCCATTATTTTTGTTTTGTGTGTGTGATCATTCTTGATTTGATCAGTCAGCCATTTGGCAATATGGTTTTCATCGATATTGATACCTGTATCTGGATTCCATAGTCCGGTATTCAAGCAGTGCCGGATTGAAGGTTTTTTTTTGTGTGATTTTCCAAGCACGGCATCGGATTGAATACAATTTGATAATCCTTTAGGTCTGGTAAATGCATCCTGTATCTTTGAGATATCAAAAAGCTCCTCAAATGATGGAATAGATAACGTTTCAGTTAATTCATCAGTACGTTGCTTGATGTGCATATCCTTTCCTTTCATGGTCACAACCCGATAATTTATAATACCATAAATTTAAAAGTTAAAAGGGCAGGCAATACCTGCCTTTTTGTTTGCTGTACAGAATTAAAAATTTTCAAACGCATTCTCTTCATCAAATGTTATAACCTGTTCAGGCCTTATTTCTTTTGGATTATGACCAATGCGTTTGCTTTTTTTTGCATTGATTGTATTCGATGTATAAGAAATGGCTTTTACCCGTTTTTTGTCCGGCAACGCAATAGTCTGGTCTTTATCACCGGTTACCAGCATAACAAGGTCACCAACATAATCCCTGAGTTGTTCTGCCTGGGCGCTCATCTCTTCAGCTGCTGATGCGGATTCCTCGGCAGTTGAGGCATTCTGCTGAACGACTTTATCCATTTCCGCAATGGCATTGTTCACCTGTTCAATCCCATTGGACTGCTCCTTGGATGCTTCTGATATTTCCGTGACAAGATCCCCTACCTTGGCTGCAGCTTTAGCTACCTGGCTGAAGGCTTCATTTGTCGTGGACACCAGTTCGGAGCCGTCATTTACTTTTTTTACCGTTCCTTCGATGAGTTCAGCCGTATTCTTGGCTGCATCCGCAGCCCTCATGGCAAGATTTCTGACTTCATCGGCCACAACGGCAAACCCGGCCCCTGCTTCTCCGGCCCTGGCAGCCTCAACAGCTGCATTCAAGGCCAGCAGGTTTGTCTGAAAAGCGATTTCATCGATGGTTTTGATGATTTTGGACGTTTCTTCGCTGGCACTTGAGATATCTTCCATGGAGTGTATCAGTTTCGCCATGGAGTTATTGGAGCGTTTTACAAACTGACCGGCCTCTTTCATGAGATTATCGGCCTGGGATGCATTTTCAGCATTTTTCTTTGTCATGGAAGCCATCTCTTCCATGGATGAAGAGGTTTCTTCTATGGCTGCGGCCTGTTGAGAAGCGCCTTCTGCAAGTGATTGGCTGGCAGAAGACACCTGAATTGCGGCAGAAGCAACCTGGTTAGATCCTTCATTCATGCCTTTGGTGATATTGTTAACAGGGCGTGTAATGCCTCGGATGATAAAAAAAGCAGATACTATACCGACCATAAGAGCCGCAATAAAGCCAACGATCATCATTGTCGACGCATTATCAAGAGAAGAGACCGTGTCTTTTGCAACTTTGTCCGTTGCCTGCAGTCCTGCATCAGTAGTTGTCTTGCAGGCTTCAATAACCGATAGTCCGGCAACCGTTCTTTTGTTTGCCAATTGCTGCAATTCAAGCCAGTTGTTAAGAAAATCCTTCATTGCAGTTTGATAATTGTTCCCGGCGGTACTTACCTCTTTAATCCGTTTCAGATCAACTTCATCTCGGGTGATCTTTTGAAGACTGTTAAATTTTTCATCAATTTTTTGAAAATTTTTTAATGCATCTTCCATTACACTGGGACTGCGCAATGCCTGGGATTTAAAAACTCCTACCCGTGTAATATTACCAAGATCAATAATATCATTGGCTAAATTGATTTTTGTTTGGCGTTCCAGCATTTCTCTTGTCAGTGCATTGTGCTGGCTTTTCAGGAATGCTTCACAATTTTCGGTATATTGACCGGCAGCCGCATCCATGTCCCGGCGATATCTTGTCTCATTTGTTTTGATATATCCTTCCATGGCTTCAGCATAGTTTTTTGCATGGGTTTGAATGGTATTTATTTGTTTGATATTTTCAGGTTTCCGGGTGATTGGTTTTATGGTTTCTAATTTTTTGTTTGTTTCAAGGATCTGATTTGCAGCTTTTTTCATGAGTTGCATATCTTTTGACACCTGGGCCTTGAAATTGTTAATCCTGGCAAGGGCTCCCAACTCGACAACATCCGTGACAATTGTGATTTTATTTTGACGTTCGGTCAGGTTTTTTTTGAATGCCGTATTCTGTCCGTCCAGAAATTGCGCACAGTTTTTCATGTATTTTTCAGCAGATGAATTAAGAGTGTCTCTGTTTTTTGCCAATTCAGAATTAAAATCAACTGTTTGAGAAATGAGTTTTTTATATTCATCAAACGCTTGAGTGGCAGCTTCAAGCTGACCTTTTAGCTTTTTTAAATTAGGAGACTGTGCCTCAAGGTCGCGGCCTTTTGCTAAAGCATTTTCTAAGGATATCGTCGCTTTTTGGGCATTTTTATAAAATTTTTCATCCTCTGTAAATCCATACCCTCTCATTGCGAACATTACTTGATTGGCAGCTTCTCTTATTTTTACCGCGACATCAACTTCAGGGACATACTCATGGGCCAGTATAGTGCTTTGATTCTGTACATTATGCATATTCCAAATGGCCATCATTCCAAGTATGCATGAAATTGCGATTAGCAGACCAAATCCCAAAGCAATTTTTATCCCAATGCCAAATTTTTTCATCTTTATTTTTCCTTTTTCAATTTGTTTTGTGATCTGAAAAAATGATCAGACAGTTTTTTTAAGCCCCATTAATTCTTCATTTGACAATACATGATCAATATCCAGAAGAATTTTTACACCACCTTGTGTCTTTGCCATGCCCATTATATAAGTGGTATCAAGTTTGGTTCCAAAGGCCGGGGTTTCTTCTATCTCTGCTTCACTAATATTTAATACTTCAGAAACGGAATCCACAACTATACCGATTTGAACAGTCATGTCATTTGAATCAACTTCGACAACAATAATACATGTCCGGTCTGAATATGGTATGGAGTCCATGCCGAATTTTAATCTAAGATCAATAACGGGAATCACTTTTCCCCTTAAATTAATAACACCCTTGACAAAACTAGGCGTTCGGGGGACTGAAGTGATCGGCATCATCCCTATGATTTCTTTGACTTTAAGAATACCAATGCCGTATTCTTCCTCCACAAGGTTAAAGGTTAGATATTTGCCTGTTTTCATGATTGTTGTCTGAATTGTTTGATTTAAATTGTCTTGATTTGAACTGCCCGGTGATTCCACAAGTTCTTTCTCCTGTTTAATGTTTATATTGCGTTTTATTGAATAAGTATTTTATCCATAGGTCTCTTTTATGTTGATTGTTGAACTCTACTTAAACTTTGATTTTATCAATAATTATTTAAATCAATTTAAAACCAACTAAAACTAATTTACATTAATTCAATTCCCGTGCCAAAGTGATCAGATAGAAATTTTGATTTATTTCAATCGGTTACAAAATTTGACAAACCTGATAAATTGTCACAAAAATATGACAATTTATATCATAGCTTATCTTATGGGTTGTTAATTTATTGAAATTATTGATTATATGTTGGTCTTTAGGGTTTGTCGCAAAAATGAGACTGTCACAAAAATAAGACTTCTTGCCTTGTTTTGAAGTTTATCGGTTTCAAAATATGCCTCAAAGTTTTTTTGGGTCCTTATTACTAATGTAAACAGCGGACATTTATGCCTGACAGATCAATAAGGATTTAGTCGATTTGAATACTGCTCCATTAGGAGAAAAAAGCATTCAGTACACGGATGCTTGGAAAATCATGTCTTATGGCAACATCCAGCACCATTTGAATGATTCGCTTATCCAAGGTCTCTTTGCTATTTTCATCTTTTTTTTTAGCATGGATAAGGATTTTCATATCCGGCCTTTCGGCTATCAAATTTATATTTTTACAATTTTTATTTCTAATAAATAGAATTAGTGATAAGAGAAAACACTCTAATTAGAATTCAAACAAGTTATAGTTTTAATCACAAAAACAATTCTAATTTGTTGAATAGATTATTTTAGACTGGACAACATCATGGATGTTATGAGTGCCTTATTTAAATGTCTTGCTCCAAATATTTTGTTATTTTTTTCTTTTTCTTTTTTATTCGGATTTTTACGGTCTCATTTCCAATCCACAATACCAATCTTTCAAAATATGGCCATGGGGGCCTTGTTCGCAGTCGTCGCCGGGATCGGCGTGATGACGTATATTGACATACTGCCGGTAATTTTGATGGATGGCAGAGTCATTTTGGTCGGACTTGCTGCTGCTTATGGAGGTATCACTTTTGGTATTTGCGCCGGAGCCCTGGTTTCTGAAAAACTACAAAAAACGGTTAAAAAAACAGCTTCCAAAGGATTGGAACATAAAAAGAATCTGTCCAATGCATCCCCAAAATTTTTTAAAATATTTCATAAAAGTCCAATTTGCATGGGTATCACCACGATAGATGAAGGCAAATTTATAGATGTAAATGAAAATTTTATCAGGATCACGGGATACACCAGGGAAGAAACCATCGGAACCACCTCATCTGATTTGGGATTTATATCAGTTGATGATCGAAACCATCTAAAGCAGCTATTGACAACGCAAGGAGAGGTTAATGCCTTAGAGGTTGTTTTTCATAAAAAAGACGGGAGTATATTTTATGGCCTGTATAGTGGTGTCATCATAACTTTTGAGGGTAAACCCCAATTATTGTCGATAACAGAAGATATTACCAAACGCAAACTGGCAGAACTAGAACTTATCAAAAAACAAAAAAATGAACAAGAATTAAGAATAAGGCTGGAAGCACTTTGGAAAATCGCCAGCATGGGTAATGAAACTCTAAAAACAATATGTGATTATGCATTGGCGGAGATTGAAAACATTACCCATAGTCCATATGCTTATATCGGATTTTTAAATCATGATGAAAGTGAAATGACTCTATATTCGATTTCTCCGGAAGTAATGATTGAGTGCAATGTAACTGATAACCCAATTAAATTTCCCGTCAAAACTGCTGGTTTCTGGTCAAAATCAATCAAAAAAAAAGCACCTCTCATCATAAATGATTATGCGGCAAAACATGAAGAAAAATCAGGATTGCCCGAAGGCCATGTGAGGATAAAACGATTTCTTTCAGTCCCAACCGTTGGGAAAGATGGTATTGAGCTTATTACAGTCGTGGCAAACAAACCCGATGAGTATACCAAAGAAGACGTAAAACAAATTGAAGCATTGATTACAAATGTAATGATTTTAATTCATCAGAAAAAAGCGGAACATGAAAGAAAAGAGCTGGAAAAACAACTTCAACAACTTCAGAAGGTTGAGGCAATTGGTTCGCTGGCAGGCGGCATTGCCCATGACTTCAACAACATCCTTTTTCCAATTATCGGGTATGCGGAAATGCTGGTTGAAGACTTTCCACAGGACAGTCAGTATAAGGAAAGTGTAAATGAAATCTTAATCGGGGCAAGACGGGCAAAAGATCTTGTGAAACAGATACTGACATTCAGCCGCCAGACAGATCAAAAGGTAAGGCCGTTAAAACCGGATTTAATTATCAAGGAAGTGATAAAACTGATCCGCTCAACCATTCCGACATCAATAAAAATCAAAAAAGAGATTGATCCTGATTGCCTTATGATTCTGGCTGATCCGACACAGATCCATCAGGTGGCCATGAATTTAATTACCAATGCCTACCATGCCATACAAGATTCAAGAGGAACATTGACCATAAAGCTTAAAAATTCAGAAAAAACGGATCTCTTCCATGAAAAATTCATTCCTTGTGGCAAACCCTTCGTTGAACCTTTTATCTGGCTTTCTGTCAGTGATACCGGAACAGGTATGGACAAAATGACTTTAGAAAAAATATTTGATCCTTATTTTACTACAAAATCCAAGGGAAAGGGAACAGGAATAGGACTGTCTGTTGTCCAGGGGATTGTAAAAAGCTGCAAAGGGGAAATCAAGGTAACAAGCAGCCCGGGTGAGGGCAGCACCTTTGATGTGTATATTCCTGCTCTCAAACAAAGATTCATCTCTGACCCTCAAGCAGAAAAATTGATTCATGCCCGGGGAAATGAAAGAATCCTTCTGGTGGATGATGAACATCAGGTTTTAAGGCTTGAAAAAACAATGCTTGAACGGCTAGGATATAAAGTAGAGACACAAGATAGCAGCCTGAAGGCGGTAGAGCTTATAAGCGCAAATCCTGACCGGTTTGATTTGGTTATTACGGATATGACAATGCCGGACATGACAGGGGATCTGCTTGCACATAAAATTATGGATACCATTCCCGGTTTTCCCGTCATCATCTGTACCGGGTTCAGCGAACAGATAAGTCCGGAAAAAGCCAGGTCAATCGGAGTAAAAGGACTGCTGTTTAAGCCTATTATCAAATCGAAATTTACAGAAACGATAAGGTCTGTTTTAGATGAAAGCAAATAATACTAACTTTTTGAAATATCGGGAGATTAAAAAACTCTTGAGATTAATTCATTTTTATTAGATAAAAAAAAATTATGCCTAACGTATTAATCATAGATGATGACGAACAGATATGTAAACTTTTATCCAAAGTTTTTAATAGAATGGGTTATACCGCATCTTATCAACTGACTTTGAAAGAGGGACTGGATAAAATAATTTCTGAATATATTGATATTGTTTTTCTGGATGTAAATTTGCCGGACGGCAATGGCCTGGACGCTATAGAAATCATAAAACAGCTCCCACTGGCTCCGGAAATCATTATTATTACGGCGGATGAAGATATTGACGGTGCAGAGTTGGCAATGCGGTCTAACGCTTGGGATTATATTTCAAAAAGAGAATCCCATAGAAATTTTAAATTTGCTTTAGAAAGAGCATTAGAATATCGCAGGCAAAAACAGGCAAAAAGCCCGGAAAAACCTATTAACTGTACAGCTATTATTGGCAAAAGCAGATTAATCTCAAACTGTCTGGATAAAATTTCAACGGCTGCCCATAATGATCTTCCTGTCCTGATCACAGGAGAGACAGGAACCGGTAAAGAGCTTTTTTCCAGGGCCATCCATGACAACAGTAAACGATCCCATGAAGAATTTGTGGTTGTTGACTGTGCCTCGTTACCTGAACATCTTGTTGAAAACACACTCTTTGGTCATTCAAAAGGTGCATTCACAGGGGCTGATTCTGATAAAACAGGCTTAATGGAAATGGCTGATAAGGGAACCTTGTTCCTGGATGAAGTGGGTGAACTCCCTTTAGATGTTCAAAAAAAATTTCTCAGAGTACTTCAGGAAAAAATATTCAGACCCATTGGCAGCAAAAAAGAAGTTAAAAGTGACTTCAGGCTGATTTGTGCAACACATCGTGATATAGCAGCCATGGTGAAACAAAACAAATTCCGAGAAGACCTTTTTTTTAGATTATTTTCCATGAATATTCACCTGCCTCCATTAAAAGACCGCAAAGAAGATATCATCACTCTTGCCCAACATCATCTCAATAGCAAAAAAGATCTTTCCGGAAAAAATTGTACAATGTCCAGGGAATTTTCAGAAGAACTTAAATTTTATGAATGGCCTGGAAATGTCCGGGAACTTATCAATACAATAGATCTGGTCTTCAGCGAGGCAGGTGACGGCACCACACTTTTCCCCCATCACCTACCCGAAAATATTCGGGCAGTTAACATCAGAAATAAAATCAAAGCTCAAAACAAAGCCAACAAAAACACTCCATCTTTTTTTCCAAACAAAAAAAAAATCGGCAGCATCCCAAAGCTAAAAGATCATATTGAAAACACAAAACATGCATATATTCAGAATCTGATATCGGTCACACAAGGAAACATTAAGGAAACCTGCCGGATATCCGGGCTTTCAAGAGGTCATATTTACCGTCTCTTGCAACAGTATAATATAAAAGGAGTTTAATTTATTTACATTTTCAAGGCAGTCATATGTTTGTTACACCCTACCCGATTGGACAAGTTGTATAACAACCTGAGATATAAACAATTTTATATTTACTGCCGATTATGAAAATTAATGACTAATGTTAATAAAAACTCAACTTTCTGAGTTGGCAAAATTCAGATGGAGTCAGGCGTGCATTATTGCACTTTGTTTGCAGGTTTGATGATATTTTAATAAAGATTACAATAAAACAAGCCTGAACCCGTCCACTAAAGCTTAAGTCCAAAAGTTGAGTAAAAAAGTTAAATGAAATAGTTAAAATAACAGTTATCAAAACAAATTAAAGGAAATTCCTCATGAAACTCAGCTTAAAGTACAAATTCCTTCTTCCAACTGTGACAACAACCATACTTTGTTTGATTTTGATGTCGGTTCTTTCATACATGAAATCCAGCAAGGCCCTGGAAAATTCCATTGCAAGCCAGCTGGAATATGTATCCGGTTCAATTTCAAAGCAAGTTGGCAATTGGATCATGGAACGGAAAAATGATCTAAATAATTTCAGTGAAGAAACTATATTCGCAGATGCTTCAAACCCATCATCAAAAGATGAAAGCATACAAAGCACAGCAAACCGTCGTTTGGAAAAAATCAAAAGGAACAATACGTTTTTTGAACTTATATCCATAGCTGATCCCGGAGGCATTATTATAGCGTCATCTGAAACCGGCATGATAGGATCAATGAATGTCTCAAATCGAAGTTACTTTAAAGAAGCTTTATCAGGAAATATATCGGTTTCAGAGGTAATAAAAAGCAAGGTTTCAGGAAATCCGGTCTTTTGCATCTCTTCTCCGGTCAAACAAAACAACACCATAGTAGGTGTGCTTTTTGGAGCCATTAACCTGAATCACTTTACAAAAGAATTTGTTGATTCCGAAAAAGTCGGAGAAACAGGATATGCATATATCAGCAGTAATGAGGGAATTATACTGGCCCATCCGGATAAATCAAAGATATTAACACTGGATATAAGTCAATATGATTTCGGCCGCCAAATGCTGAAACAAAAAAAAGGGCTGATAAACTATAGCTTTGAAGGTGTTAATAAAACAGTTGCATTTGCAGAAGAACCGAATTTGGGTTGGATAGTTGCGTCAACAGCAGACAATGCTGAAATTTTTGCTCCGGTTTATCAGATGCGTAACACAAGCATTATTATCGGTGTTGTTTGCGTTATTATTATTGCAGCAATAATATTCTTAATTACACAGTCAATTGTGAATCCAATCAACAGGATTATCAACGGAATGGAAGAAGGGGCTAACCAGGTTGCATCAGCTTCGATTCAGGTATCCTCTGCCAGCCAGTCCCTTGCAGAGGGCTCTTCCCAGCAGGCATCCTCTATTGAAGAAACTTCTGCATCAATAGAAGAGATGTCTTCAATGACAAAGAAAAATGCTGAAAATTCAAGCAATGCCGACCGTCTCATGAAACAGGCAAATCATGTCGTTACTGAGGCAAATGAATCAATGAAACAACTTACTCTTTCCATGAATGATATTTCAAAAGCAAGTGAAGAAACTTCCAAGATCATCAAAACAATTGATGAAATTGCATTTCAGACAAATCTTCTGGCATTGAATGCTGCCGTTGAGGCTGCTCGTGCAGGCGAAGCCGGAGCAGGATTCGCCGTCGTTGCAGATGAGGTCAGAAATCTTGCCATGCGGGCTGCTAATGCTGCAAAAGATACGGCAGAGTTGATTAAAGATACTGTAAAAAAAATCAGCGATGGATCAGCAATAGTTTTAAAAACCAGCGATTCTTTTAGGGATGTGGCTGAAATCAGCAGTAAGGTTGGTGATCTGGTTGTTGAAATTTCAGAAGCATCCAGAGACCAGTCTGATGGAATTGATCAGGTCAATAACGCTATTTACGAAATGGACAAAGTGGTTCAACAAAATGCCACCAATGCTGAAGAATCCGCTTCCGCATCAGAAGAGATGAGTTCCCAGGCAGAACAACTAAGGGATTATGTGGCTGATCTTGTTCTTTTGGTGAGCGGCAAAGAAGACAGGACAAATGTTTTGATAAACAAAAAAAAAGCACCCTCCTTTTCTTATAAATCTCATTCTATTGGCTTAAATCAAAACAAAATAACGGCTACCAGTAAACAAGAAATAAAATCGAATCAAATTATACCCTTTGATGAAAATGAGTCGTTTGATGATTTTTAATCCTGTATAAAATATAAAACCTGACCTGGACAAGTCAGAACAAAGAAGGTTTTAACAGTTTCAATCAATTGTATAATGATTCCAAAAGCCACTAATGCAAAAGGATATCAATTATATTTTTTACAGAAAAGACCGGGGTAATCGCACTTCGGTCTTGTTCATATTATTTTGGCCATGGAGTCTTGTTCTTCATACAAACCCTTGCACAATAAGAAAACCGGAAAAAACATACCTGAAGCCAGTCCAGGTAAAAAGTTCGCATTATTATTTTTGTTTTATTGATGAAGGCAATGTAATTTATAATATTTTCCGGGTTCTTTTAAAATCCCTGCCATCCTGGCAGGGATTCTTCATTTAATAATAATCTTGACACAGGCTTTTATGAAAAGCTACTATAATACATTTTGTTTAATCATAATGAGTTTTATTTTACAGGAGAGTTAAGGAGAATATTGATGCTGCGTTACTTGCGTGAAAATACCGGAAACTGGATCATTAAATTATTTCTTGGGATCATTGTTATCGTGTTTGTGTTTCTCGGTGTGGGATCATTCGGAACAAAAAGAAATGATTCAATTGCAACTATCAATGATGACCCGATTACCATAAAGGAGTATCAGCAGGCATATAAGTCGATTGTTGATCAAATGCGGGCAAGATTTGGAAAAAATTTAAATGATGATATTCTGAAAGCACTTAATGTAAAACAACAGGCGCTTGATTCATTAATTGAACAAAAAATAATTTTAGCCCAGGCCGACAAACTAAAGATTAATGTTTCTGATAAAGAACTTCAAGAAATTCTGCTTTCAATTAAAGCATTTCAAAAAGATGGGAAATTTGATTTAGATCAGTATAAAAAAGTCTTAAGTTTGAATTCTTTGAATCCTGAAATTTTTGAAGAACTTCAAATCAATTCAATTAGACAGCAAAAGATTAAAGATATGGTGCTGAGTGCGGTGAATGTATCAGACCTTGAAGCAAGGAACTGGTATTTATTTCAAAATACAAAAATTGCAGTTGATTATCTGCTGTTTGATCCTAAAGGCTATTCCGATATTAACCCGGATGAAGACCAGGTCAAAGCGTCTTATATCGAAAATAAAGATCAATATAAATCTGAGCCTAAAATCAAGGCAGTGTATTTGAAATTTTCTCCTGAAGATTATAAAGATACTGTAAGTGTCACAGAATCCGATATTAAAGAGTATTACGAACAACACCAGGAACAATTTAAAATACCACAAAAAATTGAAGCCAGGCATATTTTAATTAAAGTCAATGAAGATGCCGAAGAAGAAGTTGTTAAGGCAACAGAAAAAAGAGCCCGGGAAATATATGTGAAGGCTGTTGATGAAGGACAGGATTTTGAACAGCTTGCAAAACAATATTCAGAAGGGCCTTCAAAAGAGAACGGAGGATACCTGGGTGTGTTTGAAAAACAAAGTATGGTGAAACCTTTTGCTGACAAGGCCTTTGCTATGAAGGCCGGTGAAATAAGTACTCCTGTGCGAACTCGATTTGGCTGGCATATCATTAAAATCATAGCCAAATTTGATGCTTCCACTAAAACGTTGGCCCAGAGTTCGGAAAAAATCAAAAAAGAGCTGAAACAACAAAAACTGCAGAATTTAACTTACGATAAAGCCGGGGAAGCATTTGATGCCGTGATTGACGGAGACGATTTAGAACAGGTCGCCCTTATCGCCAAGCAAAACATCATTACAACCAAAGAGTTCAGTATCCTTGGAGAAGGGGTTAATATGGCTGATAATAAAGGCTTTGCAAGGGCTGCTTTTGAGCTTCCTCTGGGTGATATCAGTGATGTAAAACAATTTGGTGACTCTTATTATTTGATCAAGGTGGTTAAAAAGATTGATCCTGTTGTTCAGGAACTTGATATTGTAAAAGACAGGGTTCGAAAAGCGCTTAAGACAAAAATGCAAACAGCACGGGCAAAAGAAGATGCTCAGTTGTATCTCACCAAAGCCCTTGAGATAAAAAAATCAGACACCAAAGTACTGGATACAGAAAAATCGGTAAAAAAAATATTGGATAAGTTGGCGAATGACCATAAACTAAACATTAAATCCACGGAATTATTTATAAGAAACGGCAATGTCGAAGGAGTAGGTAATTCTCCTGAATTTATCCAGGCAAGTTTTTCATTGAATAATAATAACACAATTTATCCTGAAATAATTAAAACTTCAGGCGGTTTTTGTATTATCGGTTTAAAAGAACGACAATTACCCGAAGAATCTGAAATTTCAGAAAATATTAACAGTGTAAAAGATGAAATTATCTGGAGAAAACAGGCCCAATCGTTTCAGGCATGGGTGGCTGAATTAAAAAAACAGTGTGAAATCAATTATGATCCTGAATTTTTGAATTAAAGGGTATCGTGATAAGGCGCAATAGTACTCTTAAAATTATTGTTTTAGGATTTTTATTTTTAGCTTCGTGTGTTACCCCCAGACATATTGTTATTGATCCCGATAACAGCATGCAAACTGATCCTGCAATTGTTTATGGAGTACTCTCCAATGGATTCCAATATATCCTCATGGAGAATTCCAAACCAGAAGACAGGGTTAACGTTCATCTGAATGTTTTTGCCGGCTCCATGCATGAGACAAATGAGCAACAAGGTGTTGCCCATTATCTGGAACATATGTTGTTTAACGGGTCAGAACATTATAAGCCAGGTGAATTAATTGAATATTTCCAATCTATTGGTATGGATTTCGGCTCGGATGCCAATGCCCATACTTCTTTTTTTAATACGGTTTATGATCTGTCTTTGCCCAGCGCAGACTATCAGCAAATGGATGATGCCTTTGTCGTCATACAGGACTATGCAAAGGGGGCACTGCTTTTGGATGCTGAAATTGATCGTGAACGCGGCATTATTATGGCGGAAAAAAGGGAACGAGACTCGGTATCGTACCGTACCTTTAAAAAAAAACTGGCATTTGAACTGCCGGGTTCATTGTTTTCTGAAAGATTACCAATTGGGATCGACAGTGTCATAAAAAAAGCAGATCGAAAATTGTTGAACGCATATTATGACCAGTGGTATCGGCCTGATAATATGGTGTTGATTGTTGTGGGTGACTTTGACAGGCAAACGGTTCTTTCCATGATAACCAAAAGATTTTCCAAACTCAAACCCCGCACTTTTTTTTTGAAACATTCTTTATTAACCAAATGGGAAGAACATAAAGGGGTAAAATCTTTTTATCATTATGAGCCCGAAGCCGGCAGTACTGATATCACAATTGAAACAATTTCCTGGGAACCTTTTGAAACACAAACCCCGGATCTCCTGAAAAAAAGAACGTTAAACCATATAGCAGATTCCATATTGCAGAATCGATTATCGAGAATGGTCAGCAAGCAAACGGCAGATTTTTCAGAAGCATCTGTTTTTTCAGGAAAATATTTGCGTCACCTGTCACTATCAGCCATTAGTGCAGTTTGTCAACCCGATAGGTGGAAACAGGGTCTTCATCAGATTGAAAAAACCTTGAGACAGGGTCTTTTATTTGGTTTTACGCAAACGGAGCTGGATAGAGTCAAGGCGGATTTCATTTCCTCGCTTGAAAAACAGCAAAATCTTGCAGAATCACAAAAAAGTCCTGATCTTTCCAGAAAAATTTTGACAGCTATAAATCAAAAAAGATTGCTGTTATCTCCGAAACAGAGAATGGATTTTTTAAAGCCCTATATTGAATCAATTTCATTACAGGATGCCCATAACGCGCTAAAAGAGACATGGGCAAAAGATCACCGGCTTGTGCTTGTATCAGGCAATGCCCATATAGATACGCAGGCACCTGAAGCAAACATTCTTGATGTTTATAAGAACAGTTACAACGATAAAATTACACTGTATAAAGATCCTGAATCCAAGAAATTCCCATATCTTGAATTGCCGTTTTCTAAACACGGCATCAAGTCAAGGCAAGATAATGTTAAAGATCTTGGTATCACGGTTATTGATTTTAAAAACAATATTCGATTAAATTTAAAAAAAACAGATTTTAAAAAAAATGAAATTCTTTTTAAGGTTTGTTTTGGCCAGGGAAAAAAATCAGTGCCTGTTTCAAAACCGGGTTTATCCTTACTTACTGAGCGTGTGCTTCAGTCAGGCGGATTAGGAAAGCTTGATACGGATGAGTTGGACCAAGCCCTGGCCGGCAAAGAGGTCACGATGGGATTCAAGATCAATGAAAATTATTTTTCTTTATCCGGGTCTGCTAACCCTAAAGAAGCTGAACTTGTTTTTCAACTCATCTATCATTATCTTAATGATCCAGGATTCAGGGTTGAAGCTCTGGATATAGCGAAAACCAGGTATCAACAGCAGTATGACAGCCGCATACGAACACCTGAAGGCATTATGCGGACAACAGGAGATCTTTTTCTTGCCGGAAACGATACCCGGTTTGGGTTGCCCCGGCCCGTGACGATTAATCAGTATACCCTGAATGATATTAAAGATTGGTTGACCTCATATTTTAAAAGTTCACCGGTTGAAATATCCATTATTGGAGATTTTGATGTTGAAAATATAATAAATCTTGCTTCAACCTATATTGGAGCGATTCAAAAAAGACAAAGTTTTCCTATTAAATCAATCAATACAGGTAAAATATATTTCCCGGAAGGTGAACATCTTGAACTGAAAATGGATACAAAAATTGATACAGGCGTTGTTCATGTCGCATTCCCAACGGATGATTTTTGGAATATCAGGCAAACTCGCAGGCTATCTGTTTTATCCAGAGTTCTTTCAGAAAGATTGAGAATCGTTATAAGAGAGGAACTTGGTGAAACATATTCTCCTTATGTGTATAATGATCCCTCGATGAGCTTTAATGGCTATGGCATACTGCATATGGTTGTCAGTGTAAAAAATGATAGTCATCAATTCGTTTTCAATAAAATTAAAGATATTATTAATGCCGTAACCGCAAACGGTATTTCAAAAAAAGAGATGGATCTTGCCTTAAAACCGGTTATAAATCATCTGAAAGTTCTTAGAAAAACTAATTCTTACTGGTTAAATTCCGTCATGGCCAATTCTTCAAATTATCCACAAAAATTTGATTGGTCCGGGAATATGACGGATGACTACAAATCCATCACCAGGGATGATTTGATATTGCTTGCAAAAAAATATCTGAATAACAATAGAAGCGCTATAATTTACATTAAACAGGAAACTCATAAGCAATAAAAATTGATTTTTAAATGGATTTATAAGAGGAAGGCAATTGTTATATGAATTAAGATTTGTATTGCGGGGGCAGCTTCTTTATTTGTCCGGAAACATTATTTCTAAGGTAATAATCCAGATCAAAAAGCTGTTTAAAACTTAGGTCGGTAAACTGTACATGCATTTTTCTGATTTTCATTGAACTGAATGAGGGTGCATTTTTTATTTCATAGTCTAAAACAATCTTAAAAGGAAGATCGCCTACATAATATCCCATGCTGCTTAAAAAGATCTTTTCTTCCGGAAGATTTTCATTCTCATTATCATCCGCATTTGTATCAATATATTTGAATGTAAGACCGCCCATACTGATATCAATTATCTGTCCTAATTTTTTGGAATTTGGGCTTATGGCTGCGTAAGCACCTTCTTCAGCCTTGTATCTTTTGTTTTTTCGTCTATCAATGGTTCTTTTTCTGCCCACAAAAAGCATCCTCTTTTTTCATAGCTATAGCTATATTAAATTTTTCTTTAAATTTCTTAAATTAATTAGAGCATAAATTGTGCCATTTAAATACATTGGTTGACTGTATGATAAATCGTATGAAAAAATTTTATATGGGATAGAAAAAATAAGCTTATCAAAGTTTGTTTTTGGCTTTTTTCAGGGCAGTGTGATGGGATTTTGTTTTATTCTTGATACAAAAGGTAATTTAAATTTTTATGCATTTTTGGAAAAATTAGTTATAAAAGTATGTATTTTATTTCTTATAAAATTACATTTTTTCCTCAAATTGTTTTAAGATCCTGTTTTTCATTACATTATCAGGTGTAAAAATTTTGCCGCTAATGGCAAGATAAACCCCATGGGGTAAGGTTTGAACTGCGGCAACAGCAAAACCGATGTTGAAAATTGCATCGCTGGATTTGAATTTTGCAGGCTCCATGGCACCGGTCAGGACGATGACCTTGTTTTTAATGTCGGCCAGCACTTTTGCTGTTTCAATCATGGTGTCAGTGCCGTGGGTAATGATGATTTTGTCATTAATTTCGGCTTGTACTGCTTGATGGATGATTAACCGGTCTTGATCCGTCATATCAAGAGAATCTTTTTTTAATATGGAAGACACCTTGTATTTAAAATTTATCCTTCCATCTTTTAAAATATCATTAATATTGGATTCTCCTATTTCATATCTGCTTAACGAATCAAAATATACTTTGTCGATGGTTCCGCCTACAGCAATAAATTTAATTTCCATTTTGGCTCTCTTTCATTCAGTCTCTTGATTCTATAAAATGGGTCAGCGTTGCCAGGCATATATCATAATTAAACCCTCTGTACCGCAAAAAATTCATCATCTTTTTTTTAAATGTTTTATTATCAAGTCTGTGCCATGTTTTTATTTTTGGTCTTACCGACTTTAATGCCAGATCCTGATCATCATAGTGCGTTAAAACAGCGTCAATGATTGACGGGTTGATCCCTTTTTTTTTGAGTTCATATCGAAATGCGAATTTCGATTTTGGTTTGTGTTTTGCCTTGGTTTCTATAAAAAATTTTGCGAAATACCTGTCATCTAAATATTTTTTTTCCAATAAAATTTCAATAATTTTTTTTATAAAATCTTCATTGATCCCTTTTTTTTTAAGGTATTCTTGTATTTCATAAACAGTTCTCGGTTGATAGGCTAAGTATTTTATCGCCATATTTAAAGGAGGTCCGATTTTTTTAGTATTATTGGAAAATGAATCCATTATTTTCATGATCACTCTTTGGATAGTTTATCCAATAATTTGACAGGAGTGTTTAAAATATTGGACATTATATTGATAAGGCCGTCACTCACTGCAGACGGATGTAAAAGGGTAACAACAGGATCAAAAAGTTTTCCAGTGGCTTTTAACGGAACTGATATGAGCCGTCCGCCAAGAAGCGTATTGATAACAGGAATTTTTTCAACAATAAGATCAACTGTTTTAAACGGAGCAACAAGACAGGTCAGATCCATTTGATCTTTTGCAGGGTCAATCCACCCATTGAATATCAGCAACATATCTTTCCCGTCAATTATGGCTTTGGTCAGGTGAATCCTGCTGTCTTTGATATCAGCTTCAATGGAAATATTTTTATACGCAAACCCTGTTTGTGTAACATTGGGTATATTCCCTTTGAAAAGTTTTGAAACATTTAAAACAGAAAGAATTCTTGAAAGAAGTGTCCATTTGTAAATGCGTCCTTGTTCAGCGATTAATTTGAATGAACCGGTTAATTGATTTAATAAGTCTTTTGAAGGACTATTTGATAGAATATTACCGGTTAAAGAATACCGACCATCAATCAAGTCATTTTTTTGAAAAAGACAGGTCAATAGATCTTGAATATTGGCCTTGTTATGGGCCTCAAACGAAAAGGCACCTTCGATGCACTCTTGTTTTAAATTAATATACCCTTTTGTATTTAAATCACATAAGAAAGCGGTGTTCAAGTTGATGTGTAAATGTTCTTTTTCAAAAGAAACCTTGGTGTCGATTTGTGTAAAGGTCAGTTTCTCAGTAACCAGTCTATCTGCTTTAAAATAAATTGGCTTGGCTGGTAACAGACGATTGTATAACGGGAATGTCCCGAAGTGAGACAGGGGTGAATTTAGATTTATTTGCCGGGTGATGATGTGTAAATTGGAATTTTTATCCGTATGTATTAATGTGGGTTGCCCTTTAGTTAGGGTATTGATTTTTTTTGCCCAGTAACTGTCCGGTATAACAATTTTGTTTAATGTTGTTGTATTTAAAATCCCATTAAAATCAAACAAGGGCTTTTCTGTATTGTGATTAAACGTTATACAAGCGTTTGAGACTCCTTCTTCAAGAAACGTAATGGTATTTAAGGCCGATAAATCAAGGGTTTTACCTTTTAGATCAATATAGAGTTTAGGTCCTGTCGTGAAGTTAAGATTACTTTTGAAAAAAGATTGCTTTGTGTCGGTATGAAAATAGCCGTTTTCCAAATCAAATGGAACCAAAATACTATCAAAATGTTTTTTTTTAATAAAGTGTTCCATCCACGACAGGTTTCTTATTGTCGCTTGAATTTTTTTTAAATTTAAAAAATTATCCGATACCTGAAATTGGCAGGACAGGTTTTCTATTTGGTCCTGATTCCACTGTGTTGTGATATCAATTCCAAAACCGTTACCGGTAATATTATATTTCCATTGGTCCGGTTTTAATATGGGGCCGGATAGATCCATTGAGGTGATTTGTAGCTTACCGCCTCCGTTTTTGACACAAGAAAGCATCTCTCTGGTTTTTTTATAGGACATCAACCAGGGGATCATTGATTCCAGGTTGATTATACCAGAGCCTGACCGGATGCTTATCCTTGCTTGATCCTTAAAATCAAGCACCGTATTCAGATCATAAATCCTGCTGTTGTTTATCATCCCTGTGAGACCATTGAGGCGTATGTTATCAGGTTTATATTCAAACCTTAAGTTTTCAAGGGCAATAACACCTGGAATCCGATCATAATTGCCTGTGACAGAAAAATCAGCTGTAGTGATTTGAACCTTGAGAGCATGGGATATTGTTTCCAAAGAAAGATTTAATTTGGCTTTTGATCGCCCCTTTACATCATGAACCATTGATAATTCTTTGGCCAATAGTGTGTTGGGTAAAAGGGATATCAAGGTTTGGGGCATCATTGTAAGATCAACGTCAAGTAAAAACTCTCCTTGAAACGGATGATCCTCATAATTTAAAAGGTCGACGCTGAGACGTCCTTTTTCAATGACTGAACTTTGAATAACTGCTTTGTTTGTATTGATATCCAGAATGCCATTTTGAATATGGGCATCCCCAAACACATGTGAGGCAACCAAATTTGTTTTCGGAATATTTACCAGACCGTTGTCAATCGTTCCTTTAAGTTTTAAGTGGTTCCCGGTAAAAAGATCTTTAAAGCCATTGCCTTGAAACGAGACATCAATTTTGGGAATTCTGCCGTTATTCAGAATTTGAAACAAACTTCGGGTGATCTTATTGTTTTTGAAAAACAATAATGACATCTCTTTTGCCTTATTGATATGAATATTGGTTCCAATAAAGTGTATGTTTGATTTTTTTTTGATTTGATCGTTTGCAAAATAAATTGCCACAGACCCATTAGGATAATTGAGTTTGAACGAAGGGATATCAATTTGATAAAAATTATCAGACAATTTAAAAACCGACTCGATAAAGTCTGAATCCAAAAGGATCTTTTTGTTTTTTGACTTTATTTTTGGGGCAATGAAGTTACATTGTCCTTGGATTTCATCCTTTGAATTAAGCGTTAAAATAGTTTTTAACTGATCAAGCTCAATTGAATCCACATTAATGTTTTGGTCAAAAGAGGCGTTATAAATTCCAGAAGCCTTGAATCGGATATCTTTTATGGTTATTCGTAAAATGGTGTCGTCTTTTTTTGACAGATAGACTGATCCATCCATCCTTCTAAAATAAGAAGATGAGAAATTATTGAACGTAATTTCGACATCATTCTGGTGTTCGGGTAAAAAATCAAAGATTTTTTTTAATTTTTGAGTATGTGTTGAAACCGAAAAATCAATTGGTATCATGGAGTGATTTTTTTGGGGAGTGCTGATTTTAATTTCAGGCTGACTGATTATGATCTGGCTGATATTGATTTTACCGCGAAAAATCGCCTGGCTGTTGAAATTTAATTTTAATAATTTAATGTTGATATCAGTTTTATTGTCGGCATTGAAACTAAACTTATCTATGGTCAGGCTTGGTTGTGGAAAGACGGTAATAAAAAATCTGGAACCATCAATCCGGGTGCCTGTTTTTTGATATATGAAAGAAGATATTTTATTTTTAATATAAAAGGTATTGATGACTCGGTTAACTGTAAAAAGAGAGGAGAATAATAGAACAAGAATTAAGACAATGCCGTAAAAAACCGGTCTTTTAATTCCAATTTTCAGAGAAGTTATCATTATACGGATTAATCGAACGGCACAGGTTAACATAAACCCTGGGCCGTTCGGTTTTTTATAGTCTGTCAGCTGCGGCTTGTGATTTCAACAATGTGAAATCCAAAATTTGTTTTAACAGGTCCATGAGGTATGCCGATTTCTTCATTGAAAACTACCGTATCAAATTCAGGAACCATTTGGCCTGGGCCAAATTCTCCCAGATCTCCCCCATTTCTTCCGGAAGGACATTTTGAATGTTCTTTGGCCAATTGTCCGAAGTCCTCACCATTCTTTATTTTATCAATAAGTTCTTTGCAAAACTCCTCATCTTTTACGAGTATGTGCCTGGCACTGGCTTTTGCCATTATTTCTCCTTTAATCTATTCTGGTTAATGTCAACTCTTGTGAGTGTAGTAAATCATTTTATAATTATCAAGATATAACAATTACCATGAAAAATCAAAATCATGGGAAAGCTCAATAAAATCCGCCAGTACAAGATGGGTTTGATTCATCAGGATTTCTTTGAAGTCATTTATCTTTGTAGTTTCAGGATCTAATTTTTCTATCGGCGCTTTGCCTATAGACCTCAAATAATTGTTTTCAATGTCGAGTTCTGATTGCTCGAATAGTTTTTTTTCTGATTTTCGGGCATCCAGGTTTAATGAGACGGAGGGCTGGGAATTTATTTTTGATGCAATTTCGATTCTTTTTTTAAGATAAGTTAAACCTGGGTCTTTAAGCGATCTTTCCTGGTAACCGGTATCCAGTTTCTTATTCATTAATTGAAGCGACCTATAGGCTTTATATGAGGTTTTGATTGTTGTATCCCATGGGAGGGCACCTTCTAAAGAGCTTTCTCCCGTATCTTCAATCTTATAGAGTTGCGGATAACTCAAATCCGGTACAATCCCAAGATTTTGAGTGCTTTTGCCTGAAACTCTATAAAATTTTGCACTGGTAAGTTTTAATTTGCCATTTCCAAGTGGCTGTAATTCCTGAACAGTTCCCTTGCCAAAGCTTCTTGTGCCGACAATCACGCCCCGATTATAATCTTTAATGGCACCGGCAAAAATCTCGGAAGCCGATGCACTCATTCGATTGATTAATACGATAAGAGGGCCGGAATATTCAATGGTTGGATCATCATCATATAATCGTGTAATCCTGTATTTTGTCTTAATTTGTACTGTTGGGCCTGACTTCAGAAAAAGTCCGGTCAGTTCATTGGCTTCTTTTAAGGAACCGCCGCCATTGTCACGCAAATCAATGATTAATCCGTCAATGTTTTCGTTCTTTAGTTCGATAAGTAATTTTTTAACGTCTTTTGTTGTGCTTTTATAGTCTTTATCCCCCCTGTGATACGCATTAAAATCAATATAAAAATTGGGAATTTCAATCACACCGATTTTCAAGGGGAGATTGTTGTGATTAAGGGTTATGATATTTTTTTTTGCAGATTGTTCTTCTAATTTAACCTGATCTCTTTTTATTTGAATTGTCCGGGTTGAATTGCTTTTTTTAGCAGGTATGATTTTCAGTCTTACCAATGTGTTCCTGGGGCCTCTGATCAGTTTGACAACATCATCAATGCGTTGTCCTATGGTGTCTTTAATTTCCCCTGTTTTTCCCTGGCCCACACCAATGATTTTATCACCGGGCATGAGTAAATTTGATTTGTCAGCCGGTCCTTTGGGGATTAAGCGTACAACTTTGGTATATTCATATTCGTTTTGAAGAACCGCGCCAATACCTTCAAGCGATAAACTCATGTGAATATCGAAATCCTCGGAAGCCCTGGGAGGAAAAAATTGCGTATGAGGATCAAAAGCCATGGTAACACTATTCATGAAAATTTGAAAAATATCATTTGAGTTTGTTTGCAATAATCGTTTGAGACGGCTTGAATATATTTTATCAAGCGTTTGAGTGATTGAATCGTTTTCCTGATCATCCAGGATCATCGTAATAATATGATTTTTCAGATCATTTTTCCACAAAGAAAAAAGGGTTTTGCTGTTGGGTTCCCATTTGCGCACATCATTGTCTATGATCATGGAGTCGTTTTTGCTGAAATCAAAATCTTTTTCCCATGTTGGTATCATGGAAGAAATGTATTCCAGTCTTTGTCTGGAACGCTCCATGTATAAATTAAATATTTTGAAAGCAATATTCAGGTTCCCTCTTTTCAGGTCATCATCCAGCCGGAATTGATATTTTTTTAATGATTGAATATCTTTCAGGGTGAATAATAATTTGCCGGGATCAAGCCGCTTCAAGTATCGGTCAAAAATAATTGATGACATATTATCATCAAGTTTTTTTTCAAGATAATGATATCGTTCAAGTGTCCGTACGATTTTAATGCATTGAGAAGCGTGTTCAAATTTCGGTTTGATGGGTTTTTCAATATTTGCCCACACATGTGATGAATATGATAAAAGGATGAATATGGATAAAAAGCATTTTAAAAGGACCGAAATCATTAGATAATTGTTTTTTATGGGTTTCATTGTCATAATTCAATATCCTTTGGTGTTTCAAAACTTATTTTTCCTATTTTACCGGCCCGAAGTTCACGGATTAATACCTCGGAGGCTTTTTGTAAATTCACCATACCGCCTTTTTTCAAACATCCTTTAGCAGAACCGATTTTTTCAATCAGTATGAGTTCATCCTCTGGCAAAGTTTCCAGAAAAGGATAACGCGACATCAATAAATCAGGATATTTTTTTATTAAAAGCGTGGCTGCAAAAAATGCAATGTCTGTATAATCAATGGCTGTATCAGATATTGCACCGCTTGCTGCAAGGATATATGCTTTTTGCTTTGGCTCTATCACCGGCCATAATATTCCGGGTGTATCATAGATATCTATGTTATTGTTTAAGCTGGTTCGTTGCTGGTGTCGTGTGATTGCAGGTACATTTCCGGTTTTTGCAATTTTTTTGCCTGCCAGAGAATTCAAAATAGTTGATTTGCCTGTGTTGGGGATACCTAACACCATTACTTTCAATTTTCTAGCCCTGTTTCTGTTAATTTGACTCACACAATAATTTAATGCAGCATAGGTTTGGGATTTTTGAGTCCCACAGATGGAAACGGCAGGAACCTTTTTTTCTGTTTCAAAATAATCAAGCCATAATTTTGTTTGTTCAGGGTCTGCAAGATCATTTTTATTCAACACTTTTAATCTGAATTTGCCTTTGCAGATTTTATTCACGAACGGGTTGGCACTTGCCTGCGGCAGTCTGGCATCTAAAATTTCTAAAACAGCGTCCACTTTAGATATGACTTTTTTAAGCAGGTTTTCCGTTTCAAGCATATGTCCTGGAAACCATTGAATTGTCATTTTGTTTGTTTCTTTTTTTTAGATGGGTCAATTTTATTTTTCAATTTTTTCTTTGCCTATTTCAATATGGGTAAAATACAGATAAGTGAATACGATTGCAACCATGCAACTTCCGAAGAATCCTCCAATAATTACAGGGATAAGCAATTGAAATCCTGAAAAGTGCTTTAACCACCCATAAACAAATCCTAAAATAAGGCTGGAAATAAAAATAAATGAAAATAAAACGGTCATGGTTCTCCAGTGATAAAGCATTTTTTATAGCATATTGTTTTTCACAAGGTATGGATTTATTTGAAATTTTCAAGTAACTTATTTTGTATGTATTTGTTTGTTGCCACGATCCCCTGTTCGGGAAAATTAAACTCGCCTTTGAAATCACAGATTTTTCCGCCTGCTTGTTCAACAATAAAAACCCCTGCTGCAATATCATAAACATTTAAATTCATTTCCCAAAATCCGTCAAGCCTGCCGCATGCCACATAGCAAAGATCAATGGCTGCAGAACCATACCGTCGAATATCTCTTAATTGGGGAACAATCCTGTTGAAATATTCAAGGTTGTTTTTTTCAAGATTTGCCCTCAAGCATGCAAATCCTGTTGCCATAACACAATTAATCAGCCGGTCTGTTTTTGAAACATAGATTGGATTATCATTTAAGAAAGCACCTTTGTCTTTGTCTGCATAAAATAATTCATCCAGACGTGGCGCATAAACTGCACCACAAATGGTTTGATCCTTATATTGTACGGCTATACTGACAGAGTAAAACGGTTGTTGATGGAAAAAGGAGGTGGTTCCGTCTATGGGGTCAATGATCCATAGATAATCTGAAGAAAAATTTGTTTTGCCTGTTTCCTCACCCAAGACATCGTGTGAAGGATATTTTGTCCTGATCTTTTTGACAATAAAGTCTTCCACCCTTTTATCGGTAATGGTTACCAGGTCTTTTTTGTTTTTAAATTTTACATCAGCCGGTTTTAAAAGCGATTGCTCTTTAATGCAGATAGCGCCTGCCTGTTTAATAAGATCTTTTAAAAATAATATCAATGTGTCATCCGATTTGTTGAAATTTAATATTTTTGAATTATGGCATATCAGTCCGGTTTTTTCAAAGGCAAACACCTCATTCCCAATATGTTTGCAATACTCGTTTCTTTCTTTTCTATATGCGATTATCTGCGGCATTCCGACCATCATAAAGGAAGGAATGCCGTTAAATAAAAGACCATTTGTATGGCTAAGCTATGATTTTTCAAAACTCACAACAAAGACATGACTGTTACCTCTTCTGAATAGCAGATGAACAGTCCTTCCTGTAGCTATTTTTTTTAAATACTGAGTATAGTCTTCAATGGTGTCAATTTTGTAGCGATTAACTTCCATGAGCAGGTCTCCACGACGGACAGATGTTTTTGAGGCCTGGCTGCCGGATTCTATGTCCGTCACAACAAGTCCTTTGATATCTTCAGGATAACCCAATTTTTTTGCCATATCTGAATCCATCTGTTTCAACGAGAATCCAAACGAATCATACTCATCCATTATTTTTGCTTTGTCAGGATCTTGTTCGGGTCTTTTGCCAAGTTTAACTTTGATCATTTTTTCTTTACCATCGCGTATCAGCTTGACTTTAACCGTTTCACCGACAGATGATGCAGCAATTGTCAGGGTCAAATCCCGGGAGGATTCAATTTTTTTATCATTGATTTGAAAAATAACATCACCGACTTTGATCCCTGCATTATCTGCTGGATCACCATCATATACTTTTGCAACATATACTCCTTTGGTTTCTTTGATGCCATAATATTCTGCCAGTTGTTTCGTGACATTCTGAATCGCAACCCCCATCCAGCCCCGTGAAACTGTTTTTTGTTCCGTCAGTTGATCAATGACACCCGTAGCCAGATCCGATGGAATTGCAAACCCGATGCCCTGGCCGGATTTGATAATTGCTGTATTGATCCCGATGACTTCACCATCAAGGTTCAGTAATGGCCCACCTGAATTCCCCGGATTAATGGAAGCATCAGTCTGAATAAAATCGTCATATGGCCCGGAGCCGAGAATTCTTCCTTTTGCACTGATAATCCCAGCAGTTACAGTTTGTTCCAAACCGAATGGACTGCCGATAGCCACCACCCATGACCCGACTTCAGCTTCCAGGGAACTTCCAAATGTTAAGGGCATTAAATTCTCTGCTTTGATTTTAATGAGCGCCAGATCAGTCATTGGATCAGTCCCTATGATTATTGCATCATATTCGGTTTTATCATGCAAAATAACTTTTATTTTATCCGCATCTTTAATCACATGATTATTGGTTACAATATAACCGTCTTTACTGATAATAAAACCTGAACCAAGACTGCTTTCTTTTCTGTTTTCCGGTCTTTGATTAAAAAAAGGAGCAAAAAATTCATCAAACATATCTCTGTTTCCACCAAATGGCTGGCCGAAAAAATGTTTATAAACCCTTCCGCCACCTTCAATGTTTTTAACAGTCTGTATGTTTACAACACCCGGTTTTGCCTGTTTGGCAAGTTCTGAGAAACTTGCGGGCACCATTCTGATATTTGAATGACTGTTTTTAGCCATTACCGGCGTATTTAACAAGCCAAACACAATAACAGCAATCAATAATTTATTTATCTGTTTCATAATACCCTCCCTTGAATTATTAACATCAATATTTCTCCCACTGAGTTGTAATAATAACACATAAATATGACGATTAAATGACCCTAAGATTATTAAATGGTAATCTTATCTCGAAAACAGCGCCTTTTCCCTGGCGGCTTTTAACCCTAATATCGCCTTTATGCTGGCGGACAATTGTCCTGGCAAGGCTTAGCCCTAAGCCGGTTCCGGCACTTGTTCGGGAGGACTCTGCCCTGTAGAATCTTTCAAATATTTTTTCAACATATTCAGGTGCAATACCGATTCCTGTGTCCTCGATTTTTATGGACACATCATTATTTTTTAAAGCTGTGACAACAGTTATTTTTCCATATTCAGGAGTATATTTAATGGCATTGTCCAACAGGTTGGAAAATGCTCTTTGCAGCATCTTAATATCTGCAACAATACAGATCTGATCCTGGATGATTTGAGAAAATTTCATATGCTTGTCTTCTGCAAGGGGAGCAAACAGATCACAGGCCTCTTTAACCATTAGCGAAAGATTGGTTATCTTAAACTCAAAATCCTCCTCCCCGGCCTCAGCCCTTGAAATCACCAGCATTGTATTGATCATATCCAACAGACGGTCGGTTTCTTCAATCGTATTGGCGGCCATGATCCGGTAGTCTTCCAGATTTTCCTCATGAATCAGTGTTAGTTCGGCAAATCCCCTGATTCTCGTAATCGGACTTTTTAAATCATGGGCAATATTATCACTCATCTCCCTGATGCTTTTTACAAGCTCCTCTATTCTGTCAAGCATTGAATTAAAGGTTGTTACCAGGTGATCCAGCTCATCCTTATTGCCGGTTCCTTTTACCCGGGCATCAAGGTTTTTGCCGGTAATATTTTGAGCGGTTTTTGTGATGGCCGTTACACCGGACAAGGCTTTTCGAACCAGAAGCCAGCCGGAAATTGCAGAAAAAATAATGATAAACCCCATTGCACCGATAAAAACCTTTTTAAAGGCCGATAAAAACGTAATGTAAGAATCCATAGCAATTCCGGTTTGTAAAATGGCATTTACTGCAACATAGCTATAAAGGATTCTGGCTTTTTTGGGGGTTGATGGAACACGGACTGTTTCAAAAACATTATCTTTATTTGAGATAAGACGTTGTAACACATGTTTGCTGACATGCACATGTTTCCAATAAGACATATGAGAAGAGGCAAAGACTTCACCGGTTGGATAGACAAGTCTGAAAAAGATCATTTTTTCACCGGCTGCCTGGGCTTCTACAACAGCAAGCTCTCTTGCACCCATCAACCCGTTTCTGCGAATAACAGCAGAAAATTTAGCAGCATTATCCAACAATTCCTGATCAATTTGAGTCTGAAGGGTTTGCGTGGCAAGAAAATAAAATAAAACAAACGCAAAGCTGGAACAGATACTGAAGATTCCTGTAAACCAGAGAGTTAATCTAAATGCTATTGTGTTAAAAATATTATACAACATTAAACTTTGAGTACATAACCCGCACCTCTTACCGTATGAATCAATTTGGGTTCAAAGTTTTTATCAATTTTATCTCTCAGCCTGCAGATTCTTGCTTCAACAACATTGGTCATGGGATCAAAATTATAGTTCCAGACATGTTCCATGATCATGGTTTTTGAAACCACCCGTTCTTTGTTGCGCAGCAAATATTCCAGAAGAGAAAACTCAAGAGGCTGCACTTCTATGGGCTTGTTATCTCTTTTTACCTGACGCTTCAGGATATCAATGCTTAAATCAGCATAGGAAAGATTCACTGGATCCGCAATATTTCCCGCACGCCTGATAAGGGCTTGTATCCTTGCAAGAAGTTCTGAAAAAGCAAATGGTTTGGTAAGATAATCATCAGCGCCGGCTTGAAGGCCATTCACCCTGTCATCCACCCTGTCCCTGGCACTCAAAATAATTACAGGCGTATTATTTTTTTGTTCCCGTAACTTTTTTATCAGGGAGATGCCATCCATTTTCGGCAGCATTATATCAACGATCATGGCATCATAGGGTTCATCAAACCCCATTTCAAACCCCTGGCTTCCTGTTGTGGCATGATCCACTGCAAATCCTGATGATTTGAGTCCTTTTTGGACAAATTCCGCAATTTTTTTATCATCTTCAACAACAAGAATTCTCATAATGACCCTCTTGTCCGGAAAACAAATCCAATAATTGATTTTAAAAAATCACTTTTTGTCCACAGGATATCCATCTGTAATTTTTTTCCAGTACTTAATATCCGCCCCACCTTTCATAACATCAATGAGCATCCATGTTTCTCCGGTTGTAGTATTAAGTCTGAAAAGCTTTTGTTCTAAAAACTTGGTTGACTGGTTCTTTTGAATCAATGCGGAGTGGTACACCCCATTATACAATTCATAATTTCCGGTTTTATCGGATGTTTTTGAATTTAAATCTGCGGATAACGCCAGGGAAGAACTGATCAATAAAAAACAAAAAATCAAGCTGACAGTTTTTTTCATATCAAACCTTTGATAGTTTAATTATCATAGAGTAAAGGGCTTAAAATCTTACGGCTTTCACAGCAATCACCTTTTAAGTTATCATTATCCGTTGCAAAAATCGAATATTGATATTCAAGCCCTGGTTTTAAATCACGATCAATATATTCCAGTATTTCGGATCCGACTTCTTTTATTTTGATCCAGGTCATATTACCTTTTTTTCGCAAAATAGTATAATGCTTTATATCCGGCTCAAAATTTTTTTCCCACTGAAGAACAATTGAATCGTTTTGTCCCTTCACGGAAATCCCCCTTATCTTTTGCGGTATTGATTTTGTCCGGGCACTTATTGTTTCAGAAGGTTTGCCTTCAACTTTGAACAAATTAAAGGTTGTGATGTAATAGGTGTATTCGGTTCCATCCAAAAGTTTTTGCAGCCCTGATTTTTTATCCAGATAATTATTGGTTTTATAACCCTTTAGCTCAGCGATCCTTTCAAAAGTTTCACCAGCAGTTTTTCTATAGATGGTGTACCCTCCGACATCTTTGTCTTTAACACTGTCCCATGTCAGCTTCACCTGCTTTACAAGTCCGTCCAGCGCTTTAAAATTTTGTGGAAAATCAATCAACGCCTTGGTAGTACCTTGTACTTCATTAAATGGAGAAGTTTGCCCCACGCCATCAAATGCAGTCAATCTGTATTGATACACGGCGCCATCAATACTATTTTTCTTGTCTTGATATGTGCAGGGCTTATTACAGTCAATTTTATCTATTTGTTTCCAGTTTTCATCACCTGTTTTCCTGTAGAGGATGTAAGCTTTTGCACCTTTTACATGCCTCCATGAAAGATCAATGCGTCTTAACAAATTATCCTTCACAAGGAAAAGTTCAGGAGATTCCATGGTCTTTATTTCAACAGGAACTGAAAGATCACTTTCAACCAGATTATCAGCAATACTGGACACCGCATAGATATAAGTCGTATTGTCTTTTAAGCCAACGGTATCCTCCACAGTATAATTGTAATTCATCGTGGAATTTTTTTTATTGATGGTTTTGATAAGCTTCCATTCACCGGTTCCCTTTTTTCTGTACATTTTATAGTGTTTGATTGTAAATTTTCCCTGAGAATTTAATATTGAAGGAATAAATTCAATCACGGTTCTTTGGGCAAACCCTGTTTTTTTGATAATCAAAGGAGAAAACGGCATTGCTTTGGAAGTTTTTATCCCCATGGCAACCTTTTTATTCCTGATTTCTTTGCCTGAAGATAATAACAGGCCGATTCGGTAAAAATACTCTTTGTCCTTTGCAACGGTTTCATCATTAAATTCTGTTTTAATTTCTTTTCCTATGAACTGAAACGGCCCAGAAGCATTTTCCGAACGATAAATATGGTAACCAGTAATATTTTCTGTTGAAGGATCATGACTCCAGGACAATAGAATACCTTTTCGGGATGGTTTTGCACTGATATTTGAAATGGTAACAGTCGGTATGTCAAGTGAGGTGGAAGAATAATCCAATGATACGGGTCCGGAAACACTGCTCATGTTTTTTTTTATAACAGAGCCGATATTTTTGGCAAGTAGTGACATCCTGGTTCGAATACCGTCCCTTCCTACAATATCAGCCTTCTCATTCAATACAATCCTTCCTGAATGAAGATCCATTAGTTTAAAAACAGAATGAATAACAGTATCTGACTTCTTTTTTTCAACACTGCCAAAAAAGATATATCTGACGCCTAAAACTTTCCCTGCCTTTAAAACCAGGGAATTGTCATCACTTTGTGAAACACCATTTTTAAAAAGCATTTCCTGCATTTCACGCATCGGCATAACAGTGATCGACCCTTCCTTGTCAAGGGCTGAGATTAAATTATATATTATCTCATTATTATAACCCATGGCATCAATGCTGGCTGCTTTTAAATTAAAAATTGCAAGGGCACTTTGTTCTGAGAATGCACAAGATATTCCCACAGAATTCAACAGTAAAACGGTCAGAAAAAAACAGGAGGCTCTTTTTTTAATCAAATGCATTTCTATGATTACCCTTCAGAGATTTTAAAATTATAAAAGATATCATGAATTTTACTGTTTGATTCAGCAGTGATGGGTGAACCGGAAATCATTTTCATTTTTTCATCAAAAATCGCATTGATGTAATTTTCAATTGCGTCAATGGTGTTGCGCCGTTTTAAAAAATTCTCGCCGGTGTCAAAATAAATTTTTTCCATATACTGCAAGGGTTTCAAAGCCTCCCGGCCCAACTCGGAGACTGCCGTATTTGTAAGATCCTGCAGCAGGTCTATATCTGTAGTAATTTCAAGGGGATCATACTTGATATTTGCCTCAGCCAGCCCTGCACTGCCTTCATCAACAATTTCTTTCTTAACTTCAATGGTATCTACTTTAATATTTTCACCGGTTGCAACATCAACAATTCTAAATGACAATTGAACAAAGCCATTTTTTTTATGCTGTGATACTTCATAATCTTTTTGCGTAAAAACATCCTCGATTATCTTGGCCGGAGGAGCTGTGGCTATCTGTTCTTTTGACGGTACCGGATTTTTTGCCTGCCAGTTTAAATAATCAATATTATCAATAATCTTTGTACCGGTTTTATACCTTACGGTTTTTTTGCCTGTTGTCTGGTATGATTCCACGTTATACAGTAAAACACTTCCCATGATGGCGACGTTAATACCGTAAACTTTTCCCATTTCCTGTGCAGAATCGGGATTAACCACACCTACTTGACCAAGCTTCATCTCTTCCAGTATTGATTTTAGGTTTTCCCTCTCAAGAATCTTTATATCCTTGCTTGCCGAATTAAAAAGATAGGTAATTAAATTATTTGCAACAATAACCCCGGCATCTTTGTAATCTGACGGACTGCCAAAGTCAAAAACGGCAATGGCTTTTTTAATCCTGGCATTGATTTCATCTTCCATTTTTTGTATTGAATAAAAAATATCAGGATAATTTTTATTCATGTTTTCTATTTTTTTATACCAATACCATGCAGAACCAAAATTTCCCTGACTCTGAAACATGTTGGCGGCATTGCCGGCCAGTTGTGAAAATCGTTGACGAAAACTTTTAAGGGAATAATTATCCTTTGAAGGGGCATATTCCATGGCTTTTTCATAACTTTCAAGCCCCCTCAATAAATATCCATGATCAATGTCCTGACCAGCCTTTTGAATATAATATTTCGACGCAAGAACATAAACCTGATCAACCAGCTGTTCCAATTCCTTATTGTCAGGCTCGTATTCACGGGCGCGTTTATAATAGGAAATGGCAGCATCCCAGTTTTTTATAGATGCGGCTTTAGCCCCTTTGCGCACAAAATATTTTAAATTATCTCTCTCCCTGGCCAGATCAAGAATATCCCTGGCCGGGGCATAATCCATATTCAAAGCAATGGCCTTATTGGCATTGTCAATGGCTTTGGAAAGATTATTCTTAACAAGGCTGTCTTTAGCTATTTTATAAAAATATTCAGCACCTTTATCTATAGTTATTGACATTAACTGGAAAGTATCCTCATAAGAAGGAAATCTGCTTTGCAGCTGCTGCAGATTAAAATAAGCTGAATCCCATGCATTTGAAGCCATGTTCTGTTTTATGGTTTGATATTCTGCTTTAATTTCCTTGTAAAATGATGCTTCTAAGTTAGAGTATTTTTTTGAAATACTTTTCACTTTATTATTTTCAGAATCTATTTCCAGGGCTTTTGATATTGCGGTTTTTGCTTCTGACAGGGAATTTATGGTAAGAGGTAAAGCGTCCAGCAAGGTCATGGCTTTTGAAAGATGAATATCTACTCGGCTGTTTTTAATATTTGCAAGAGCTGCAATGTATTTTTGATTATTCGGTTCAAGCTTTATAGCTTCTTCCAAATAAGCAATTGCATTGCTGTAATTACCCGCCTCATTTAATTGCATTGCTGACTCATAATGCTTTGAACCGGTTTGACAACCGAGAATAAAAATTGTAATAAGACCTGCAAAAATGAGTTTATAACGATTAATCTTCCTGCCCATGGATACCTCCAAAAACTAATTTAACATTAATAATACAATACTGTTTCCCGTATATGTTTCAATTTTTGACTGAAAACCTGTATTTTGAAAATAGGACATCTCAAGCTCATTGATAAAATGCTCGGGACGTCCGCGAAACTGCAGGTTATATTCACCTTTTTTTCCGTCGAATGTTAAAAGAGAACACCCCTTAACCCCTGTAATACCGGCTTTTAAAATTTCAGGGATTTCAATGGCTTTGGATTGCGATTTTAGATTTTTCAATGTCAGATAAATATCGCGATCATTGTAAAGTTCTTTTTCATACTGCAGCAGCAATTTGTCTTTTAATTCTTTCCAAATGGCATCAATGCACTGCCGGGCACCTTTATCAAGGACAGTAAGGCTGTTTTCACCTGGAATGGACCGGATGGCGCTTGACGAAGCAAGAATTTCCTGATCTCCAGGTCTGAACATATCAGCCGTCAAACCTATTTCATTCAATGAAATCGAAATTCCCTGATAGTCTGATGTCTTTACGGATTGTTCAAGTGTAAGTCCCACCAGCAGCCCTACCTTGTTCCGGGTTTGTTCAGAAAATTTAAGCACCTTAAAGCCCGCTTGCTGAAGCTTGCCCGTCAAGATGTTGGCAGCTTTAGTTGCAGCCGGCAAATATTTTTTTAAAGTACCAGGTTGAACAACAATACTGATCCTTGGATTGCGCTGCCAACTCAACATATCTTGAAACCGTTGCAAGTCATCCTTAACGTCGGCGGACTCAACATCAGCTTGGATAGTAATTTCAAGGGTTCCCAGTCTGCTTTTTTTTTCATCAATCACGGTAATATTTTTAACATATCCTGACGAATGGCTGATAATTCTATCTTCATGCAGTTGAAAATTATCAACAACAGTCATTGAATTAATATAACTTCCCATAACCTTTTGAAGAGCTGCCCTTTTGGCCTCATCCACGGCTTTTTCTCTGGCTATGGCCTCTTTGCCCTCTTCAAAAAAACTCATACCTTTAGCAGTCACCCTTTCTCCTGCCCACAGTTGCAATGGTATCACCACAATTGTTATGACCAATACACAAAACAGTCTCATGTTTGCCTTACTCACCATTTATCAGATCCCCCACACCCTCAATCCGGGAATCGATCTGCAACGGTTCCCCATAGTAATAAATATCCCCTGCACCCATCAAAGTTACCTGCAGCCTTTTTGAAGCATAAACGTAGGCATCGCTTGAGCCTTGTGACTCTATGGTAACGGCTTCAGCCTGCAAACGATTTGCATGAAGATCTCCGACCCCCAGAATTTCGATGTTAAATTGGTGCGTTTTTCCGGAGATACGGACATCATTTGCGCCATCCAGTTTGAGAAAAAAATGATCATTATTCATGTTTTCAACAACAATGCCATTGGTTCCACTACAATTGAGGGATTCAAGATTTGGCAAGAAAATATTAATTGTCAATCCGGATTTGGGACAAACTGATTTTATGGTATTAATGTGCAAACCGCCATCTGAAACCCGAGTGGATATTTGGGAAAGAAGATTCTCATCACATAAAATTTCAACTGACTGTTTTTTTTGTAATCCAATGTTAACATCAAAAGTCCCGTTGACATTGATTTTGTTAAAAAACGACAGGTCTCGGTTCTCTTTTTTCAGCAAGCCGTTCCCCACAATACAATCCTTGGTTGTCTCTGAAGAAATTTCACCATCACTCCAGTTCATGTCAACAAAATCTTTGTTGATGACTATATTCATGGCAAATGCACAGTCTTGGATAAAAAAAATAGAACACCAAACTGTCAACAGGATCACCGAAAAGGCATATATGGCTAAAATTGTATGTTGTTTCATCGTTGTCGTTTGAAATTCCTCATAAATTTTATTTGCAATTTCTCATTAATTTATATTATAAGCACATAGCACATAGCATATAAATAAGAATGGTAAAAGTAATTATTTTCAATTTAAAAATTTAAGGAGAGGCGAATCATCATGAAAAAGATTATTGCGTTAACTATTTTCGGGTTGTTTGTTCTGACAAGTATATCCTTTGCCGGTTCAAATGTAAAAGGTGCTGTTATTAATAAATCCAATGTAAAAGATGCAGCTAACATTGCCATTGGACAAGACAATAAAGCCAACATGGGATCTGTAAAAATCAAAAATTCATCTGTAAAAGGTGCCGTCATCAATCAATCCAATGTTAAAAATGCAGCCAACATCGCCATTGGGCAAAGCAATAAAGCCAATATGGGAACCGTGAACATTGAACAGTCTGCTGTAAAAGGTGCTGTTATTAATAAATCCAATGTAAAAGATGCAGCTAACATTGCCATCGGACAAGGTAATAAAGCCAACATGGGTTCCGTGAATATTGAAAAATCTGCGATAAGGGGTGCCGTCATCAATCAATCCAATGTGAAAAATGCAGCTAACATTGCCATCGGACAAGGTAATAAAGCCAACATGGGATCCGTGAATATTGAACAATCTGCGGTAAAAGGTGCTGTCATCAATCAATCCAATGTAAAAGATTCAGCTAATATTGCCATTGGACAAGGCAATAAAGCCAACATGGGTTCCGTGAATATTGAACAATCCGCTGTGAAAGGCGCTGTTATTAATAAATCCAATGTGAAAAATGCAGCTAACATTGCCATCGGACAAGGCAATACTGCTAATATGGGATCTGTAAACATTAACAATTCCGCTGTTAAGGGTGCTGTTATCAACCAGTCCAATGTAAAAGATGCAGCTAACATTGCCATTGGACAAGGCAATACCGCCAACATGGGATCTGTTGAAATCGAATAACCTTGTAATTTGCCATATACGGGGATGACACATGTTATATTCAGACATGTGTCATCCCGGAACGGAAATGATAAATTTATTCGCACATATAATAGGGTTATATAACACTTAACAGGGAGAACTATTAACCATGAAAAATATATGCATTTTTATCTTTCTTTTGTTGTCTCTTGTATTATTTGCCGGCAATGCATGGTGCAATGATCTTGATGATGGGATGTCAAGTTATACGGATGATTCCATAAACAAATGGGATGAGCTTGGTAAAAAAGACAGAAATATAAATTTTATTAAAATGAATGCAAAAAGCAGGGCCCTTGTCCGCCAAAAAAGCGGTGGAGCTAACGGAACCTCATCCGGAAGCGGAGATGCCAATATGAATAGTGTTGTTATGGGGGCTGGCAGCAATGTTAAGGGCGACATTATTATTATTGATGAAAGCAAGGGTGATAAAACACTGATTGCCGAATAGCGTTTTGACTTAAGAGAATGAGAGAATTAAAAAACCAAGGATCGACTATGACAAAGATGAATGCTAAATTCTGTTATAAATTAGTTTGCCGATTGTTTTTGAGTTGTGTTTGCTTTTCAATGTTTTCCTGCGTATCGGTTGACCCTGCAAAAGTTGATGTTACACTCAAGCAATCACAACCCGAAGTAAAGCTCACCTCGTATACGGAAACCCTTAACGAATTAGGATTGATGACAGAAATTTATGCTACAGGGGAACTTAGGATTCAAAGCGATCCGGTTGGAGACAATACAGGCACATCAGGATCAACTGGTGGTGAAATCCCCCGTGATATAACGGAAATTCTTAAAAGCACACTGAATTCAATCGGGGGAAATGTACTCTATATTCCTTATGATCCTGCTTATATCCAAAACATGAATGTCACGGGTTACTCTAATTTTGAAGGAAAGCTTATTCCGGAAGTTGTTGTCAGCGGTGGAATTACTGAATTTGACAGGGGACTCACTACCCGTGGAGATGGAACCGATATCGGTGCTGAAGCGTCTTTTACCAATGCTCCTAGTTGGACACCCGCCAACACCGTAGGCTTTGATTACGGTAACAGCGGAAAAGAAGGGACTGCAAGAATTACATTGGATTTTAATATGCTGGACTTTAAAACTCTTGCCGGCATTCCAAGAATGAATACAGTGAACAGCATGGAAGTCCATAAGGCGTTGAGGGAAAAAGAATTGGGAATTACCTTATTTGGTCCAACCTTTGGAAGAAAAGGATCTATTAAAAAAGTTCAAGGGCGCCACGCTGCCGTTCGTGTTCTGGTAGAAGTCAGCATGATACAGATGATTGGAAAATATCTTGTCCTTCCCTATTGGAAACTCCTTGGAGATGATTCAGATCCCGATCCTGTGGTGACAAAACAGATCAAGCGATACTATTACAGCTTGAACGATGAAGAGCGTATTTCTACGGTTCAGCAATGGATGTTTCTCTATGGCAATGATCTAAAATTCTCCGGGCAATTAGACAATCCAACAATTATAGCTCTTCAAAAGCTTTCCCCTTCTTTTGCCGTGGGCAGCAAAACAATTGATTTGGATACCTTTATAACGATTTATACGGGAATTCCAATTGATGAAAGAACGCTGGCCAGGCGAAATCTTCTGAACACTCAAATACTGGTGGAACAGCAGTCCGATTCACAGGATGAAGTGGCAACAGCCAGCGCTCCTGTTCAGGAACAGGAAACAGCCAGTTACAAAGCACCAGAAGCATCAGTTGCACCTACTGTATCAAAACAGCCTGACAAAAGCTCCCAAGCTGCTGCCGCTCCAACCGCCCAAGCAAAGAAGAGGCAAAAAACGACAGGAATAGGCAGGATGATAAGCGATGAAGAGTGGTAAACAAAAATTTTTATTCCTGATTCTTGCCGTCATGGTGAATTTCTCGGCTATAACATGTTGTATTACCTCTGATGTCTGGGGAGGTAATAAGCAACATGTTGAAGAAAGAGTTGAGGAACTCAATACTCTCAACAAAGTTATCATTAATCAGGAGATCAAAATTCCGAAATCCGGCAAAATAAAATTCAAGGCAACCGTTATTGAAAATGAAAAAACAGGACCCAATATTACCATTCTTGAGAAAAACATAGAAATAATACCTTCGGACAAAAAAAGATTAAGACCCCCCGAAACCCTTAAATGATTATCGAGGCATTAAACAATGAGTACAGAAAAAAAAATTTTTAGTGTTGCATTGACACTTATTTTAATTATTTTTGTTTGTGTTCCCACAGCATTCTCTGGAAACAAACGACTGATGAGCATTATGGCAGCAAAAATGCAAGCATCCAGAGCTTTGGTGGAAGCTATTTACGGTCTTAAAATCCGTGCTACGGAATCGGTTGAAAACATGGTAGCTGCAAATTATGAAAGTGTTACCGAATCAAAAACAGAGGCGTTTATCAGCGGAATAAAATACGAGAACATAGAATATGATTCAAAAAAAGATATTGCCAAAGTAGATGCAAGCGTACAACTCAGTTCTATCACCAATATTGACGGTGACGAAATGAATTTGCAGAACAAAATTTTCAGGCGAGTTGGATACGGCACCTCAACCCCGGCAAACGCCAGCCCCCTTGCTGCGTTGAGGGCTGCCGAAATAGACGGATACAGAGAACTTACAAGGCGATTGGTTGGAATGAAGGTGGAATCAAAAACCAGTGTTGAAAATTACCTGTTAAAATCCGATATCATCAAAACAAAATTGCTGGCGACATTATACCTGGCAGAAGTTGTGGATTACGGTTGGGAAGAAACCGGAGATGCTTTTATAAATATGAAACTCAACGTTACAGAAGCCTCTACCATTCTTGGCAGGAATTTGGGCATTGATCAAGAATTTATTGAAGTTCAAGGCGTTGGTGCCCAGGAAGACGATTTTTCCCAGGTTAAAAAATAGCTGAAACCATATCAAACCAAATTTTTCAAACAGGACTGTTTTTATGAAAATATATATAAATCATCAAACAAAATTCTTTTTTATGGGGGTTTTTGCTGTTCTCATCCTCCTTTTGTTTCTCGGTTCTACCCAAGCACCACCACCTCCAAATTACGGTCGGTTTCAACTGTCTTCATGGGCAACACCCATTGATAATGGCTCACTGGTAGGGGCTTTTGTTATAGATACTGCCACGGGCGAAACAAAAACCGTTTACAGTCGTTTTTTTAAGTATTCTAAAGATAAGGAGTCTGTTATATTTACAAATAATCTTAAAAAAACTTTCACCAGCATGAAATAATGGGCTTTTATCGGTCTTTAAATTCATTAACTTTTTATTTTATTATTCCTTTCATTTTTTTTGTATGAAAGTCTTAAAAAATTTACACATAGGCTTTCAATTTTTGTTTTGGGCAAATATGAATAAAATATCAGATTTGCCCGTTGCAGTTAAAAGCATTCCGTTTTTGCCATTGCTATAGGTTTGTTGTATCCATGAAGAAAATATACTATGCCTTTTTTAGAAAAGCCTTTGCCTATTTTTGTTTATTCTTATTGATTACTGTAGGGATAACACATGCTGAGGAAAAAGATACTGTGGTTAAAATTTATGTCGTATATAATGAATACAATTATCACGAACCATGGCAGATGAAAGGGCTGCAATCACGTCACGGGTCCGGCGTTATTATAAAAGGGAACCGAATTCTCACCAATGCCCATGTAGTCTGTAACAATACTTTTTTGCAGGTACGAAAATCAGGTCAGGCCAAACGTTACACAGCTGTTGTTGATATCATTGATCATAAAAGTGACCTGGCGTTACTTCGGATTAAGGACAAAACTTTTTTCAATGAAATTACCCCCCTTGAATTTGGTGAATTTTCCAGAATCAAAGAAGAGGTTTTTGCTTATGGATTCCCTGAAGGCGGAGATAAACTTTCCATAACCAGGGGGGTTATTTCAAGAATCGAGCATAAAGAATACAAACACAGTGGAGCTTATCTGCTTGCATGCCAGCTTGATGCCTCCATCAACCCCGGCAACAGCGGTGGGCCTGTTATCAAAAATGGAAAAATTGTTGGAATCGCTTTTCAAAATGCCTTTGGTGAACAAATAGAGAATATCGGTTACATGATTCCAGTGCCGGGGATCAAACGGTTTTTAGAGGATATTGTTGATGGTCGACTTGACGGAATACCGGAATTAGGTGTCTCCATGCAGAAACTTGAAAATTCCGACATGAGAAACCATTATCAGATGCAACAGTCCGACACAGGGGTTCTGGTGAATTCAATTTTCCCTGATTCCCCGGCTTTAGGAATCCTTGAGTCAGAAGATGTCCTGTTGAAAATTGATCATTATAATATTGAAAATGACGGCACGATCGAATTTAGAAAAGGGGAACGGACCTATCTTGGATTTGCACTGCAACAAAAACAAATTAACGAAAAAATTTCGCTATTGGTGCTAAGAAAAGGAAAACGGATTAACATAAATTTGATTTTATCAAAACCTCTTCACTGCTGTAGGCTTGTCCCCTACAGACAATATGAAACTGAACCAAGGTTTTACATCATAGGCGGACTGGTTTTTGAAGTGTTATCCTTGAATTATCTTTATGAATACGGTGGAGCAAATAACTTTTATTTGAATGCACCAACAGAGTTGCTGAATCTTTTTTATAATGAAGAACAGCGGCAGGACAGAAAAGAGGTTGTTCTGCTGGTGCAGGTTCTGGCAGATGAAGTAAATGTTGGCTACCATGAATTTATTAATGGAATCATCTCAAAGGTAAACGGCAAAAAAATTAATGTCATGGAAGACCTGGTATCAGCTTTTGAAACCTGGAATGGTGACTATCATGTAATTGAAGATATCAAAGGATTTAAAATCATCCTTAACAGCCATGCAGTTAAAGAAGCTGATAACAGGATACTTAAAAAATATAAAATTTCTTCTGATCGATCTGCTGGATTATAATGGTTTTGTTAACAGTATTAATTGAGTGTAACCTAACCTGGACAAGCCAGAACCAAAAAGGTTCTAACTGTTCTCAATTAATTGTATAATTATTCCAAAAGTCACTAATTGCCATGGCAGATCAAACTGCTGAAACATCTTCAGAACCAGACCGCTCCCTTTGAAGTTATATAATCATTTTTTTGAAAAAAACAGCAATATGCAAAGTATTAATCCAAATTAAGGTTAGCTTTGCACTGGTTGCATTTTACAACCCCCCGAAAAACTTTGTTGCCACAATCGGGACAAAAATAGCGGGTCTCTTCATCTTGAACCCATTTCTCAGTACCAAACTTTCTTCTATAAGGGACAGATCGTAAAATTACTTTTTTTCCAACAGCCATTGAAAAATTATCAATATATTGGCAGGGAAATTCATCGCATTGATGACATCCTGTGTAGCCTTAATAAAGACCACAAGGTGAAATGAAATCCGGGTTTGTTGTCATGCCTTTAATCCTTTCTTGTTTTTTAGTCCATTAATATTATTTCCCTGGTAATAAAAAAAACAACTTTTTTTAAAAAAAGATCAAACATCGCGAATTTAAGTTCGTGCCAGCGCGTAACATTTGCTTGCCGTATCATATTTTACCATGCCATGCCGTGATGAATTGATCATGTGCCGGGATATCTCGGATGGATTAAGGCGCAATTTTTCACTGATATCGTTTGTTGAAAGGGGAGTGTCTTTTAAAAGCAGCATGATCTGGCTGACTGCCAGTTTGTCTGCAATTGTTTCATCAAACAATCTGTCCAGATCTTTGCCGGCAAAAAAATTATCATATGCTTCTTCACTTCTGACAGGTATTCTCAGGCGCTCTCTTTCCCAAAGTTTAATGTATGGAATCATTTTTCCAACAGCTTCGAGTTTAAATGCCAGTTCTTTTTTGTCCATTCCTTCGCTTGTGCCAAGAGGCCCTAATTGCTTTATCTTGCGGCTGAATTCATTCATGATATCTGCAAAACGGATTCCTTCACCTGCAGATACCCATTCAAGCCTGAATCTTTCAGGGTTGATCCCTATATGTTCCAATAGCTTTATGCATATTTTGGACATGATTAATGCATCATAATTGCCCTCGGGATTATAATGGCAGTCATTCAAATGGCAACCACCTACAAACACTCCGTCTGATCCATTGGAAAATGCCCGTAGTATAAATTTCAGATCGACTCTGCCGGAACACATTAATCGTACAACCCTCAGATAAGGAGGGTATTGAAACCGGGATACCCCGCAAAGATCCGCTCCTCCGTAACAACACCAATTACATAAAAAACCGACTATCCTGGGCGTAGCATTTTTTTGTTTATTCATTTTGAAGTCCTTTTCTTTTTTTGAGTTTGCATGTTTGAGTTTGCCTGTTTTAGTTGGAATGGCTGATTGCGGTTTTGTCAGGCAATTGTCAGCTCAGGATCTGAAAACAGCGCATCAACCTGATGCAAAATTTCCTCATCAGTATAATGTTTTAGAAAGATCGCATCCACAGGACATTTTGCATTACACAGACCGTCCCCTTTGCACAGAACAGGAATAACCTCGGCCTTTTTGCCTTTCGGGGTGTCATGAAATTGTATGGCACCATAGGTACAGGCTGTGATGCATGCTCCGCAGGAGATACATTTGTCTTCATCCACCTCGCAAACAGAACCGGATGCCGTGACCGTGTCTTGTGAGAGAAGCACTGCAGCCCGCCCGGCTGCGCCATATGCCTGGTTAATGGATTCGGATATATGCTTGGGATAATGGGCTGCACCGCAAAGAAAAACGCCTTCTGCGGCAAAGTCAACAGGTCTTAATTTTACATGGGCTTCCTGGTAAAATCCCTCCGGGCTTAACGCCACCTTGAATAATTTGGAGACATCCTCAATGTCTGCCGGGGGGATAACAGCAGCGGACAGAACAAGCAGGTCTGCGTCCAATTCAATTTGCCGGCCTAAAACAGGATCTGGAACGGTTACTCTTAAAACAGGCCGACCGCTTTGATCCACAGCTTCCACCACGGGTTTGTCATTTTGAGTATAACGGATGAACCGTATATCTTTTTGAGCCGCTTCCCTGTAGTAATCTTCATTAAATCCATATGTTCGCATATCCCTGAACAGAATATAGATCTGCATTTCAGGGTTTATTTCTTTTAATTTTAAGGCGTTTTTTATTGCATGGGTACAGCATATCCGGGAGCAGTAATTTCGTTCCTGGTTTCTGCAGCCCACGCATTGTATCATCACAAGGCTTTCGGCATTGGTAAGCCGCTCATCGTTTTTAAAAATATTTTCTTCCAGATCCAGCTGGGTGAGTACCTGGTCGTTTTGTCCATAAAGGTATTCGTCAGGCTTGTATTCGGCCGCACCTGTGGCAAGGATTGCTGCACCATGTTTGATGGTTTTAATTCTGCCTTCTGTTTCCACTGTGGTGACAAAATTGCCCACATACCCCTCAACATCCTTGATGACAGTCTCATGGGACACATGGATTCCGGGATTTTGATAAACCTGATGTATCAGATCATTCATATAGGCTTGAACATCCATTCCATCAATGGTGGTGTGAAGACGCCGGGCCATTCCCCCCAATTGGGAGTCCTTTTCCAGCAAGTGAACCTCAAACCCCTGGTTGGCAAGACTAAGAGAACCGGTCATGCCAGCCAGACCGCCGCCCACAACTATTGCCGCCTTGTTGACCGGCAGATCAAATTCCTTTAACGGTTCCAGGTGTTTGGTCCGTGATACGGACATCCGAAGTAAATCCTTTGCTTTTTGAGTGGCTTCTTCCGGCTCTTTAGAGTGTACCCATGAGCAATGTTCTCTTATGTTTACCATGTCGTAAAGATATTGATTGATTCCGCCTTCCCTCAAAGTGTCCCGGAATACAGGTTCATGGGTTCTGGGGGTGCAGGCAGCCACGATTACACGGTTGAGGTTTTTTTCTTTTATCATGTCCGTTATTTCCTGGGCGGAATTTGTTGCACATGAAAAGAGCTGTTCCTGGGCATAGACAACATTGGGCAGGGTCAGGGCATACTCAACCACTGAAGGGACATTGACAATTCTGCCGATGTTGGCACCGCAATGGCATACAAAAACCCCAATCTTAAGCTCTTCTCCCGTGATATCCCTTTCTTCCGGATATATCCTTTCTTTGGACAGCCGGCCTTTTCTGTAGGACAGCAGTTCTCCGCACTGGGAACAGGCCCCGCTGGCGGTGAAAACCGATTCAGGGATATCCATGGGACCCTGAAAAGCTCCGCTTACAAAAATGCCCGGCCTGGTGGTTTCAATGGGGTTGGCAGGATTTATTTTGCAGAATCCGTGGGCATTGAGTTCAATGCCGAATTTGTCTGCCAGATACTTATAATCTGCAGGCGGCTCAAGCCCCACAGACAATACCACCATATCAAATTCCTCTTCTTTAACGCCATCCTCGGTCGTTGCGTATCTGAGAGTTACATTTTTGCTTTCCGGGATTTCTCTTCCAACAGATACATAACTTCTGATAAAGCGAATCCCTGGAAGATCTTCCGTTCTCTGGTAGAACCGTTCAAACCCTTTGCTGTAGGATCGGATATCATTGTGGAATATTGTGCATTCAGCTTTTGCATCATGGTCTTTGGTTAAAATCACCTGCTTTTGTGTGTAGGTGCAGCAGACTGCGGAACAATAGCTGTTGTCGCCGGGGGTGACCCGTCTGGAACCAACGCAGTGAATCCAGGCAATTTTGTGGGGATGTTTTTTGTCGGAAGCGCGCAGGATTTCTCCTTCATAAGGCCCTGTGGCGCATAACAGCCGCTCATAGTCAAGGCTGGTTACCACATTCTGCATTATTCCATATCCGTAATCGTTTTTGAGCATGGGGTCAAAAGGCTCAATGCCCAAGGCCAGAACGATGGCTCCTGTATGGACTTCTATGGTCTCAGGTGCCTGGTTAAAATCCAGGGCGTCATTTTTACAGATTCCAAGGCAGATGGTACACCGTTCACCGTCAAGGTAAACACATTTTTCATCTATATAAGGAGTAAGGGGAATTGCCTGGGCAAAGAACATATGAACAGCTTTGTTTTTTGATATGTTCTGATTAAAAGGGTCTGAAACTTCAACCGGACAATATTCCGTACAACTTGTGCAACCCGTGCATTTGTCCTCATCAACGTATCTGGGTTTTTTGATCAGCGTTATCTTAAAATCTCCTGCATTTCCCTCAACATTTTTAATTTCAGTCAAGGTCATGATTTCTATGTTGGGATGGCGTTTGCATTCAAGGAACTTGGGAGATTCAATGCACATGGAGCAGTCATTGGTGGGAAAGGTTTTGTCTAACTGGGCCATCTTGCCGCCGATGGTGGGTGACTTTTCAACCAGGTACACTTTATATCCTGAAGTGGCAAGATCAAGAGATGCCTGAATCCCGCTGATTCCTCCGCCAACGACCATTACGTCGCCAAAATTTTTTTTAACTGATATGTTTTCCATAGTTCACCATTTTTTAAATTGATTGGGGTACGATACCAGGCATTGTGTTGCCAATGCCTGGTTTTGATTTTTTTATCGTATTCAGAATCAGGAATTACTTACAATGCCGCAGAATACTTTTCGAAGATCTTCTTGTGTGATTTCAGGTAAATATTTTGCATCATCATGTTTTATATCCTGGTAATCAAGTTTTTTAGGGTTATTTTTATTCAGACTTGAAACACCATATATGTTTAAGGGAATAGGTATTTTATGGGGCCTTTTTTTTCTGTATGTGTCAAGCCACCGATCGCACTGGTCATGGTCACCGATAAACAGAATATACAAGATATCCTGCTCTTTGATGCTTACCAGCCGATACCCTTTTCCAAGGTTGAATTTGAACACGTTTTTTATCCGCAGATCCTTTTTTCTGGAAAATTTTCCAACATGGGAGATACGGCAGCCTTTGATCAGGGTATCGATAATTTTTTGGGCTCTTAAGGCGGCTATTTTCGGTGCATTGTCCTGATTTGCCATCTGTTGTATGGCTTTTTCCACTTTTGAATGTACCCGTATATTTGCGATCATGATTTTCCCCTTTTACGGTTTATTCGCAGCAGGAGCCGCTGCTGCCGCAAGATCCGCAGCCACCGGCTAATTCAAGTTTTGAAGTAATGTTAAAGCCTGTTCCCGTATACTCTACTTCAACCGGTTTGGCCTGTTCCAGAAGCGATGTTTCCATTATGTAATCCACCCCTTTATGTGTGAAAACCGAATCTTCCGGGGTTACCTTATCCAGGGCCATGGAAAGCGATTGGCCGCTGCAGGTACTTGTAACAAAAATTCTTATCGGCTGGGGATCTTGTTGGTTGTTTTTGAAATATGCACTTACCTGTTCTTGTGCTGATTTGCTGACTGTGATCATATCGAGTATCTCCTTTGATTTGTTAAAAGGGCAAACAGCCTTTTAATTTTGTTTGTTTGTCTGTTCAATTGGATTAAAATTCTCCGGGTGTCCGGTTTATTTGTTCAAGTGTGAAAACAGGGCCGTCCTTGCACACCAGTTCTTTGCCTATGTTGCACCTGCCGCACATTCCGATTCCGCATTTCATCCTGTTTTCAAGACTCATGAGAATCTCCTCATCACTGTAATCAAGGTCTGTGAGAACCGGTCGGGTGAATTTGATCATGACCGGCGGGCCGCAGACTATGGCCATGGTGTTATTGTCATTTCTCGGAACACATTCTTGCACAACCGTCGGGATAAAACCGGTATGGTACGGCCAGTTTTCATCATCTGTTGTGTCCACTGTGATATGCATGTGAATATCATCTCTTTTGTTCCAGTCCGCAAGCTCCTCCCTGTAAAGCAGCATGCCAGGATTTCTTGCTCCATAGACCACGTCAATCTGATTGAAATCTTTGCGTACACCGGGTTGAAGCAGGGTTTTTATCAAGGATCTCAGCGTGGTGAAAGCAAAGCCTCCGCCGATGATAAGCAGGTTTTTGTCTTTCATCTCTTTTAAGGGAAACCCATTGCCAAAGGGACCACGAATGCCCATCTCATCCCCTTTTTTCATGTTGTGCAAAAAAGAGGTTACCTTTCCGGTCTTAAACACGGTGAATTTTACTGCACCTTGTTCGCAGGGAGCCGAGGCAATGCCGATGGGGATTTCTCCCACACAGGGGATGGACAGCATGGCAAACTGACCGGGTGTATAGGAAAAGGCGTTTTCATCTTCTTTGTGATCAAAGATAAAAGTAAAAGTTTTCAGGGACCTGTCATGGGTTTCTGTTTTAATGTCTTCTATTTTTACCGGAAAAGGTTTGTATGGATTTTTCACTTGACCGCCTCCAGCTGGTTCAGGGTTTGACTTATGGTTCTGATGTCAATACCGGCAGGGCAGGAACTGATACACCTGCCACATCCCACGCACATAACTCCATGGCCGTATTTGTCGGGAAAATATTTGAGTTTGTGCATGAATCGGTTTCTAAAGCGCTGCCACCCCTTTTCCCTTGGATTGTGGCCTGAAGCATGGGTTGAATAAAGATCGGACATGCACGAATCCCACAGTTTGATGCGGACACCTTCTTGACCGTCTGTCTCATCTTGAATGTCAAAGCACCAGCAGGTCGGGCAGACAAAGGTGCAGGTGCTGCAGTTGATGCAACCAAAGGCCAGATCTTCCCATATCGGTGCATTGTAAAGATCCAGGGTTTCTAAGTTTGCAATGGTTTTTAAATTTTCCATGACTTTTTGGGGTAAAAAGGCCGGATTGGATGCAATTTTTGCCTCGGCCTCGTGTTTTAATGCATTGATTGTTTCAGCCATGCCCGGATCTGCCGGTGTGAAACCGGCGGTATCGGCAAAGGTTTTGCCTTTTGGGGTAAGGATTTTTCCTGTAAACTCATCTCCTGTATCCACCAGCAAAATATCCAGATACGTTTCATCAAAAGGGCCTGTTCCACAGCTGGTGCTGAAATTGGCAGGGTCTGGATTGTTTTCAGCCAGCCCCACAAGGGTCAGGTTTTTATAATGGTTCATAAAATAGGGGTCTTGAAATTCAGTTGTGTCAAAATTGTACGCCAGCATCCTGATAGCTTTGGCGTCATAGGGCCGGATGCCCACAGCCGCCCTGGAAGGGGAATTTATGGACGGCTGGGACAGACCGGCAGGTATATTCCCCATGCTTGTTCCTTTGAAATGGAACAAAAGTTCGGATTGGGGAAAAACAACTGCCTTTGGGGATAAATAGGTATGGGTATAGTTAAAATCCGGGGGTTCGCCTTTTTCAAGCTCTCTGAAAGTATAGCCGTGCAGGGTTGCTACCGGGCCTGCAAGGGTATAGGTCTCCTGGGCTTTGGCCATGGCTTCTGCCAGGTTGGTTTTATGTATGCTGATCATTTCCATGATATATCCTTTATGTCTGATATGGTTCTAAAGTCTTGGCAAGACTGTAGATGTAAAAATCCGTCACCGGATGAAAGGTTGCGGATCTTCCAGGCTGAATTTGTCCAGCGCAGGCCGCAGTGTTTCATCCATGCCAGCCTCAACCCCGAAATACTGAACACAGTCTTTTATGGTTTTCCGGGTAAAGACTCGTATGGGGATATTCATGGGGCACGCTGCTTCACAGGCCCCGCAGTCCGTACACCGACCGGCGTCGTGAAAGGCCCTGACCAGATGATAGGTCCGTGTATCCACAGGGTCTGTTGTCTTGCCCACCCACTGGGGCCGGGATTCATCCACAAAACAGGTGGGACAATAGCACAGGGGGCATGCGTCCCGGCATGCATAACAGCGGATACAAGTATCAAGCAAATCTGTAAAAAATGCTTTTTTATCATCAGGGTTTAAAGCTTCAATTTTTTCGACATCTTTGAACCGGTCTTGAATTTCGGATTCCGGGACAGCCGGGCCTGCCAGTACATCATGGATAACCGGGTTGTGCCGGATACATGTTCTGCAATTGTCTTGCAGTATCTCTTCTTTCTCAATGGACATTGAACAATTGTCTGTTTTTATCACAATGGTATCATCGTCATCTTCCACAGATACGATATCCAGGCCTTTTGCCGTATTGAGCAGCTTTGTTTTATCTGCAAGCCCGGTGCATGGAACTCCGATGATATACACCTGATCCCTGTTGATTCTGTTTTCAATAAGCTGGGTGACCAGGTTTCTGCTGTCACACCCTTTGACAACAATACCTACCTTGTTTTTCAAGCCGGAAAGATAGTTGGTCAGGTTCATGCGGCAGTTGCAGTTAAACACAAGCTCTTGAGCGTCTTCAATGGTTTTTGCCATAAAAGGCCGGGTCATGTGGGCAAGACTTGCCTGTTGAAATCCGATGACACTGTCCACGGTTTTTTCTTCCAGCAATTGTTTTGCCAGGGTTCTGATATTCTGGGTTATCTTGTTCATCAGGCCACCTCGGGAAGTGTTTTGACAAGGTGGCAGGCAGGGCCTAATTGTGTGATCTCTTCAATCACCTGCCGGGCTATGTCTGCAAACTTGACTCCTTCGGCCGAGGAAATCCATGAAAACTGCAGCCGTCCGGGTTCAAGTCCGGTATATTCCAGCAGTTCCTTGAGCAGGGTAAATTTGCGCCGGGCATAATAGTTGCCTTCAATATAGTGGCAGTCTCCTGGATGGCATCCTGATATCCAGACGCCGTCCGCACCGTTGCGGATTGCATGGAGGATCATTTTTGCAGATACCCGGCCGGAGCAGGGAACCCTGACGATTCTCATGTTAGCGGGGTATTGGAACCGGCTGACACCGGCTAAGTCGGCAGCGCCATAGCTGCACCAGTTGCACAGAAAAGTGATGATTTTGGGTTCAAATTCTTTCATATTAATAGCTCCGGTTAAAAGGCATGATCAATCATGGCCATGATCTGTTCTTCTTCAAATCCCTTGAGCCCTGCAGCTCCCGAGCGGCAGGAGGCCACACACACTCCGCATCCTTTGCAAAGCACGGAATTTACAGCGGCTTTTCCCTGGTCCCGACCTTCTTCAATAAAGAAGGGGGCATTGTAGGGGCACACCTCAATGCAGACTCCGCAGGAACTACAGATGGTTGTGTCTACGGCAGCGGTGTTGCCAAGGGTTTTGATCTGTGTTTTGGCAAAAAGCCGGCTTACTCCGGCAGCAGCTGCCTGGGCCTGGGCAATGGATTCGTCAATGGGTTTGGGATAATGGGCAAGCCCGCACAAAAATACCCCGTCCACGGCAAAATTTGACGGGGCCAGTTTGACATGGGCTTCTGCAAAAAAACCGTCACTGTCCATGGGCACCTTGAACATTTGTGCAAGGGCGTCGTCCCGGCGGGACACAACAGCACTGGCTAATACCAGAAGATCGGTTTTGATCAGAACAGGGGATTTGAGGATGTGGTCGGTTACAACAATATCAAGGTGTTTGCCGCCTTTTGTGACCATGGGTTTGTTGTTCTGATCATACCGGATAAAAATAACGCCTTTTTCTCTGGCCTCCTGGTATAGCAGTTCCTTTTCGCCATAGGTGCGGATATCCCTGTACAGAACATATACGTCCATTTTTGGGTTGATTTGTTTTAAATGAAGAGCGGATGTAATGGAATGGGTGCAGCATATCCTTGAACAATAGGGCCTGTCCGGTTGTCTTGATCCCACGCATTGGATGAATACCGCTGTTTTTGCAGTCATGATGCAGGGATTTTCCTGCATGATTCCGTTGTCCAGCTCCAGACCGGTCATTACTCTGGGATCTTTTTTGTACATGTATTCGTCGGGTTTGTATTCGGCCGCTCCTGTGGCAATTATGGCGGCTCCGTGTTCCACAACGGTTTCGCCTGAATCCGTGGTCAACGTGGTTGTAAAATTTCCCACAAAGCCCTTGACTTCGGACAACTGGGTTTCAAGGTGTACTTGAATATTTGTATGGGTCATAACGGAACAACGCATGGTCTCTAAAGCCTCTTGAACATCAGCACCGGTTGAGGTTTTAAAAATATGGAGGGCTTGTCCTCCCAGCCGGTTTTCTTTTTCCACAAGATCCACGCTAAAGCCCTGGTTTGCCATGGACAATGCTGCCGTCATGCCGGAAATACCGCCGCCAATGACCAGAAGCCCTTTGTTGATGGAAAGGCTTTCTTCTTTGAGTGGCGTAAAAAGCGCCACCTTGGATACGGCCATTGCAACGCTGTCCATGGCTTTTTGGGTTGCTTGCTCAGGGTTATCTTTGTGAACCCAGGAGTTGTGGTTCCTGATGTTCACCATTTCAAACAGGTATTTGTTCAAGCCTGCACAGGCAAGTGTCTCCTGGAAAAGCGGTTCATGGGTTCTGGGGCTGCAGGCGGCCACGACCACCCGGTTAAGATTTTTGTCCCGGATGATACCGGAGATAATCTCCTGAGCGTCCTGTGAGCAGGAATAAAGGTTGTCATCGGCAAATTCCACAAAGGGCAGGGCAGCAGCATAGTCCCGAACAGCAGGTACATCCACCACGCCGCTTATATTAATGCCGCAATGGCAGACAAATACACCGATTCTGGGCACCTCACCTGTGATATCCCTTTCCGGGATTTCTTCAATGGTTTTCACAAGGCTGCCCCGGGCTTCGGACACGGCAGTTCCGGCACACAGGGCGGCTGAACCGGCTTCGATCACTGATTGCGGAATGTCTTTGGGCCCCTGGAAGGCCCCGCACACATAAATACCGTCCCGGCTTGTGGCAGTGGGAGTAAAAGATTGGGTTTTGCAAAATCCCTGGTCGGTAAGTTCAATTCCGATTTTTTCGGCAAAGGTTTTGGTTTTCTTATCAATTTCCATGCCCACGGACAAGACGACTATATCCACTTCTTCTCTTGATAATTCGCCTGTTTCATCATCAAAATAGACAAGTGTTTGCATTGGGTTGTCCAGGGACTGGTTGACCGAATGGACCCTGCAACGGACAAACCGGATATCATGCTTGTCTTTTGCTTCATTGAAGCAGGCCTCAAATCCTTTGCCGTGGGTTCGCATGTCCATATAGAAAATGGTGCATGATAATGCCGGGTCATGCTCTTTGGCGATGATGGCCTGCTTGATGGCATACATGCAGCAAACAGATGAACAATGTGCATTATCGCATTGATTGACGTCACGGGACCCAACACATTGCAGCCAGGCAATGCTTTTTGGGGTTTCGTGGTCGGACATGCGCACAATGTGGCCCTGGTTGGGGCCGGATGCTGAAAGCAGGCGCTCAAATTCAAGGGAGGTCACCACATTTTTTGAGGCAGCCCATCCATAAACAAGAGAATCTTGCGGATGAAAAGGTTTAAAACCGGGTGCCAGTATCACAGAACCCACATTGATGGTATGGGTCTTGTCCGTGTCTTCATAATTGATGGCATCCGCCGGGCAGACTTTCTCGCAGTTACCGCATTTATCCCGGGTCAGTTTGATGCAGTTCTCAGGATCAATAACATATTTCAACGGGACAGCCTGGGCATAAGGAACATAAATCGCCTTGCGTTTGATCAGCCCTTCGTTGTAAATGTCGTCCACTTTTTTGGGGCACTTTTCCACGCAGGCACCGCAGCCCAAGCATTTGTCCATGTCGACATACCTGGCTTTCTGGAAGATATCCACCATAAAATCGCCTTTTTCACCGCGGATATCCAGAATGGATGCCAGAGTGACAAGTTCGATATTGATATGCCTTCCCACTTCCACAAGCTTGGGTGACATGATGCACATGGAACAGTCGTTAGTGGGAAAGGTTTTGTCCAGTTGGGCCATGACCCCGCCTATGGCAGGGCTTTGTTCAACCATGTATACATAAAATCCCGAGTCGGCAAGGTCAAGGGCGGCCTGGATTCCGGCAATGCCGCCTCCGGCAACAAGGACCGACCCAAGGGGATGTTTGGAGTTCATATGAAATTCTCCTTGGAAAAATTGTTTTTTGTTTTTACAGTCCGTATTCTGCCAGGTCAGGTCCCAGATAGATTCGTTCGTTTTCACCAAGAATCCCCATGGAAAGACAGATCAGGGTCCACAAGTGAACCGTGTGGTAGTTTCCGTCATGGGCATGGGCTAAGTCTTCAATCTGTGCATGACAATTATGGCAGGGGGTAACCACATAAGTGGCACCTGTTGCCATGATCTGCTCGAATTTTGTTCTTCCGTATTGCCTTCGCTCATCGGTATATCCGGCCTGTAGGGCACCGCCACCGCCACCGCAGCAGTAGTTGTTGGATTTGCCCGGCATCATTTCAACAAAATTTTCTTCTCCCACAACTTGTTTGACAACAAATCTCAAGTCATCTGCAAATCGGTCGCCAAGGGATTTTCTCACCACATTACACGGGTCCTGGGCCGTAAATTTGATGCCGGTTTTGTTCCAGTCTGAATTGACATCAAGTTTGCCTTCCCTAATCCATTGGGCATAGTATTCAACAATGTGTCGAAATTCGAATTTGTGGGGGATGTTAAAGCGTTGAAGTCCGCTCCAGACAGCATAAAAGGAATGTCCGCACTCGGTGTTTACAAAGACTTTGCACCCCAGGTTGTCGATATGTTCAGCCTGGGCACGGATGATTTTTTCCCAGGACGGGTCATCGGCAAGAAACATGCAATAATTTTCACCGCCCCAGTACTCTGAGTAATAGGTCCAGTCAGCACCTGCTTTGTGAAGGATTTTCCATAAGGGGAGCAGTTCGTCCGGTTCTGTTACAGGCTCTCTTGAGTTCTGGTTCAGGGCAAAATAGGCGCCTTCCCGGTCGATATTCACCTCAAGATCTTCAAATCCTTCCTGCTCCCGGCACTCTTCGGCCAAGTCATCCACGGTGAATTTAAAATCCTCAAGCGGAACACCCATGGCACCGCCCCCTGAATTGATATGGTGATCGCAGGAGGCTAAAATTCCTTTTGGCCGCTCTTGCCTGGGCCACTGGGAGCGCAGGTAAAAAACAAGCTGGGGAATGTTGAGTTTCATGGGGCAGACATCATAGCACCGGTTGCACATGGTGCAAGCCCATAACCAGGGATGGCGTTCCAGTTCTGTATCCATGCCTAAAACAGCCATACGCAAAAATTTTCTGGGGTCCATACTCATCAGGCCCGTGGCAGGACAGCCGCTTGAGCAGGCACCACAGGTCAGGCAGGCACTTAAATTGCCGTCAGGGATCAGTTCTTTGACCTTTTGCCTGATTCCATTATTATTTTTATTGAGTTGCAGTATATCCAGCATAATATATCCCTCCAAGGATGAATTAAATTCAATTTAAAACCCATGAACCTGTAAGGGGGGAACCAATTGTATGCCGAATATGGATCAGAAGGCAGTCACAGCTTCCCCAAAACACAATTGCATCTGCCAGGCACGGGCAGTGCTTTTTTCAAACACTCAGTGTCTTTTGGGAAAGTGGCGCATTTTTTTCTCCGTTAAAATTGTGTGGCCTGCCAAATTCTTTCGTTTGAATGGCACAGCCAGTATGTTGCACATTAATATCCTCGTTTGAATATAAAAAAGCTTTGGATTTAGCAAATTGATAATATAAATCATTTAAGTCGTAATTATAGAAATATATAATAACATATATTGTTTTTGATGATTAGTTTATGCGTTTAGCAAAAGTTTTAAAGTTCTTTTTAAAAACTGCAACAAGATGCAGGAGGATTCGCCTGTCCGGTTAATTCGCTCTTTTTTTATTTGACAAACAAAAACAAATCCTTAATTTTCAGCCAGATTTATTTTTTTATAAGAAAGTCTTGAAAAAATCATAAGAAGACTTTCAATTTTCGTTGCAGGCAAATCTTAAATAAAAAACCGGATTTGCCTGTGGCAGTTATTAAAAAGGAGAAAATATGCCTGACTTAACAGCGATTATGGAAACAAGCAAAGGTACGATAAATATAAAATTATTTGCCGACCAGACCCCCCTTACCTGCAGTAACTTTGCAAATCTTGCAAAAAGAGAATATTATAACGGCCTTAAATTTCATCGTGTTATTGCCGACTTCATGATCCAGGGTGGATGCCCATACGGAACAGGAATGGGTGATCCTGGTTATAAATTTAAAGATGAATTTAAAAAAGACCTCAAGCATGACAAACCCGGCATTCTTTCAATGGCAAATGCAGGTCCTGGAACAAACGGCAGCCAGTTTTTTATCACTCATGGCCCAACTCCTCATCTTGACGGCATGCACACGGTGTTTGGTGTGGTTGAAAGTGATGAAGACCAGAAAGTTGTGGACAGCATTGCCCAGGGTGATACCATTGATAAAATAACCATTAAAGGAAATGTAGGTTCACTGTTCAAACAGGTGAAACCTCAGTTGGATGAATGGAATAAAATTATCACAAAACAATTTCCCAAACTGCCCAAAGCCTGAAAAAAATCCTGTCACAAATCAACAGGGTTACACTGTATAAAAAAAAGCCGGATCTGTGCATCACAGTTCCGGCTTTTTTTGTCAAAAAATGATCGTTATTCCATGTCCAGAAAAAAAGGGATGATATGAAGTGAGTTGCTGTTTTCTTCAGTATCGCCCAATTGCCAGTTTTTTATCTTAATTCCTTTGTCTTCAATTTTTTTTATCATACCCTTTATATTGATCAAAGGATGGCGGATAAAAACATTGGGAAGACCGTATGTAAGGCTGCACACCAGGCATTTTCCAGGTCTCTTGATAAGGTTGAATGCTAAAACAATCCGTTTGTTATGGGCAGAGATGAATTCAAGCCGGATATCATATGCACCATCTGATGCATCCCCATAAAGTGCCTCAAAAAACTTGTCACTGGTTTCTTTTGGTAGAAGCGTGTCAAGATAATCTTGTGTAAATAATTGTTTTAATACAGCTTGATTCATTATAATTTTAATCCTTTTTGGGCTAATTGTTTCAAAAAATAATAAGCCATCATTTTTTAATGACGGCTACGGGCAGATCCGATATTTTATTTAAGATTTGCCTACAACAAAGATTGAAAATCTTTGTGTGAAATTGTAAGACTTTTTTATAAAACCTTAAGGGGAAAATCAAGATTAAAAATTAATGCCGGATCTGTACATGCATTATTCGGATTGTACCCTGAAGTCATTTGTGCTAAATTAAAATCCATGTCGCCCAATCGGTCGGGATAAGGATGTTGAAATGGCTGTCAAACTAAGGTGTCCGGATTATAGATCAAGTTTTACGGCTGCGTCAGAGGTTGTGACTGCAACATTCCGGCATTGCATCGTTTCAAATAGTACAAAATGGTGAATCATTTTACAATCACGTAATTTTTTATTAACGGAATTCTGATTCATGAAACATATCAAACTCTCAAAAGGATTTAAAACACAGCTTGCCGGGATACCGGATCTGAGTATTATTCATATGCCGGAACCTGAAACCATAGCTGTATCAGCAATGGATATCCCGTATATCCGTCCAAAACTTCTGGTAAAGGAAAATGATCCTGTAAAAACAGGGACGCCACTTTTTTGCGATAAACGCAATACGAGTGTTGTTTATGTGTCACCTGGAACAGGAACTGTCAAGCAGATTGTTTTCGGGGAAAGACGGCGATTAAAAGAAGTTGTCATTTGTCTTGAAAAAAAAGATGAGTTTATCCGGTTTGACCCCTTGTCTTCAGATAGTATTCAAAAAATTGGTATACCCCAAATCATAGAGCAGCTTCAGCAAGGCGGTCTCTGGCAGTGTTTCCGGGAATTTCCCTCAAAAGATACAGCCGGTCAAACCAATGAACCACCCATGATTATTGTTTCTTTAAACGGGAATGATCCTTTTTCCCCTGAGCCTTGGGCGGTGCTTGAAAATGAAACAGCCACCTTTGAACTGGGTATAAAACTTTTAAAACGGTTTTCAAAACAGATCATAGTGACTTCAAGGCAAAGCAGCCTGGAAAGATTGAATGGATTTAAAAAACATATCACCCATACGGTTCCCGATTTTTATCCTGCATGGGATCCGGGTGTGGTTCTTTATCATTTGAAAACATCCCAAGAAGATAACCTTTCCTGGTGCATTTCAGCAGAACACCTTATACTGGTGGTAAAATTTCTTTTAACCGGTACATATCCTGTTAAAAGGGTGGTAACCGTTACCCGGCCAAAGGATAAAAAACCCCATATCATTATTCGTCAGGGTACATCCGTTAAAAATCTTGTGGGGCGCATAGAGGATAACAATATTATAACAACGGGCCGGTTCAACGGCAGATCAGTTGATCCCCAATCCCACATTGGTTTTTTTGACACTACCTTGAACCTTATTCCTGACCCTCAAAAAGAGCAGTTCTTAGGGTTTATTCAACCCGGGTTAACCAAACCCACGGTGTCCAAAACATTTTTATCCTGTCTGACCCGTACTCCTAAAGATCTTGACTGCACCCTTCATGGTGAGCAAAGAGCCTGTATTAATTGCGGGTATTGCACCAAAATCTGTCCGGTTGACCTGATGCCCAATTTTATCATGAAGGCTTTGATGAGCGATGATATTGAAGATGCCTTGAGTTACGGGCTTCTGGATTGCTGCCGGTGTGGCCTGTGTTCCTATGCCTGTCCCTCAAAAATAGAATTGACAAAAATTTTGTCCGATGGAATGGACTCTCATTACAAGGATAAACAATAGGTTATGAATCCGTTAAGAAAACTGATAGATTCCAGCGCAAAGCATTTTACAGGTTCGGGAAAATTCAACCGGCTGGAACCGCTTTTTGATGCCACAAAAACCTTCTTTTTTTTACCGTCATCCAAAAACAAGCATACGCCGTTTGTCAGGGACAGCCTTGACCTGAAACGGTATATGAGTTTTGTTATTTTGTCCCTGCTTCCGGTCACCTTGTTTGGTATGTACAATACAGGGTATCAGATCGGTATTGCCAACGGAGAATCCTACACAATTCTCCATGCGTTTCTTTTAGGAGCCCGATATGTAGTTCCCATTATCCTTGTCAGTTATGCTGTGGGATTTTTCTGGGAGACCCTGTTTGCTTCCATCCGCAAGCATTCGATCAGTGAAGGGCTTCTTGTAACTGGGCTTTTGTTTCCACTGACCCTGCCGGCCACCATTCCTTTATGGCAGGTGGCATTAGGGATTTCATTCGGTGTTGTGATCGGCAAAGAGGTTTTTGGCGGTACAGGCAGGAACATATTAAATCCAGCCTTGACCGGGAGAGCTTTTTTGTATTTTTCATACCCAATCTCCATTTCCGGTGATGTCTGGGTGGCGGCTGCAAATTCTGTAGATGGTATCAGCAGGGCGACCCCCCTGGCAATTTTAGCCCCGGAAGGTGAAAAAATAACAACTGCTCTGGCTGGTTCAGGATACACATTATCCAGTCTTTTCTGGGGCCTGATACCGGGAAGTATCGGCGGAACGTCAGCTGCATGCTGTCTTGTCGGTGCCCTGTTTCTTATCATCACCAGGATTGCCAACTTTAGAATTATTATAGGCGGCATTGCCGGATTAATTGTGACAGCCGTTATTTTTCATTTGATTCCGGGAGGCAGTAATTCCTGGGCTGATGCCGGTCCGCTGTACCATCTTTGTGCAGGCGGATTTCTTTTCGGTATCTCGTTTATGGCCACAGACCCTGTCAGTGCGCCCGGCACGAATCCTGGAAGATGGATATTCGGATTTCTTATCGGTTTTTTGACCGTTACCATAAGGGTTGCCAATCCGGCATTTGTCGAAGGCATAATGCTTGCCATTATTTTTATGAATGTGTTTGCTCCTTTGCTGGATCATATCGTGATTAAATATATTGCATCAAAAAGGATACCAAATGTCTGAGAAAACAGATAAAAACAGCAAAAAGAATGTTATTTTGTTTGCCCTGCTGCTTTCTGTCATCTGCAGTCTGATGATCACGGCTGCCGCAGTCGGGTTAAAAGGATTTCAAATGGTCAACATGGAACTGGATCGAAAAACCAATATCCTTAAATCCGTTGATTTGATCGGCACAAAAAAAATCTCTAAAGAAAAGATCAACAGTCTTTATGATGCCCACATCAAAGAGGTTATGGTGGACAAACAAGGACAGATCATTGAAACTTATGTTTCAAATTCCTTGAGCCTGTATCTTTATGTGGATAACGAGGCGATAAAGGGCTATATCCTTCCCATCAACACCCGGGGGTTATGGGGAAAAATACAAGGATATCTTGCCTTTGAAACCGATGGCCGAACCGTGTCGGGATTTTCGGTTTTCAGCCATTCGGAAACTCCAGGCCTTGGCGGCGAGATAGAAAGCGCATGGTTCAGGAAAAATTTTAAAGGCAAAAAAATATTAAACGCGCAGAATCAATTTGTTTCCGTGGGTATTGCCAAAGGAAAGGCGCAAGATCTTCCAAGGGATCTGCAGGAGCATTATGTGGATGGGATTTCAGGGGCGACGCTGACCGGTAAATATTTGTCGGAAGGCATAAAAAAGACCCTGGTTTCTTATGATCCCGTATCCATTACCTTCAGGCAAAGACAGCTTAAAGCCAAAAAAGACGCGCAATCGGAAAATACAAACCCAAAGGATATGAACCCAAAGGATCTAAAATAACTCAAAAGGATAGTATCAATGTCGGAAGAAAAAACAAACTATAAGGAAATCCTGGCAAAAGGCATATGGAAGGAGAATCCAGTTGGCTACCAGATATTAGGTATTTGTTCCGCACTTGCCGTTACCGTCAAAATGTCGACTTCTATTGTCATGGGAATTGCCTTGACACTGGTCACAGCCTTTTCGAGCCTGCTGATTTCTCTTTTAAGAAAAAAAATTCCGTCCAATATCAGGATCATTGCAGAGCTTGCCATTATTGCGTCCCTTGTTATTGTCACCGATCAGATTTTGAAGGCTTTTTTCTATGATATTTCCAAGCAATTGTCGATTTTTGTAGGGCTTATCATTACCAATTGTATTGTTCTTGGAAGAGCAGAGTCGTTTGCCCTTGCCAATAAACCGTTTGATTCTTTTGTTGACGGGCTTGGAAACGGACTGGGCTACAGCCTGGTTCTTGTCTGTGTAGCGTTTTTAAGAGAGCTTTTAGGGTCGGGTAAATTTTTCGGATTCAATGTTATTCCGCAATTCATATTTGATGCCGGATATCAGAACATGGGTTTGATGGTGCTGGCACCCGGTGCTTTTTTTATTATCGGTTTGCTGGTATGGCTGAAAAACAGTCTGCCCGGAATATCAAAGGAAGAAAGGTAGGAATCAGCTATGGGTGATCTATTCAGTCTGTTTATCAATTCCGTATTTATCGGTAATATTCTTCTGGCTTATTTTCTGGGGATGTGTTCTTTTATCGCGGTTTCAAAGAATGTTGATACCGCAACAGGCCTTGGATTTGCAGTTATTTTTGTTTTGACGCTGACAAGCCCCATTAACTGGATTGTTTATCACGGGCTTCTGGCCCCTGGCGCATTGGCATGGGCAGGTTTTCCCGATCTTGACTTGAGTTTTTTAAAATTTATCACCTTTATTGCCGTTATTGCCGCATTTGTTCAGGCTGTTGAGATGATAATCGACAAGTATTCTCCACTGCTTTACGTCACCCTGGGAGTGTTTTTGCCTTTGATCGCAGTGAATTGTGCCATCCTTGGAACCTCGTTGTTCATGGTGGAAAGAAATTATACTTTTGTAGAATCAATTGTATTCGGGGCAGGTTCGGGAACCGGCTGGATGCTGGCCATTGTCTCAATGGCCGCTATCAGAAACAAGGTCAAATACTCAGATGTTCCCAAAGGGCTTGACGGATTCGGCATCACCATGATTATTGCTGGACTCATGGCCATGACTTTTATGATGTTTTCAGGGATCACCCTTTAGCAGACAGGGCGAAAAAGGAGGGCGAAAAGTGTTGTATTTTTTAAGCATATTGGTTTTTTCAGGTGTTATTTTTATTCTTGTCTCTGTGCTGCTATTTGTTGAATCAAAAGTGACCAGCAAGGGTGAGTTTGAAATCACAATTAATGACAATACAGATGAGCCAATCAAGATTTCAGGTAACCCGTCACTTTTATCTGCTTTGTCCCAAAAAGAGATTTTTTTGCCGTCAGCCTGTGGCGGCTCAGGCTCCTGTGGCATGTGCAAGTGTGAGGTCACTGACGGCGGGGGCAGTATTCTTCCCACGGAGTTGGCCCACCTGACAAGGAAAGACAAGCTTGCCGGAAAGCGCTTGTCCTGCCAGTTGAAAATAAAGAATAATCTTAAAATTAAAGTGCCCGAGTCCATATTCGGCATTAAAAAAGTGGATGCCACGGTCATTTCAAATAATAATGTAGCCACCTTTATCAAAGAGCTGGTCATTAAACCCGAAATCCCCATTGATTTCAAGGCTGGTGCCTATGTCCAGATTGACGTGCCCGAGTATGACTTGACTTTCAAGGATTTTCATATTGAAAGCAAATATGTGAGTGAATGGAAAAAATATAATTTCCTGGAACTAACTGCAAAGGGTATTAAACAGGGATTCAGGGCTTACTCTCTGGCCAATCCTCCCCATGATAATGAAATAATGATGATGAATGTCAGAATTGCAACACCACCGCCGGGTACGGAAGGCATCCCTCCCGGGTTTGGCTCTTCATATGTTTTTGGTCTGAAACCCGGGGACAAGTTAACGGTCAGTGGTCCATACGGCGATTTTATGGCAAAGGAGACGGACAATGAGATGTGTTTTGTCGGCGGCGGTGCAGGTATGGCTCCTTTAAGAAGCCATATTCTTCATCAGCTGGACGGAATTCATACCAAACGAAACATATCTTTTTGGTATGGAGCCAGATCCTTAAAAGAGATGTTTTATGATGATGTTTTCAAAGGTCTTGAACAGCGGCATGATAATTTTGCTTATCATGTTGCGCTTTCAAGCCCGGATGAAGAAGACCGATGGACAGGCATGACAGGGTTTATCCACACCCATCTGTGCGAGTCCTATCTGTGCAAACACGAAGATCCCACGCAAATAGAATATTACCTTTGCGGTCCGCCCCCCATGATCAATGCCATTATCAATATGCTTTACGATCTCGGCGTGGAAGATGACATGATTTTTTTCGATAAATTTTAAACTGTATACAATCGTTTATTCAATTTCCTTAATCATCGTTATAAGGTATGCTGCCAAAGGATTGGGGTTGCTGATAAAACAGATGATTTTTGACTCAACTTTCAGCGTCGGCAAAATTTGTCGGGGTTTGCCAGCGCTTAAGCTCGAAAATTGAGTTTTTGATTTAATACGGAATAGGATGAAAAAATATGGATTATCTTGAAATTGAGCGAAAGCTGGGAGCAAAAAACTATAAACCCCTGGATGTTGTTTTAAACAGGGGAGAAGGCATCTGGGTATGGGATGTGGATGGTAATCGTTACATGGATTGCCTGTCTGCTTATTCTGCAGTGAATCAGGGGCATTGTCATCCTGAGATTGTCAAGGCATTGACCGATCAGGCAGGCAAACTTTCTTTGACATCAAGGGCCTTTAGAAATGATCAATTGGGTTTGTTTTACAAAACCGTATGCGAACTGACCAATTCTCATAAGGTGCTGCCCATGAACAGTGGTGCCGAAGCTGTGGAGACAGCGATCAAGACTGTTCGAAAATGGGGGTATAAAATCAAAGGCATTGCTGAAAATAAAGCTCAGATAATTGTCTGTGATAATAATTTTCACGGCAGGACTATTACCATTATTAGCTTCAGTTCAGACCCTTGTGCAAGAGATGGTTTCGGGCCTTTTACCCCGGGATTTAAAAGCATCCCGTTTGGTGATGCAACCGCATTGAAAAATGCCATTAACGAAAATACCATTGCATTTATGGTTGAACCCATCCAGGGAGAAGCTGGTGTTATCATTCCTCCCAAAGGCTATTTAAAAGATGTCAGGCAGATCTGTGATGATAATAATATTGTTCTGATTCTTGATGAAATTCAGACGGGACTTGGCCGCACAGGCAAATTGCTGGCCGAAGAGCATGAAGGCATTGAGGCTGACATGACCCTTATCGGCAAGGCATTGTCAGGCGGGCTTTATCCGGTGTCTGCTGTTTTGTCCAATACACAGATTATGGATGTACTCAATCCGGGTGAACACGGCAGTACATTTGGCGGAAATCCTTTGGCCTGCGCTGTTGCAGTTGCTGCTCTTAAAGTATTGATAAAAGAAAATATGATTGAAAATTCCGCTGTCATGGGAGATTATTTTTTAAGTGGATTAAAAATGCTGAAAAATCCTTTGATAAAAGAAGTTCGGGGCAGGGGGCTGATGATTGGGCTTGAATTTATTCCTGACAAGATAAACGCAAGAAACTATTGTGAAAGTTTGAAAGACAATGGCATTCTTTGCAAAGAGACACATGGTAACATTATCAGGTTTGCTCCGCCACTGGTGGTAAAAAAAGAAGATATAGACCATGCGCTTAATATCATTCACAAGGTTATCGGGTAATATTATAAGTGAGTACATGAAACAGAGGTGTAAAAGCAAAAAAAACCCTTAACAGAATACTGTCAAGGGTCTTTATTTTTTCAAGTCACCAAAATGACTTTGTCAGAGCAAATAAAACGGTTAACTATAGAACGGTTACATTTGTTGCAGCAGGGCCTTTTTGTCCTTCTTCAACATCAAATGAAACACGATCCCCTTCATTAAGGGATTTAAATCCTGTTGCATTGATGCCGCTATGATGTACGAATACATCTTTTCCATTTTCCTGTTCAATAAATCCAAAACCTTTTGAGTCGTTAAACCATTTTACGATACCAGTAGCCATATTGGCAATCTCCTGTAATAAAAAATAAAAAATTCCAGTTTCTAACTTTGGGGGTAATGCCACTTCCATAGTTGGGGGGAATATACACCTTTCGGATGAAACCTTTGCGCTTTACATACAGCAGCGCAAGTCAAAATATAATATAGGAACATCTGTAAAAGTCAAGAGTTAAATGGCTTTTAATTTTAATCAATATTTTTTATATATTGTATAAAGTTTCGTTTTTGTTAGAGTCGGTTTTTAAAATACCACATTGTGCCGGAAACCCCACTGAACAGGTAGGATTCTGCTCTGATATAGATATGAATTTGCTGAAATTAGCCCATTTAATCCTCTGGGGAATAATTTTAAAACAGGCGCTTAAATTAATATTATTGACCGCATTATTTTTTTATTTTACTTCCTCTATTGTCTTTTGTTAGGATTGTTCCAGTCAGTTTTATTTTTTTTATATGAAAATCTTAAAAAATCATACAGAGACTTTTAATCTTTGTCGTGGGCAGATCTTAAATGAAATACCAAATCTGCCCGTGGCAGTTATTCAAATTTCATATATGTTGGGAGGAAAAACTATGAAATCTATTCAGGTGGAATTTGAAAAGGCTTCAAAAAAAATAACCTTTAAAAAAGATGCCAAAGAGGAAGACTGGTTTGCGGTATGCAAAAAATTTAATGATGATGTTTCCAGGATTTGTGATATCACAGACCAGAAAGATTATACCGGTCTGTTTGAGTGCTGTGATGATAATAATAAAAATTTTTTTTATCTGGTTAAGGAGGATAAAAAATTATACCGCATGAAACATCAAAATTTTTTTGATAATCTTGGTTTGAAATAAAAAATTCTGGATCATGGAAAATGTTTCTTCTTAAGAAATTTTAACATCCTGAGGGATGATTTGCCCGGGTATGGCATACCGTTGAAAAATCCTTTGCACTTATGCTAAAAAAAGGAATTTGCAGTATTCGGATGGTGAAATGACAGCCCTTGAGTATGGGTGGGGTGATGGGACTATAGAAAGGATAGTATAGTTTTGACCGAGAACAACGGGGTTGTGATGCCGGCGCGGATTCTGGTGGTGGATGATGATGAAGCCATAAGGGATGCCTTAAGAGAGATCCTTGAGGATGATTATGATGTTGTCTGCGTGGACAACGGACTAAAAGCCGTTGAAATGGTTAAAAACCAGGTGTTTGACCTTGTTTTCCTGGATATTATCATGCCGGAAATAGACGGGATTGAAACCCTAAGACGTCTCAAGGTCCATGACAAGGTGCTGGATATTATCATGATTTCCGCCGTGGACCGTGCCCAGGAAGCCACGGATTCCATCAAACTCGGTGCCTATGATTATATTACAAAACCATTTGATCATGAAATCATATTGAACAGGCTCAAAAAGGTTCTGCAAAATAGAAGTCTTATAAAAGAAATCAGTTTTCACAGGGCCCAGGCTGCATCAGGTTCATGGAGAGACACCATCGTCAGCAAATCAAAAAAAATGACTGCGGTACTTGATCTGGTGTCAAAAGTCGCCGATACGTCAAGCAGTGTCCTGATCACAGGAGAGAGTGGAACCGGAAAAGAATTGATTGCAAAGGCTGTTCACAATGCAAGTCCTCGTCATGACAAACCTTTTGTTGCCATTAATTGTGCTGCCATACCGGCAGAACTCATGGAAGCCGAGTTGTTCGGTCATGAAAAAGGCGCTTTCACCGGCGCCCATAAACAGACCATTGGTAAATTTGAGTTTGCTCATCAAGGTACGATTTTTCTGGATGAAATCTCCAGCCTTAAATCCGAATTCCAGGCAAAGTTGTTGAGATTTATTCAGGAAAGGGAATTTGCACGGGTTGGCAACCATCGTACAATTAAAGTGGATGTTCGAATTATTGCCGCCACCAATACCAGTCTGGATGAGATGGTTAAGGAAGGTACGTTCAGGGATGATCTGTATTTCAGGCTAAATGTGGTTCCGATATTGCTGCCGCCTCTTCGCAGCCGCAAAGGGGATGTACCGCTTCTGGCGGATTTTTTTCTGGACAGATTCAACCGCCGGATGAATAAAAGTGTCAAAGGCTTTACCCCGGATGCAATTATTGTTCTGGAGGCCTACCCATGGCCCGGAAATATCCGTGAACTGGAAAATCTTGTCGAACGGATGGTAGTGCTGGGGCCTGAAAATCAATTTATCGATGAAAAAGATCTGCCTTTTGACCTTTTGTTGCATGGAGACCCCACACAAGGTGCGGAAAAAGGGGCCAGGGAAAACAAGGGGCTTGTCCAGGCACGGCAGTCCTTTGAACGTCTTTATATTCTCAGGGCACTTAAGAACTGCAGATGGAACCAGACCCTGGCTGCAAGTCTTCTGGGTATTCACAGAAATACCCTTATTCAGAAAATGAAATCCTTAAATCTTACACGAAACCAGGATGATCTCTAATGGGTTCCCCTGGGCAGGCTGATTGAAAAACAGCAGCCCTTTCCTTGTTGGCTTTTTGCCTTTATCTGACCTCCGTGTTCAGAGATCACCTTATGGGTGATGGCCAGCCCCAGTCCTGTTCCCTTGGCCTTGGTTGTAAAAAATGGATTAAAAATGTTTTCTGCAAGTTCGGAAGAAAATCCATGCCCTGTATCTCTGAAATCTATTGCCAACAGGTTGTCTTTAAAGGATGCATGAATTATCATTATCCCGCCATCTTGCATGGCTTGGGCACCATTTTGCATGAGATTAATAAATACTTTTTCAAGCTGGTCTGCATCTGCCATGATTTGAGGCAGGTCATGTGCAAAGTCGCTTTGGCAGTCGATGCCCCTATCTGTAAAATCCGCTTCCAGCAATTCAATGCATTGCCTGAGCAATTGGCTAATATCTGTCTGATTAAAATTGTATTTAGGGGGCCTTGACAGTTCCAAAAGTTCTTCAGTGAGGGTGTTTAACCGGTTGATTTCCCTGGGAACGGTTCTCTGGAATTTTTCTAAAAATCCTGGTTTTTCAATCTTTTTCGGCAGCAGCGCCACATAGGTTTTTATGGCGGATAAGGGGTTCCTGATTTCGTGGGCCATCCCGGCCGCCAGGGTTCCTAAGTCTGCAAGCCGCTGGTTCTGGCGGATTTCAGCCTCAAGCTGTTTAAGATCAGTAATGTCGTTAATGTTGAATATGATCTGCCGGGGCATTTTTTTATCCGACTGGAGAACCCCGGCACCTGCCAGGATTATCCTGGTCTCTTTGCCGTTTTGCAGGTGTATTTCCCGCTGGTTTCTGGCGGAAGGATTTTCAAGGGAGTCTTGAATATAGGCTGCAAACGGGTTATTTTTATCAAAAAGTTTTAAAACATGGCGGTCTTTTGCAGCATGGTCCAGGGGAATGCTCAAAATAGCATGGGCAGCCGGATTGACGGCTGTGACAATTCCCTTCATATCAACAGCCAAAAGCCCGTCTGTCATTGTGGCCAATATTTTTTCCGCATATTGCTGCAATTGTTTTATTTCGTTGATCTGGTGTTCCAACTGCTGTTTATGGGCCAGGATTTCCCGTATCATAACGGAAAAATTATCGGCCAGAATCTCAACTTCATCCCGGGTGCGGATGGAAAGTTTTTGATCTAAATTGCCTTGAGCCGCTTCAACAGTTGCATTTACAAGGGTTCCCAGGGGTCTGGTGACTCGCTGGGCCGCCCAGTTGGATATCAAGATGCCAATGGCAAGGGCCACAGACCCCACAATGAGAATACTCCACAGGGTTTGACGGATCTGCTGATACATCAGATCAAGGGACAGGCAGACCCGTATGGTTCCCCACCGGTCCTGGTCATTGGAAATATAAACCGGCACAGCCACATCCATGACCGGGGTGGTGCCGGATTCAGTACCCCTGACACTTATCAGGGGTATTGTCGCCGCAATGGCATTCCGGCTGATATCATCTGCCATATAACGGTTCTGCAGATCGGGTCGCCGGCTGTAACCAGCCACTTTTCCTTCTTTGTCATGGACAATTACATAAATGATTTCAGGATTATTGACGGCCTGGTTTGCAAGTTTTTCCAAGGCAACATAATTATATGTAACCAGGTGGTCAATTGATATTGCGGCAAGGTTTTTTGCAATGGCCATACCCTGTTTTTCAATTCTGCCCCGAATGGTTCGAGTCTGGAGTACTGCCAGGACTGCGGCAAGAGTCCCCAGCAACACCAGAAGCATAATTGAGGTGATAAGAATAAACCTGTAGCGCAGGGAAACAAAGCGTTTTTTTTTTAAGGTTTGCTTTTTCCTGCTGGGTGCGCCATGGTTTTGTTCTACCGGGTATAGTTCTTTTTGTTGATTGTATTCAGTCATTTTGATGGTGTTTGTCCAGCCATATTTTGTTGAGTTGCAGGTTATGGGCTCCCAGGGCACTTACGTTCACGGATTTGACATAGGGCTGGTATACCCGGTCCACACTCATGTAAAAAAGCGGGATCAGGGGAGCAGACTCCATGATGGCAGCTTCGGTTTTCTGGTACATGCCAGCCCGTTCAACAGGGTCCACGATTGCCCTGGCAGCCAACAGCATCCGGTCTATATTTTTATCCTCTAAGTTCATGAAATTGGTGGGTGATTCAGAGGCAAAAAGAGAATATAAAAAACTGTCAGGATCGGGCATGTCGGCAAACCAGACATACCGGTAAATCTGAACAGCATCTGAATTTAAATAGGTTTCGAATTCTTCCCAGTCAGTGATGTATTTTGCCCTGATTTTAATACCCAGTTTGCTCCAAGCGTTTTTTATGATTGTTATCTCCTGTTCTACCCTGGGGGTTTGTATAGCGGAAACGATCTCCAGTTCAGGTTGCTTATCTAAGGTTGTGCTAAACGCCTGTTTCAAATGTTGCCGGGCCAAGTCAGGGTTGTTGTCCTCCATCTGGCTCAAAGGAGTACGCCCAGGCATGCCCAAGGGTAAAATATTTGTTGCGATGTCAAACTGGCCTTTGTAGACTTGATTGACCAATGCCTTGCGGTCAACAGCTATGGAAAGAGCTTTTCGAAGGTCTGGGTTTGCAAGATTTGGATGTTTCAGGTTCATGCCGTAAAAAAAGAGGCTCAGGGAAGGCCTGTGAAACCATTGAAGCTCTTTATTTTCTGACAGTTTTTTTTTAACGTCCCCGTAGACTTCCATCTCTTCAAGATTGTTGTTTTGAAAATCAGCGAATATAATGGGGTCCTGTCCTCCTGGATAAATTTTATAGTGAATTTCATCCAGAAAAGCAGGTTCGGCATAATACTCTTCAAATCGCTTAAGTTGAATTGATTTGCCTTCTTCCCAGGATATAAAGCTGAAGGGGCCGCTTCCCACGGGATTTTTTCCAAAGTCTTCTTTGAGCAGGATTACCTCTTTTTGTGAAACAATTGATGCCTGGTACATGCCCAGGGCAGTTAAAAAAGGCACATGGGATTCTCGAAGGTGTACAGTGAAAATTTGTTCATTTTCTATTTTTAACCCCGGAATATTTTCCAGGGTTCCTGCTCTGTATTCTTTTGCACCGACAATTTTAAGCAGATGTGGCAGCACTGCAGAAGGGTGTTCCGCCCGTAAAAGCCTTTTAAAAGAAAAAATGACATCTTGGGAGGTAACAGGATCAAGGTTGTGAAACCGGGCGGTTTTTTTCAGTTTAAACTGGTACACCTTGCCGTCTTCTTTGACTTGCCAGGTTTCAGCCAGGGCCGGTAAAACCGACAGATAGGAATCATACCGGACAAGACCGTCAAAAATCTGGTGGACAATCGTTTCTCCATAGTTGTCTTGAACAAGTGCAGGATCAAGAGTGGGCGGGTTGCTTCGCAAAGAAGCCCGATAAATACCACCCTGGATGGGTACTGATGATGATAAGGCACTTTGTGTCTGTTCTTTTTTGTCTTGGTTGGTGCAGCCTGGCAGAAAAATTAGGTTCAAGAAAAAAAAGGGGACACAAAAGATTGAAAACAGGCCTGACATATTCATTTTTTTCTTCCTAATTAACAATGGTTTAAAGGAGAAAAAAATTACCATATGGGGAGGGGGAATGCAAGTATTTCAAGCTCAGTACAAAAATGAAACCCAAGGTTTTTTCTAAGCCAAAGCTTATTGATAAGAAACAAAAAAACACGGTTCAAATTTAACCGTGTTTTTTTTTGATGAAGGGATGTCTTTCCTTTAAATATTAGCCGGGACCGCCGCCACCAGAAGCAAGAACAGGCATTGCATATCCAGCAAGCAAAACACCAATTACAAATACTTTTACCATTAATTCTTTCATTTTAGATCTCCTTTTGTTGGTTAATTGTTTTGTGCAACGTTCATCATGTTGAACTTAATTAAGAGCAAGGCAGGGACCACTCATTTTTTTCTTGGAAAATAATTTTACAACTATTTGAAATAAAAGGATTATTGCTCTAGTTTTTATTCTGAGTTTGAAAAATAATTCCTAAAAAATGCACATGGCTCTGTGCAGACGAAAAGGTAAAAATAAAAAAATAGAATTCTTGTTGTTTTGGGTATTGTTTTTAGCCTTGTGGGGATATGCTTTGAGACAATTTGCACATATTAGTGTGCAAATTGTCTTTGTTTACAGGCACTACTTTTTATATATAAATTTAAAATACTTATGCTGTTTTTATCCCTTAATCTCACAAACAAGCCCTGAAATATGTGCATTCCTTTTAAATCCACCGGGTGGCGGACTGGTTTTCGTATGTATGTTTTTGCTAATAAATTAAGATTGTTAATAGGTTTTTGTGTCTTGTTGTGATCTGGCACAATCATTGCCTTCAATGCAGGTGTTTTGAAAAGACGGGCTTGTAAAAGGTCGTGCATAAAGAAAAAAACAGGGCGATTAGTCTAAAGGTTTACATCTCCTCCGGGCAGATTCTTAATTGAAAATGTCAGACAGGCGGACTTATTTTAAGAATAATATAATGGACATAAAGCTATTGGAAAATTTTACTTCAGAAAAAAAGAACAAAAAAATATTTGGGAAAGCGTCTGAAAGGATAATATATGATGATCCTATTCATGGTTCTGATTTATATGAAAGTGTTCATGTAATGCCGGATTATTTTGATTTTCTCAGAGATGGCCAATCCATGTTTTATGATTCTCTTCCTTTAGCCTATGTGGCACTTAATGAAAAAGGAGTTGTTAAAATTGCCAATCAGGCTGCAGTTAAAATGCTGAGTGTTGAAAAACGCCATTTGATCAATACAAATTTTATTGATTATATTTACAAGGAAGATAAAAAAAAAATTAAGATAGACAAAGAAAGCCTTTTTGGTACTGTTTTTAAACCTTTCGATATTCGGCTGAAAAAAAAACAATCCCTTGTCTGGGTCCGGGTAAATTTTATGATGGATGAGGAATTTTGCTCCTGCGGCAGTCCTTTGGGGTTGATGATTACGGATATAAACGATTTGAAACATGTTGAACTGGAAAAATCAAAATTGCAACATCAGCTTCTGCAAGCACAGAAAATGGAAGTCATTGGTAATCTTTCCAGTGGTATTGTTCACGATTTTAACAATATTCTTCACCCCATAATCGGTAATCTTGAGTTACTCATAGATGATACGGCCAATGACAGGAAACGCCTGGAAACCCTTGAGAATGTTCTTAACGGTGCAAAAAGGGCATGCAGTCTTGTGAAACAGATTCTCAGTTTCACTCATACCTCATCCCTTGAGGCCAGTCCTGTAAAAATTCAGCCCATTATTCGGGAAATATTAAAATTGAGCCGCTCGAGCATGTCAACTGGAATTAAGGTGATTCAGTCCATTGATAATGAGTGTGGAAAGATTTTAGCAGATCCCATCCATGTTTATCAGATTGTCATGAATCTGATTACCAATGCCTGTCATGCCATGGGAAAGGATGGCGGGATTCTTGATGTCACACTCAAAGAAATTGAAGTTGCCAGGAATTTTTCAGGAAAATTGATCTTGAATCCAGGTATTTATGCATGCTTAAGTGTTGCTGATACCGGGTATGGTATAGACAGTGCCATTAAAGATAAGATATTTGACCCTTGTTTTACAACCAAGAAAAATGGCACTGGCTTAGGGCTATCCGTTATTTCAAGTATCGTAAAAAAATATGGGGGGGGTATTGATTTTTCCAGTGAGCCTGGAAAAGGAAGTCTTTTTAAGGTCTATATTCCCCTGTGTCAGATTCACTCTTTTTTTTAGTCTGACTCAGCGATTGTATTTTTCCTTGTTCTCATTACAGATGACTGTCAAATTAAAGAAAAAAGCAAATGGAGTTTTTTGAATATGTGTCGCTATGGCTAAGGCCTGAAGATTCCGACAGGAGGCAAAGGCATGTAATATGGATATCACGCAGGAAAGGGCTGGAAAGACTATCTAAGGTCTCAATATGTTTTTGAAATGAAAGAGCGGCTTTGAAAAAAAGCAATACCTTTTTTAAAGGAGTGTTTGCATCTTAAAAAATTTGATGTATGGTATAGCTTTTAATTTTAATTTCGGAGGAAAATCAAATGCCTATTGCAGATAAAATGGTTAAAATGGTTGAATCAGCATCTATGATCCGGAAAATGTTTGAAGAAGGGATACGGATGAGAGAAAAATACGGTGCAGATAATGTATTTGACTTCTCTCTTGGGAATCCCGATGTTCCCCCACCCGCAGTTGTTAAAGAAACCCTGCTAAATTTGATTAACAACGAGGCAATATCTCATGGATATATGCCAAATCCGGGCTATCCTCATGTTCGCCAGGCCGTTGCCGATTACCTGAATAAAGAATATGAGGTGGGACTGACATCTGATCTGGTTGTCATGACGGCGGGTGCGGCAGGGGCCTTGAATGATGTGTTGCGGGCCCTGATGAATCCGGGTGAGGATATCCTGGTGCCAGCACCTTATTTCGTAGGGTATAACCAGTATGCCTTTGTGGTCGGTGCAAATTTAAAAACCGTTGCCTCTCAATCTGATTTTCATCTGGATTTGGATGCGATTCAGGCTGCCATTACTGAAAAGACAAGGGTTATGTTGATAAATTCTCCAAACAATCCAACCGGTATCGTATATAACAAAGCAGAACTTTTGGGGTTGGGAAAGGTGTTAGACGCTGCCAGCGAAAAGTTTGGAAAACGGATTTATCTGATTTCAGATGAGCCGTATAGAAAGATTTCTTATGGTGTTGATGTGCCGTCTGTTTTTGATGTTTATCCTCATACCATTGTTCTGACTTCTTATTCCAAGGAGCTCTCTCTGGCTGGAGAGCGAATCGGGTATCTTGCCATTCATCCTAAAGCCGAGGACGCAGCAATGATTGCAGGAGCGGCAGGAGTGGCAAATACCATGATGTATGTGAATGCACCTGCACTTTTTCAGCAGGTCGTGGGACAACTTCAGGGCGTTTCTGTGGATATCGGTATTTATAAAAGACGTCGTGATATGTTCTGTGAAGGACTTCAAGCTGCCGGGTATGAATTTGATGTGCCAGAGGGTGCTTTTTACCTGTTTCCCAAAAGTCCCATTGAGGATGATATTAAGTTTGCGGGCATATTACAGGAAAATAATATTCTTGCAGTCCCGGGAACAGCGTTTGGCGGCCCAGGCCATTTCAGGCTTTCGTATGCAGTTCCGGACAAAACCATTACCGGATCTTTTGATGGATTCAAAAAAGCCTTTGACAGTGTAAAATAGAACATTATGGTAAAATGAAAATTTTATGACCCTGTCTCCGGTATAACAAAGGCGGCAGGGTCAGCCATTATTTAAATGCCATTCACATCCTATCAGTCCTGCTCATAGTTTGTTTTTTTTAAATGGATGGTTGTCTGATTTAAAAAGATTAATCCTGCTTTTCTTTCCTTTTTTTTGCCTGTTCAATTAATTCAAACAATGACAGGACTTTTGGTTTTGCCTTGTTTAAGAAGATTTTTTTGAATTCATCTTTTTTTAAGCTGTTTTTGAGGTAGGCGTGAACATCAAAATGGGGATACCAGCAATCAAGGGTTTTAAAACAGGGATCTCCGCTATTTTCAGACCGGCAATAGGAAAAATTGATCTGATGTCCAAGTCTTGGACATCGGATGGTGAAATCATCTTTCGGAGGATTTGCCGGAGGATCTATCTGAAAGGTATCAGTATTTTTATTCATTTATGTATCCATTTTGTTTAATTCGTAATGCAAAAAATTGAACAGGTTTAACATTATTTTAATTCATTTATGGGAATAAACCGGCCAAGTCAAGCCCTAAATTTAGGGGTTATACTCTTGCATTTAAGCCAAGATAATTTCCATGATTTAAGAGTCTTTACTATTCAAAGGATTTATTTTAAACATAGAATTAAAAAACATAGTGGCTTCCAAACAATAGAAGAAACCATGGACAATGAATTCAAGCCGGAGAGATAAAAATGGAAAAAGAATTGATCATACATCTTCACGAGGCAATGACTCAATTGTTGTCAGGTTTTGATCACCTGCCTTGTTTTGAGCAAGAAAAAGATATGGGAAAAATCAATACTATTTTGAACCTGGTTGCTGAAAAATTAAAAAGCAACTACCCTTATCATCACCCCTTGTATGCAGGCCAGATGCTGAAACCACCTCATCCGGTTGCCTTGTTGTCCTATACCCTGGCAATGTTGATGAATCCCAATAATCATGCCATTGACGGGGGAATCGCCAGTTCAAAATTAGAAAAAGAAGCGGTCTCAAACATTGCCTATATGTTTGGGTGGGATGATTTTCTCGGTCATTTGACCAGCGGAGGCACCTTTGCCAACCTTGAAGCACTCTGGATTTGTGAAAAAATGAATCCCGGAAAAGTCATTGTGGCTTCCGAACAGGCCCATTATACTCATAATAGAATATGTGATGTTTTAAAAATTGCTTTTAAACCGGTTCCTGCTGATCATGATGGTGTCATGGATACGGTTGCCCTGGAAAAAATTTTAAAAGATTTTGATGTCGGAACAGTCGTTGTGACAATGGGGACAACAGGATGTGGAAAAATTGATCCGTTAACGAAAATTCTTGACCTGCAAAAACAATATAAATTCAGAATCCATATCGATGCAGCCTACGGCGGATATTTTAAACTGGCAACAAATTTGTCCGCAGAAACCACTTTGGCATTTGAGCAAATGCATAAAGCAGATTCAATTGTCGTGGACCCTCACAAACACGGCCTCCAGCCCTATGGATGCGGCTGTATCTTGTTCAAAGATCCTCATGTTGGGAAATTTTACAAGCATGAGTCACCTTATACCTATTTTACATCAGATGAACTTCATCTTGGGGAAATCAGCCTTGAATGTTCAAGGGCAGGGGCATCTTCCGTGGCTTTATGGGCCACTCAGCAATATTTCCCAATGAAAAAAGGCGGTGAGTTTGCAAAAAATCTTGAGAAATCAAGACATGCCGCGATTAAATTATTTGAGCTGATAAACAGTGCTGATGAATTTTTCACCTTTTTTAAACCAGACCTTGATATTATTGTCTGGAGCCTGAAAGGGGTTTCTTCCAAAGAGATTTCTAAGCGAAACAGAAGGTTTTTTCAAAAGGCTGCCCAATTAAATCTTCATCTGGCTTTGGTAAATATTCCACAATCAATCGCAAGTCATCATTGTGACATCCAATGGGATAGTGATGATCTTGCATGTCTTAGATCCTGTTTAATGAAACCTGAACATGATTACTGGATAGAAAAGATGTTTGACATAATTCAAACATCGATAAAAACTTTAAACGTTTGATATCACGGTATGTGGATATTACAAAAACAAAGAGATCTGATTCCAATAATTTAGAAGTTCTTTCATGTAAACTGCAAAGGGCAGACTTGGTTTTTAATCCAGGTTTGCTCACGATAGAATTTTTAAATACACAGTTTTGACTTGAATATCATTCTTAAACCTTATAAGGGTTATAAAAGTCAGAAAACGCTTGGCTGGAGCCAATTACAGCATAAAACAGATGCTGAATCGGCTTGAAACTCATAAAAGACAATTGAGTTTGTAAACGATAAATACTTTAATTTCGAGAGGTTATTTATGATTCACCGTTTTATTTTTATGGTTCTTTTTTTGTATTTTTGTTCTTGCAGTGCGGTTCTTGCCGTTGAGACCACGCTGCCCGAGGATACCAAAGCTGATGAACCCTCTTCAAATCTGGAGCAACAAGCACTGAAACCCCAGCCGGAACTGGACAAGAATGAAACCTCTTTGAAAATGCTTCACTCTATTACAGAATTGAAAAAAGGTCTGAATCAGCGGATAAATGAGAAAAACAAAGTCCTGAAAAAAAGCAGTTCAGATACTGAAAAAGAATCGTTGATTTTTGAATTGAAAAAACTTGACAAGCAGCTCAATGATTATACCGTGGATTTTGAGCGGATTGCCACAGGCATAGATGTCGGGCTGTTTGCTGAAAAAAAAGTCGAAGAGTTTGATTGGAAAAATGAGTTGGTTGGTCTGGTTGAGCCCGGTATTAAAGAAATCAAGCGTTTGACGGTTAAGGCAAGATATAAAACAAAATTAAAGGATGAGCTTTCCTATTACCAGAATCTGTTACCGGTTGCCCAGCAGGCAGTGGGCAATATTAACACTCTGATATCCCGGTCGGAAAACAGGGAAATGAAAAACAAATTAAAAAAGCTGCTGCCGGAATGGAAGGGGGTTGAAAATCAGATTCAGAATAAACTGGAAATCGTGAGCATGCGTTTGGCTGAAATGGAGAGCGAAGAAAAATCCATTATTGAAACCTCCCGGACCTCTGTGAAGAATTTTTTTCGCACCCGGGGATTATTCCTGTTTATTGCTGTGATGGCATGCCTGGGGGTGGTTTTGTTTTTACGCTTATCTTCCAGGGCTTTGGTACGGTTTGTTCCCGGATATACGGCCAAATACAGGCCTTTTCATGTCCGGGTATTAAATCTTTTCTTTAAAATATTTGCCTTGTTTTTAACCCTGTTTGTCCTTGTGTTTGTTTTTTATGTGGTGGAAGACTGGGTGTTGCTCAGTTTAACCATTATCTTTATCATGGGAGTGGGCTGGGCTGCCAAACATACCCTTCCCCAGTACTGGCACCAGAGTCGGCTTATGCTGAATATCGGCGCTGTCAGGGAAGGCGAGCGCATGGTTCATCATGGCGTGCCCTGGCTTGTAAAGAGCATCAATGTTTTCAGTGAGCTTGAAAATCCCTATCTTGGGGTCAAGCTTCGTCTGCCCATTGAAGAGCTTCTTGGTAAAACCTCCAGGCCGTTTCATAAAAAAGAACCATGGTTTCCCTGTAAACGAAGCGACTGGGTTATTCTTTCCGACGGCACCAGGGGGGTTGTTACAAGTCTCTCTCACGAGATGGTGGAACTGGTTCAGCGGGGCGGTTCCCATAAAACCTACCAGACGAGCGATTTTCTGGCATTGTCCCCATTGAACATCTCTGTCAATTTCAGGCTTAAAATCCCTTTCGGCATCAGCTATGATCTTCAGAAAGAATCCACAGGAAGTATACTTGAAATTTTAAAATCATATATTGAGACCCAAATTGATGCGGAAGGGTACAAAAAGAGCCTGTTGAATCTAAAGGTGGAGTTTTGTCAGGCTGGCGGATCATCCCTTGACATGGTTGTGATTGCGGATTTTAAAGGTGATATGGCCCCTTTGTACCAGCGGTTGTCCAGGGCCATCCAGCGCTGGTGCGTGGATGCCTGCACCCTGAATAAATGGGAAATTCCCTTTCCCCAGCTTACCATTCATAAGTAAAGGAGAGGGCGCTTATTGTGTCCGTATCATTATGAATGAATAATTTTTAATGGGGTTATAATGTGAATATGCTGCATCTGTACAGCCGGTTACTGAAAACAATCAATAACCGTCTCAAGGCAATGAGGTCTTTGTTCAAGTCTCTTGAGATCCGCTATAAATTTCTTGTCAGTTTTTCCATTGTTTTTTTCCTCTCCATGCTGTTATGCAGCCTTTTTATTTATGTATTCGTAAGAAATAATATAGAGACAAGCATTGAAAGCGAACTGAACAATACGACCCAGATGATTTTCAACCTGGTAAAAACATCTGTGACGGTTTCCATAAAAAATCATTTAAGAGCCGTTGCTGAAAAAAATGAAGAAATCGTTCGCAGTCTCTACAATCAGGCCCTGGACAACAGGATCAGTGAAGCTGAGGCCAAAGAGAGGGCATCTGAATTGATGCTCTGCCAGACAATCGGCACATCAGGATATATTTATGGTGTGAACAGCAATGGCATGGTAGTAGTCCATCCGCAGCCCACCCTGATCGGTTCCAATGTTGCCCACCATGATTTTGTATCCCGGCAAATGAGGTCTCCTCAGGGATACCTGGAATATGAATGGAAGAATCCGGGAGAAACCGTTCCCCGGCCAAAGGCCCTTTATATGGTGTATTTTGAACCCTGGGACTGGATTATTTCCGCCAGTGCTTATCGTACTGAATTTACCAAGCTGGTAAATGTGGAGGATTTTCGTAAAAGCATACTTTCCCTTAAATTTGGAAAAACAGGGTATTCCTTTGTGATTGACAGCAGGGGAACCGCCGTTATCCATCCAAAACTTCAGGGCATCAATATTTTTGATGCAGAAGAGCTTCCCAACAAGTATCTCGAAGATATGATGAAACGTAAAAAGGGAAAATCCGTTTATTATTGGAAAAATCCTGATGAACCCAAAGCCAGGCAGAAGATGGTTATGTTCAATTATATTGATGAATATCAGTGGATTGTTGCGTCTTCGTGTTACCTGGATGAGTTTTACAGCCCACTTGATACCATCCGTAATTTTATTTTTGGCGTTTCCATTGCTTTTTTTTTGCTCATGCTGGCAATTACATTCAAGATCAGCTCATCCATCACAAATCCCCTGCGCGAATTGATGGGGCGGTTTGACTGTGTAAGAGAGGGCGACTTTACGGCCCGAATGAAAAATGATTCCACAGGCGAAGTCGGGCAGCTGGTGGTTTATTTTAACCGGTTCATGGACCGGCTGGAAACCTATCACCAGAGCCTGCAGAACCAGATCCAGGAGCGGCGCATTGCCCAAGAGGCGCAAAGGAAAAGCCAGGAAAGGTATTTCCTGTTGATGGAGGCGGCGGCAGACCCCATTGTTACCTATGATATGAAAGGCAATGTTATTTATATCAACCCGGCATTTACCAGGGTCTTTGGATGGTCCCTTGAGGAATGTGTCGGAAAGAGAATGGGTCATTATGTGCCTGAAGATAATTGGAACGAAACAAAAATAATGATAAATCAGGTTATTTCAGGTAATGCCATCAATAATGTAGAAACCCGGCGGTATTCAAAACAGGGCCACACGGTTGATGTCAGTATAAGTGGTGCCATTACCAGGGATCGAAAAGGGAATCCGTCCGGCAGTATCATCATTCTCAGGGATATCACCAAATCAAAACAGCTGGAAAAGCAGTTGATTCATGTGGGGGACCGGGAGCGCCGGAAAATCGGACAGGATCTCCATGATGATCTGTGCCCTCACCTGATCGGCATCGCAGGTCTGGCCACGGTATTAAAAGGCGATCTGGCCGTCCAGGGCCATGCGGGCGAAGGCCTTGCAGATAAAATCTTGGTGTTGATCGAGGATGCCATTGGCAAGGCCCGGTCCCTGGCAAGGGGCTTGTGTCCCGTCCACCTGGTTTCCCACGGCCTCCAGGCCTCACTTGAGGAAATAGCCGATACTCTGGGACACGCTTCCGGGATAAAGTTCAGGTTTGATGTGGACAAAACCGTGGTGTTTCAGGATAATAGTGTGGCCACCCATCTTTATTATATTGCCAGGGAGGCGGTAACCAATGCCGTAAAACATTCAGACGCAGGAAGGATTGAACTCTGCTTGTCCAGGGAAAATGAATTAATCCATATGTGTATCAAAGATAACGGCAGGGGGATAAAGAATACAGGCATTCAGCATGGCATGGGGTTGCAGATAATGGCATATCGTGCAAAAATTATTGATGCGAGGTTTGATATTGAAACCGGGCAGAACGGAACCATGGTGCATGTTTACATCAAAAATACCTTGTCAAATGCTCAAAAGGAGGAAATCGTCTGATGGAACTTGAAAACACCTTTAAAATAATGATTGTGGATGATCATCCTGTTTTTTGCCTTGGCATGACAGAACTGATCGGCAGGGAACCTGATTTGACGGTCAGCACCAGTGAAGATACCGCAGACAAAGCATGGACCGCCATTAAACACCATTGTCCCGATCTTGTTATTGTTGATATTTCGCTCAAGGAGAGTAACGGGATCGACCTTGTGGAGGACATCAACAGGGAATATCCGGATCTGCCGGTACTGGTGCTTTCTATGTATGACGAAACCCTTTATGCAGAAAGGGCGCTGATGGCCGGTGCCCGCGGATATATCATGAAGCAGAAGGCCATCAGCCATGTTGTCAAGGCCATTCGCCAGGTGCTGTCAGGTGAGATTTATGCAAGTCAAAAGATTAAGGACAAGATATTCAGCCGGCTGGTTTCCCGCAAGACGGCCGGCGAAAAAATTTCCCTGGACATTTTAACCAACCGGGAACTCGAAGTATTCCGTCTTATCGGAGACGGTCTTGATTCAAAGGAGATTGCTGCTCGGTTGAATTTAAGCATCAAAACCATCGGCACCCATCGCGAGAATATCAAAACAAAGCTGAACCTCAAACACTACACAGAGCTTGTCAAATCCGCCGTCCACTGGTCCCGGAAAATGGAAAAATAACTTTTCTAGGTTCTAAACCTATCCCGCCTAAGATTATCGGCAGTATGATTATCCGCTGTTGACCGATTGAAACCCTTATGCCTTATTGCTAAATTATATTCAAATCCTGATTAAGGTTTAGCGACCATTGTTTATTGACAACAAAAAGGTACAAGGAGGAACAAAAATGCCTGAGCAGAGTGTAAATTATGATTTGCTGAGTCCGGTGAAATTTCTCAGCCGCAGTGTCGAGGTTTATCCCAACAAGGCGGCAGTGATTTATGGGGACCGGCACTTCACCTATGCCCAATTCCAGGAAAGGGTATTTCGCCTGGCCAATGCCCTGAAAAAAAACAATATAGGCAAGGGTGACAAAGTTGCATTCATCTGCCCCAATACCCCGCCCATGCTGGAGGCCCATTATGCTGTTCCCCTGATCGGGGCGGTCCTGGTATCCATCAATATCAGGTTGTCTGCCAATGAAATCGCCTATATTATTGATCACTCAGATGCAAAGGCTGTGTTTGCGGACAATGAGTTCGGCAGCACGGTTGCCTCTATTTCGTCTTCGCTGCCCAAGGTTGGCACTTATGTCAATATCTGTGATCTTGACGATTCAAAGCCCCTTGATGGACCGGATTATGAAACCTTCCTTGCTTCCGGGTCAGAGGAACCAGTTGAACTTGCTGTAACCGATGAGAGAGATGTCATAACCATCAACTACACCAGCGGAACAACCGGACAGCCAAAAGGAGTTATGTATCATCACCGCGGGGCATATTTGAATGCCATTGGTGAGCTGCTTGAGTTCAAGATCAGCCCCGACTCCGTTTATCTCTGGACACTTCCCATGTTTCACTGCAACGGGTGGTGTTTCACCTGGGCCATAACTGCTATGGGAGCCACCCATGTGTGTCTGCGCAAAGTGGTCCCGGAAGAAATTTACAATATTATTGATTCTAAGGGGATCACCCATCTGTGTGCCGCTCCCACCATTCTTATCTCAATGTCGGCCTATGCCAGGGAAAACCGGTTAACGCTGTCAGGCAACCTTGAAATCATGACAGCCGGGGCACCACCGGCACCCACGGTCATTCAGAACATGGAGAGTATTGGCGCAAATATTCTCCAGAGCTATGGTCTCACAGAAGTATTTGGGCCTCACAGTATCTGCCGCTGGCAACCCAGGTGGGATGACCTTGATCCCTTTGAAAAAGCCCGGCTTAAAGCACGCCAGGGCGTTCCGTATATTGTTGCTCAACATATGGATGTTGTAGACTCTGAAACAATGGAACCTGTTCCAAGGGATGGGAAAACAATGGGCGAAATCGTCATGCGGGGCAACAATGTCATGTTGGGGTATTACAAAGATATTGAGTCTACCAATGATGCATTCCGGGGAGGCTGGTTTCACAGCGGGGATCTGGCTGTAATGCATCCGGATAATTACATTCAGATCATGGACCGCCAAAAAGATATCATTATCAGCGGCGGGGAAAATATTTCAACCGTTGAAATAGAAAATGTTCTGTTCACCCATCCCGACGTTCTTGAGGTGGCTGTGATTCCTGTGCCGGATCCGAAATGGGGCGAAGTGCCCAAGGCCTTTATTGCACTGCAGAACGGAACCCAGCCTGCTGCAGAGGATATTATTGAATTTTGCAGAACAAAACTGGCACGGTTTAAAGCACCAAAATACGTTGAATTCGGAGAATTGCCGAAAACCGCTACCGGCAAGACTCAGAAATTCAAACTTCGGGAAAAGGAATGGGAGGGCCATGATCGCATGGTGAATTAGCAGTCCTGCTGCAGATTTGAAGCAAATATTCTATTTTAAAGATTAGAAAGGAAGTCAACATGTCCATTTATAAACGCCAAAATGGTGAAGAACAACCTTACTGGCCCTTTGGTCCTTTCAAAATAAGACTGCCCCTTGTTCATTATCGATGGGAGCCGGTGGAATTTGTACAGGCCCTTATTCTTTTTGTTGTAAGTCTTGCAATGATACCGCTTTTGCAAAAATACCTGGGCCTTCCCTATGAGATCGCGCTTGCCTATACTTTTGTCTGCGGGATTGGTTTTATGATGCCGGCTTTTCTGGGTGTCTCTATGGTGCCGGGCTGGATTACCCCTGCTATTCCTGTGGTTCTCCTCTATCTGGGGCAATTTACACCGGGGCCTGAAGCGATTCAGGCCCTGGTTGCCCTTCAGCTTCTTGTGGCAGCCATTTTCCTTTTGTTGGGAATCACCAGACTCAGCAGTAAAGTGGTGACAAAGGTTCCTGCCTCCATCAAGGCGGGAATTCTTCTGGGAGCCGGTGTTGCCGCTTATATGGGAGAATTGAAACTGGGTGGTCGCATTCCCAAAACGCCCATTGCCATCGGCCTGGGCAGTTTGATCTGTTTTTATATGCTCTTTTCGGTATCCTTTTTAAAATTGAAAAATAAAAATAAAATCGCACAAATGTTGGGTAAGTACGGCATGGTGCCTGCCATGGTACTTGCCATATTTATCGGTATCCTGGTCAATGAATATCCCATACCGGATATTGAATGGGGAATCACCATCCCGCATTTCAGACAGATGTGGGCATATCTTCCCTTTACAGTGGGTTTTCCCAGCGCTGACATGTTTATCAAAGCAATTCCCACAGCAATTATTGCATATATCATTGCCTTTGGAGATGTGATCGTGGGGACGGCTCTGGTTAAGGCAAGCTGTGAAGAAAGCCGGCCTGATGAAAAGGTGGAGATTGATATTGACAGAATTCATCTGGTAACCGGCATGAGAAACCTGCTCCATGCTTTTTTTGCGCCTTATCCGGGCCTTGCCGGTCCCATCTGGACTGCCGTTACGGCAACCGTTGCCGACCGGTATCGCCATGGCCGGAAAGCCATGGATTCAATTTTCAGCGGCAGCGGGACCTTTTGGATTTCAGGATTCATCGCCTTGTTCATCTTGCCCCTTGTCAGCTTTTTCAAGCCGTTTCTGCCCCTTGGACTTTCTTTGACCATGGTAGTTACCGGATATCTGTGCATCATTACAGCATTCAAGCAGATCAAGGAGCCATTGGAACTGGGTGTGGCCGGCACCATGGCGGTTGTCCTTGCAATGCATGGGGCTGCATGGGGCCTTGGGGTAGGTGTTGTGCTGCATATCTTTTTGGAAAGTAAATTCAAGGCTTCAAAAAAAGTGGTGGTTGAAATCGAAACCACATAAATCAATTGTCTGGGTAACGGCCCTTGCCGGGACCGGGAGGGGCCATTACTCAGGGGTACACCACAGGACGAACTCAGGTGGATAAATTGTAACTGTTTGTTATCGTAAAATATTCTGACCAGGCGTCCAAAATAAACTGGTAATAACGGCCATGGCAGATCAAGCTGCCACAATAAAAAAATGAAAGAGATCTAATTCCAGCAGGTTAGAAGTTCTTTCATATAAAATTATATAAAAGGAGTAAAACATATGGCACAGCTTATCGCTGACAGACGGGATGTTGATTTTGTCCTGCATGAACAGATCGGGATGGTGGACCATGAATCATTTGATGAATTCAACAAAAAGACAATAGACCTGATCGTTTCCGAGGCAAGGAACCTGGCCATAAAAGAAATTCTTCCCACTTTTAAGGACGGGGATGAGATCGGATGTAAACTTGAAAACGGAAAGGTAACGGTGCCCGAATCCTTTAAACGGGCCTGGAACCTCTATTGTGAAGGCGAATGGCTTGCCATGTGTGACGACCCCGAGGTCGGGGGGCAGGGAATGCCGAAACTTGTCGGGTGTGCTGCCCTGGAATACATGGTGGGTGCCAACTCAGCATTCATGCTCTATTACGGCATGACCCACGGTGCGGCAAAGCTGGTGGAAGCCTTTGGCACTGAAGACCAGAAAAAGCGGTACATGAAAAAAATGTTTGCCGGTGTCTGGGGCGGCACAATGCTTTTGACCGAATCCGAGGCAGGATCAGACGTCGGGGCCTTGACCACCACGGCAACGAAAAAAGCGGACGGCACCTATTCCATCCAGGGATCAAAAATTTTTATCTCAGCCGGCGACCATGATCTGTGCGAGAATATTATTCATCCGGTTTTGGCCAGGATTGACGGCGCACCTGCCGGCACCAGGGGGATCTCACTGTTCCTGGTTCCCAAATACCATGTCAATGACGACGGCAATCTGGGGGATTTCAACAATATCGTGTGTACGGGCCTGGAACATAAAATGGGCATTCACGGCAATGCCACAGCCTCTCTTTCTCTGGGAGAAAAAGGCGAATGTATAGGCACCCTCCTGGGAGAAGAGAACAAAGGCATGGCGGCCATGTTCCGGATGATGAATGAAGCGCGTGCCTTTGTCGGCATGCAGGGGTTTGCCGTGGCGTCTGCCGCGTATATGTATGCCCTTGATTATTCCCGGAACAGGGTTCAGGGAAAATATCTGCTTGCTGGCAAAGACCCGGCTGCAAAAAATGTAACCATTATTCGGCATCCCGATGTGAAACGCCAGCTGTTGAACATGAAGGTTTACACGGAAGGGATGCGGTCGTTGATCTATTATTATGGCAAATGTTCCGACATTGTCCGCATCACGGATGATGAACGGCTCAGGGCAGATACCAGTGCATTGATTGAAGTGTTGACCCCCGTTGTAAAAGGGTATGTCACGGACAAGGCCCTGGAAGTATGCTCCCATGGCGTCCAGGTCTATGGCGGCTATGGTTATATCAGTGAATACCCGGTTGAACAGCTGATGAGGGATTCAAGGATTTTTATGATTTACGAAGGCACCAACGGCATCCAGGCTATGGATCTTATCGGCAGAAAACTTGGCATGAACAAAGGCAAAAGTTTTAAATACTTTATTGACCAGATGAGAAAGACCATTGAAGAGGCAAAAGCAATTGAGGGTATTGAAGCACTGGTTGAAAAAGTTGACCATGCCGTATCCAGGCTTGAAGCACTTGCTCAAAAAATCGGACAGAGAGCCAGGTCCGAGAAAGTTCTGAATGCCTATGCCTTTGCTCATCCCTTCCTTGAGGTGACAGGGGATGTAACCTTTGCATGGATGCATTTGTGGCGGGCATCTGTTGCCGCACCCAGGCTTGTTGAAAAAGTTGGCAGTCTTGAAAAGAAAGCGGTTGCCGCAAAAGCTGAGAAAAATAAGGATGCAGCCTTTTATGCAGGCCAGATTGAATCGGCCAGGTTTTTTATTCATACCCTTCTGCCGGCAGCTTATGGGAAAATGGATGCCATTCTGGAAGGTGACTCTTGTGTGGAAGATATCCTTGATGTCTCTTTTGGGTCAAAATAACTGCTACGGACAGACCTGGTCTTTTATCCGGGTTTGCCCGCAATAAATAGCGTTGTTGGGTCTCACCGGGTGGTTCGGATTTGGATGTTCATTTTTTTGATATTAAGGTTTGATAATCAGCCGGTGTATCCACGTCAACCAGAATGGCCTTGTCAGGAACCGATACTTTTAATATGACGTCTTTAAATTCTTCAAACAAGACCCTTGCCCCGGTGTCTGCGGATAATGATGCCAGGCGATAAAACAGCGGCCTGGCAATAATGACCGGGTTGCCCCGTTTGCCGTTGCAATAGGGGATGACAATCGGGGCGGTGCCGGTTTCAAAGGCATCAGCCAGTCTGTTGATAATGGCGGCAGTTACAAGGGGCTGGTCAGCCAGAAGGAACATGGCGGCATCACAGTCAGACGAGACCGCTTCGACTCCCTTGATAAGGGATGTACTCTGCCCATTGGCATAGGCCGTATTCCGGGTGACTCTGGTCCCTTCAAAATCAATGCTCCGGCTTATTTTGCCAGCATTGTGACCCAGTACAACAATGATTTCATGCAGCCGGGAGTCCCGGGCATTTTGGATCACCCGGCCCAGGAGAGTGGTTTCTCCAAATGGGAGCAGCTGCTTGGTTTTTCCCATGCGGGAGGCAGATCCTGCAGCCAGGATGATCCCGGAAATTTTTTTGTCCGGGCCACTCATAAAATAAGTTGCTTTGCCTTTTTTTTGGGTGCCCGTTTTTTAATCAGTTCTCCCACAATGCTGACGGCAATTTCTTCAGGGGTTTCCGCGTTGATCTCAAGGCCAATGGGGGAATAAACCGTTTCAAGTTGCTCTTTGGAAAACCCCTCCTCCATCAGTGCTTTGTATATGGTGTTTTTCTTCTTTTTACTGCCGATCATGCCGATATAGCCTGCAGCAGTGGAAAGAGCCTGCTGCAGGACAACCTTGTCATGGAGGTGGCCCCGCGTGATAATCAGGATATATGAAGTCGGAGAAATTTCCAGTTGTTCAAATGCCTGGTTCAGATCCGTGACAAGGATATTATCCGCTTCAGGGAATCGTTGTTCATTGGCAAACTCGGGCCTGTCATCAATTACGGTGATGCTGAACCCCACCATTTTTGCCAATTGCGCCACAAACAACGAGACGTGACCTGCCCCGAAAATAAAGACCTGGGGCTTGAGGGCAATTTTTTCCACAAAAAAAGCCTCCCCTTTGTCTCCGGAAGAGATCAGTTCATAGGGGATATTTTTGTCAAAGGCCAATTGCTTTGGATTCAATCCGGAAATGCTCCCAAGGGTTTGGCCGTCCGTTTCCAAAAACAGCCTTGCTTCGGTATCAATTGCAGGTATGCCGTCTTTAATCCGGGTCACCAGTATGCCAGGTCGATTTTTTATAATGTGTTCCTGTATGGCTTTATATAAGGATACCATGCCAGTGTTTTCCGGGAAAAGCGGTTCCAGGTAAAGGTCAACATCTCCTCCGCAGATCATGCCGCCGGCTGCCAGATCCTCACCGCTCAGGCGAAACTGGTAGACGAATGATTCTTTTTCCTTTAACAGGGTCTTGGCCTTTTGCTGTACCTTGTATTCCAGAAGTCCGCCGCCAACCGTTCCGATAAGGTCGCCGTCTTCCGTAATGATGCACATGGACCCCACATCCCTGGGAGTTGATCCAGAACGCCGAATGGTTCTGGCAAGGATAATTTTTTTCCCGGATGAAAGCAGGTCATAGGCTTTTAGATATAAGTTTTTTCCCATTATTTTTTTTCCTTTTTTTTATTTGATGGGGGCAAGCAGTCTTTTACAGGGTTATTGTCTTTTAGTGCGGCTGTAATAATTCTGTCAAGCTGGGTCTTATCCTGCAAAAGCATCCCGATTTTCCGGCCTGCATCTATTCGGTCCGGGGTATCGGCTTTATTGAGGAAGACAATCATTACCTGAGGGCATCCCAAAGCCCCGGCTTTGTTTATCTCAATGGCAATGGATGTTGCAATGGCCTGTTCATCAATGGCGGCTCCCATGCAAAGTCCTGTGTTATTGGAAAATAAGTTTGCCCTGTGAACATGGTTTTCGTCCAGGGGGAGGCCTACCGCATCAAGCCCTGTGACAAGAACCAGGTGGGTTGTGGCAGTTGGGATCACGGGTTCATGTGTGTCTGTGGCTTTCATGGGTTTTCGTTTGGCACCGTCCGCTTCAACAATAATCCAGTCAAAAAGGTTGGTCTGCCGCAATTGATCAATGATGTCCGGATCAAATCCGTTCAATTTTCCAGAGCCAGGATCATGACTGCTTCCTGCTGAGAAATGAGAGTGGCGGTTAAGCCCGGATTTTGATTTTTTAATCAGTTCTTCAATGGAACCGGCTATGATGGTTTTCGGTGACGTGTCCGGGCCGGGCATGAAAATTTTGGTGGTGGTTGTTGTCAGAACGGTTTTGCCGGAATCCGCAAGTTCTCTTGCCAGCCGGAACATCAGGGTGGTTTTCCCGCCTGCGCCGATAATGCTGATAAGCCCCTGATGTTTTAGCCCTAATGTTTCAATTAATGAAGTTGTCATCATAAATAAAATTAATTGTTACTCCCATATAAATGGTAATTTATTGAACCCAAATACATTTTAATGTATGTACCTTGCTATATTTAATTTGGGGATGATTATTTCATAATTTTTTAATAATTCAAGTGCTAAAGAAAAAAAGAGATACTGATTGGAAGATAATATGATCAAGAAAAATCTGCATGTGTTTGACAGGGATCTGGAAATGGTGGATACGGGGCCCAAGGTTTTTGCTCTAACCTTGTCGGATAAATGGAATATTGCCGGCAGTACGTTAAATGGGGGATATCTTATGGCCGTGATTGCAAGGGCCATGGAACATTGTTCCACTCAAAAGGCCACTCCCGTCATTACGGCAAACTATATTTCAAAATGCGTTCCAGGAAAGGCATTGGCTCATGTTGAGGTTATTTTTGAATCCGGTAATTTTACAAGACTCATGGTCAGGCTGGTACAGCAGGGGAAGGAAAAAATTCGTGCCATGGGGACATTTTCTTCGGATGTTAACGAAGATGTCTTGTGCGAATATGAAACCGGTCCGCCGGTCATAGCCTCTTTTGAAGAATGTTTCCAGGTTCCGGTGACGCCGGACAATGCATTGTTTGACAATGTTGACCTGAGGCTGGACCCGTCCTGTGCGGGATGGCTTACAGGAGAGCGTTCCGGGCGATCTGAATTCAAGGGGTGGGTCCGCTTTAAAGAGAAGCGTAAAATTGATATCCCGGCAATTTTATTGTTTGCCGATACCTATCCGCCTCCGGTTTTTGCAAAATTTGGTCCTTCGACATGGGTTCCTACCATTGAGTTATCCGTTAATATCAGGAAAGTTCCCGATACCCAGATATTGAAAGGCATATTTAAAAGCCGTTTTGTCAGTGGCGGTCTTGTGGAGGAAGACGGGGAATTGTGGAATACCCATGGTGAACTTGTAGCTGTTTCCAGGCAGATTTCAAAATACAGGAAAATAAAAGAGTAATGCTTAAAATATAAAAAAAGCAGTCGCCATATTATGAGTTGTCAATAAAAAAAGTTATGTATGATTAATGTTTTTTCTGTTGGAAATTTCTCTTTTGAAACGGTTAATTTCCTTGACTTGTTTCTTCCTTAAACGTATCTTTTAAGAACAGCCCGACACAGTGTGGGTGTTCTTAAGCGCAGACAAAAACTATTTTTATTTATCGAAAAAAGCAAATACCGAAGATAAAATAAAATCCTGATACGGGATTTGATTTGTCTTTAATATTGAGAAACTAAAATCAAAGGTGACAACATGACGGAAATTATTTTTGAGTTTCTAAACAAAATCGGATTCACTCATCCTCTTCATCCTGCATTAACTCATATTCCCATGGGAATGGTAATGGGAGCGGTCATTTTCCGGCTGGCCTCTTTTCTGCCCAAATTGAGATTTCTGGCAAAAACGGGGTATCATTGTGTTGTGTTAGGGCTTTTAGGGGTGTTTCCAACCGCTTTTACAGGTTACCTGGACTGGCAGCATACCTATATGGGGCAGTGGGAATTTTTGATTGTTTTGAAAATGATTCTTGCAGTTATTCTGACTGTTGTCCTTGCGATTATTGTCATTACAGATGATCCTGAAAACCCTAAGTTTGATAAAAAGACGCTTTTTTATATTGTTATCGTTTTTTTGGCCGTCGGTCTTGGATTTTCAGGCGGTGAACTTCAATATGGATAATAAGGAGTAATACTCATGACGAAAAATTATTTTATTATTTCAATTGCGGCAACTGTATTTTTTTTAAGTTTGTTGCCGTTGTACGCAATGGACTACCAGCATACCCTTGAAGTAAAAGATATGCAATTTTCATGGACCATTGAAGGAGAACAGATCCATGTCCAAATGTCAGCAAAGACAACCGGCTGGGTAGCGGTTGGATTTGATCCGGAAAAGGCCATGCAGGGAGCCAATATTATTATTGGCGCGGTCAAGGAGGGTAAGTTCAAAGTTGAAGATCATTATGGCAACAGGAAAAGAGGGCACAAAAGTGATGAGGAAATGGGAGGGAAAAATGATGTACTGAATCCTGCAGGCTCAGAAGCAGACGGGATCACAACCATTTCATTTTCATTGCCCCTGGATACGGGTGACGCCTATGATAAACCCATTAAACAGGAAGGAACAACAAAAGTGATGCTGGCTTATGGTGCGGGAAAAGATTCTTTCAGAAACCGCCATCCCTTTCGTACCATTTATGAAATTAATTTTTCAACTGGTGAAAACAAGAAGATTAAATGATACCCGTAAGATCCAGCCCCATATTTTTTGCCTTTTTTCTGGCCGTCTGGCTGACCTTTTTGCCGGTGGCTCAGGCAGAAACCAATCACGAGCAAATGCATCCTGATCACGGGACGGCAACACCCCGTCAGGATGTAATGGTCGGCGAGGGAGAACCTGATCAAAGCATTCATGATCACACCCAAATGGTCATGGAAACCGAAAAACAGGAACCCGCACTCACCCAGCAGATTAAGGTTGAAGAACAATTGGGGAAATATGCGGCCCTGGACACCCGTTTTAAAGATGATAATGGCAATCCGATCAAGCTTGAAACTATTTTTGACAAGCCGGTTGTATTGCTTCCAGTTTATTTTATGTGCCCCTCTGTCTGTGATTTTTTGCAGGCAGACCTGGCAAATGCCCTGAACTTTGTGGATCAGATACCGGGCAAGGAATTTAATGTGGTTACCCTGGGTTTTGCCGATGATGAAGATCATACACATGCAAATATCGCCAAAACAAATTACAGCAACCTGATAAAACGGGATTTTCCCCTGGAAAACTGGTTTTATCTGACCGGGGATAATGAGAATATCCATAAACTGACCGATTCCCTGGGATATTATTTTATCAAGACAAAACCCCATTTTTATGTCCATCCCTCCGTGCTTGTGGTTCTTGCTAAGGACGGGAAAATTATCCGGTATCTGTACGGACCCAATTTTTTGCCTTTTGATCTTGGGATGGCAATCAGCGAAGCCGACAGGGGAGAACCCGGTATTTCAATCAAAAGAGGTGTGTTGTCATTTTGTTTTGATTATGACCCCCAGAAGAAGACCTATGTTTTTAAGATGTTTCGGATTGTTGGAACAGCTATCCTGATACTTGTGCTTGGATTTATTATATTTTTGCTGTATCCGTCAAAAAGAGACAAGAGTAAAAAAGATAAAACAGTATTTAAAAATGAAAATTCGTAAGAGTTTGTGAGGAGTTTATGGAAGGTGCAACATCTTTTTTTGAAACCCCTTCACCGGCAAGGTATAAGGGTGTGTGGTCCTGGCTGATCACAACTGATCACAAGCGCATTGGATTGATGTATATGTTTTCAATCCTTTTCTGGTTTTTGCTGGCCGTCCTTTTGGGGGGGCTTCTTCGTCTGGAACTCATGTTTCCCGGTGAAACGGTTATAGGCTCTGAAATATACAATTCAATGTTTACCCTTCACGGGGTTATCATGATTTTTCTGTTCATCATTCCTGGTATACCTGCTATTTTTGGAAATTTTTTTTTGCCCATGCAGATCGGAACTGATGACGTTTTTTTTCCAAAACTGAATCTTTTGTCCTGGTATCTGTATATGAGCGGCGGGGCCATTGCCATCATATCTCTTTTTTCAGACGGATTTGCCGACACTGGATGGACCTTTTATGTGCCGTTCTCCATTTCAACCAACACCAATGTTTCCACGGCGGTTTTTGCCGCATTTGTCCTGGGGATGGCCTCCATGCTAACGGGCTTGAATTTTATCACCACAGTACACAAGATGAAAAGAAAAGATATGGGCTGGATGCAGATCCCTTTGTTCACCTGGACCTTGTATGCCACATCCTGGGTTCAGCTGCTGGCAACGCCCGTGGTTTCCATCACACTGTTGCTGGTAATCATTGAACGTTATGTCGGAGTAGGGCTTTTTGATCCGTACAGGGGAGGGGACCCGATTTTATACCAGCACCTGTTCTGGATGTATTCCCATCCGGCTGTTTATATCATGATCCTGCCTGGTATGGGGGTTATCTCGGAAATTATTCCCGTGTTTTCACGCAAATCCATATTCGGATACAAAGCCATTGTGGCTTCCTCCATGGCCATTGCCATTGCAGGCTCCCTTGTCTGGGCTCATCATATGTATACCAGCGGGATGAGCGATACGGCTATTTTCGTATTTTCTCTGCTGACTTTTGTGGTGGCAATCCCTTCGGCCATCAAGGTGTTTTCATGGGTGTCCACCCTGTATAAAGGTTCGATACAGATGGCACCGCCCCTGTTTTTAGCCTTATGCTTTATTTATCTGTTTTCAGTGGGCGGGTTGACCGGCCTTGTCCTGGGAGCCGCCGGAACAGATATTCATGTCCATGATACCCATTTTGTGGTGGCCCATTTCCATTTCACCATGTTCGGCGGAACCGGGTTTGCATTTTTCGCAGCACTGCATTATTGGTGGCCCAAAATGTTCGGGCGCATGTATGATTTTAAACGGGCCTATATCGGTGCCATCCTTGTTACGGGCGGGTTTGTGCTTCACTATGTGCCCATGTTCATTCTGGGGCTGCAGGGAATGCCCAGGCGCTATTTTGATTATCTGCCGCAATATGCAACCGGTAATTTTTTTGCAGGATTTGGTGCTTTTTTCATGATTATCGGGATCTTTTTAATGATGACCAACCTGATGCTTTCCTTTAGAAAACAACGGGATGCGGTTTCTGATCCATGGGGAGGCACAACTCTTGAGTGGCAGACACCCTCTCCGCCGCCGCTTCATAACTTTATAACAGAACCCGAGGTGTTGGCTTACCCCTATGATTTTACAGGGGTTGTGGAACGATATGCCTCCCAAAAAAAATGAAAAGAATGAAAAAAATGAAATGAAAAATAAAGGAGCATAAATGTCCTCTTCTCTTGATGAATCCGGTAAAAAGCTGGGCATGTGGCTTTTCCTTTATACGGAGATCATCCTTTTTGGCGGCCTTTTTGTTCTGTATGCCGTATATTTTGCAAGGTACACCAGTGATTTTGTGGATGGCGGCAAAGAATTGAACCGCCTTTTCGGCGTTGTAAATACCGTCATTTTGCTGGTTTCAAGTTTTGCCGTGGCAGCATCCATTACGGCGATTCAAAAAAAAGAAAAAAAATGGGTCATGGCCGGGATTTTGACGGCCCTTTTGTGCGGCCTTGTATTTCTGGTCAACAAGTATTTTGAATGGAGTCACAAAATAGAATATGGAATTTTTCCCAATTCGGAAAAATTGGTGGATGGTCCTCCCGGTCAGAATATGTTTTTCGGGCTTTATTATGTGATAACAGGGCTGCACGGTGTTCATATTGTTATCGGCATGACACTTTTGTTGATCAGTCTTGTGATGGTTATAAGAAAAAAAATTACTCATGACCGGTTTGCCATGCTTGAAAATTCAGGGCTTTACTGGCATCTGGTGGATTTGATCTGGATTTTTATTTTTCCTTTATTTTATTTGGTGATTTAGGAAGCGATTATGACGTTTTATATGAAAGAACTTATAATCTGTTGGAATCAATCTCTTTCATCTCTTGTTGTGGCAGATCAATCTGACATGGCCGTTATTTGGAAGATTATACAGGAGACAGTCCATGGAAAATAAACCGTTACAGCATTTTTTTGAATATAAAACGCTTTTTAATGTTCTTCTGGTATTATTGATGTTTACCGGTATCACTGTGGCCGTGTCTTTTATGGATCTGGGAAAGCTCAATGTCTGGATCACCCTTTTGATTGCATCCGTCAAAGCGTCCTTTGTGCTGCTTTTTTTCATGCACATGAAATTTGAAGGCAGGGTACTTTTACTTTCTTTTCTCGGAACTATTTTTTTTCTCGGCATCATGATCAGTTTTACATTCTGGGATGTTGCATTCAGATGAGGTGGAGATGAATGATATTGTAAATCCGGTTGCTTTGGTGGACCGGTCTTTTTATTTTATTATCGGTTTTTCGTTTGTTTTTTTGTTTGCCATCACCCTTGTGATGATCTGGTTTGTGATCCGGTATCGGCGCAGCAAACATCCAAGCCCGTCGGATATTCGTGGAAATCTGCTCTTGGAAACGGTCTGGATTGTCCTGCCTACCATTATCGCACTGTCCATGTTTGTGTCCGGGTGGAGATCCTATACCGGCTTGAGAAATGTTCCCGAAGGCGCCCTTGAAATAGAAGTGATCGGCCAGTCATTTTCATGGCTGTTTTATTATCCCAACGACAAAGAGACGGAAAGCGAAATCGTGGTGCCGGTGAACACGCCCGTGAAATTAAACATTACCTCGGCTGATGTGATCCACAGCATTTTTATTCCCGCCTTCAGGGTCAAGGTGGATGCGGTGAAAGGTCTTCATACCTATGCCTGGTTTTTGCCGGAAAAGACAGGGGAATACTTTTTCCAGTGTACCGAGTTTTGCGGCACGGGCCATTCCGACATGACAGGGGTGGTCCGGGTGGTTTCTCAAGAAGAATATGAAAAATGGGTCAACCAGGAAGATGAGTGGTAACAAAACCGACCTGGTTGTGCAGGCAGGGGGTTCAGGTTCCTTTCATGCGATAACGCATTACCTGGAATTGTTTAAACTGCATCTGTGTCTCTATATCGGTCTTTCCGCCGTGTTCGGCCATGTTATGGCCTGTCAAAGTTTTTCCTTTGAGTCGCTTTTGGTAGGCATTTTAGTGCTGGTACTGGCCTGTGGATCTGCTGTTTTGAACAATATCCAGGACAGGGTATATGATGGATTTTTTTTCAGAACACGCCGCAGAAGCTTGCCCCAAAAAAAAGTACCCGTCTTACATGCAGCATTTATTGCCATAGTGATGATCGGGTTCGGGCTTTTGGGACTTTTGCTGTTTACAGGACTTTTTTGTTTTTTCTGGGGGGGCATGGCCGTGATCGCTTACAATGGTCTGTATACCCCTTTAAAAAAACAATCTTTGCTGGCCATTGTTCCCGGAACCCTGTGCGGCATGCTTCCGCTGCTGATCGGATGGGCTGCCGCAGGAAAGCCTTTGTCTGATCCCCATATCCTGATGATCATGGTGGTTATGGGACTATGGCAGATACCTCATTTTTTCATCATTCTGTTAAAAACCAAACCGTCCCCATCCGGAATGGCCGGTTACAACCGGTTCCCCTGTTTTACAAAAATCTTTTCTCCAAACGAAATAAAGCTGCAAATCCTGATCTGGACAAGCCTCTACAGCCTTGCAATCCTGCTGTTTTTGCTGAACGGCTCCATAAAAAATCCTTTGTTATCAAATCTTTCCGGGTTGAATGCCGTTATGATTCCTTTGCTTGTTTCAATAATGGTAATTAAATCCGGCAAATGGAATCTGCCGTTTGCCTTTGCCTCCATTAATCTGTCTGTGCTTTTTTTTCTGGGTGCTGGAATTTGTGATAATTGTCTGCTGTGACAAGTGCAGCGTAATAAGAAAAACTTTTGATAATTTTATTTGAATATTTCTTTACATCTATCATAAATATTAGTACTGAATTACGGTCAAAGTTTTCAATCGGTTTGAGTAGGATACCATCCATTTTTACATGATATCCAGATCTGTACATTTACTTGTTCTCGCAGAGCAAGGGAATAAGACACTAATTATTGATGCAGACCCACAGTAAAATTCTGTAACCCTCCTAGTATAAGGTTGATGTAAAAACCAAAGGATAGCATTTATGAAGATAGATAAGATTGAAATTAAAAATTTCAGGTTGTTGAAAAAGTTCTCACTGGATTTAGAGAAAGAAATTTCATTAATCATTGGTAAAAATAACACAGGCAAAACATCAATTCTTACTGCGTTAGATAAATTCATAAACGCTTCGGATAATAAAAAAATTACCATCAATGATTTCAATGTCGAGCTAAAAAAGCAATTAGCAGAATTGATACAAGGGAGCAAAGAACTCGCAAGCGAAAAAGACTATGTCCCGATAGGTATTAGTCTTAAGATTTTCATAAAATATGATGACTTAGATGATTTGTCGCAAGTTAGCTCTTTGATAATGAGCTTAGACCCTAAAGATGATAATATCATCTTATCTTTTGAGTATAATATTAGCTACTCAAAATTAATTGATATGAAGTCTGCCTATCAGAAGGATAAAGAAAAATATAGTAATGATCCCATTGCATTCCTCAGTGAGAACCAAACAAAATATTTTGATCCTATCAAAAAGAGAAGCCTATCTTTTGAAAATGAGGAAATTTTCACAGATTTAGTGAAGGACGGCATTAATTTAAAAGACGTGATATCATTTAGATTTATTAGTGCAAAACGTAATGTTACGAATAAGGATAATGACAAAACACTTTCTGCACAAACATCACGTATATATCGAAAAACATCAAAAAACGATGATCAGGAAAACGCTGTTGATGACTTCAAGAAAAAATTACGTGATACTGACAAAGATCTGAGCAGTATATATGGCAGTATGTTTGCTTCTTTACTTGCTAAAGTTGCCAAATTCGGCGGCATTAAAGAAAATGAGACCGATATAAAAATAGCATCTACTCTTCAACACCGAGAATTGTTAGAAGGGAATACTACAGTCCTTTATTCACATGAAAATTATGATCTACCTGAACATTATAATGGTTTAGGATATATGAACTTGATAAGCATGATTTTTGATATTGAGGTTTTGCTTAGTGACTTCAGACGATCCCCCCAGGAAAAACCGGCTGCAATAAACTTACTATTTATTGAAGAACCAGAAGCCCACACGCATCCTCAAATGCAATATATTTTTATTAAAAACATCAAATCGTTATTAAAAGAAAGTCGCATGCGAGATGATGGTGTTGAAATTCAATTACAAACAGCTATCAGTACTCACTCTTCGCACATTGTTGCGGAATGTGATTTTGATGATGTTAAATTCTTGAAAAAAAGTATTGAGACCAATGAAGTTGAATCCAAAAACTTAAAATCTCTTAAAGACGAGTACAGTTCTAAAAATGATGATGAAGATAAATTATATAAACAGCATTTTAAATTTCTTAAACAGTATCTTACTCTGAATAGAGCAGAACTCTTTTTTGCTGATAAAGTGATCCTCATAGAAGGTGATACTGAAAGAATTTTGATACCTGCAATGATGAAAAAGGTCGATCAGGAAGATAGTGAGAGTGATTATGTTCCATTGTTATCTCAAAATATATCGATTGTGGAGGTTGGCGCTCATTCTCAGACCTTCGAGAGGTTTATATCTTTTATTGGGGTAAAAACTTTAATTATCACTGATATCGACAGTTCGTATGATGAAGTTCAGTATGAAGAGGATGGTGAAACTCCTAAAAAATATGGTAATGGAAACGTAAAGACCGAAGAAATCAAATGCCGACCTGATAATGACAAAGCACAAAAGACAACCAATAATTCTCTTTTATTCTTTCATGGAAAGCCAACTGACGAATTGCAGTTTTTCAAAGACTTAACGATTAACAAAAAAACGCTCAAAAAGTCAGAAGGGTGCTGGCAGTCTGATGAAAATGGTTCTCTTTTATTAGTTTATCAAACGAATGAAAACGGATATCATGGTCGCAGCTTTGAAGATTCCTTCTTCAATTTGAATAAAACTTTGCTCGGTGAGGATGCCTCATTATTCCCATCTTTAACTAAAAAATGGTTTGATAAATACATTGAAGATGATCCTGAAGTGGACGCCTTTATTTTTTCAGAAAAGGCGGTCGGTAGTAAGCCCTCTCTTGCCATTGAAATATTATTAAACAGTTTAACAGAAAATGGAATGGAGTTTTCAAATTGGCAAACACCTGAATATATCAAAGAGGGGCTGGAATGGTTGAGAAAAAATTGAATTTTTCAAAAAATAGTATAGAAGCCCAACAGGTCATTGAATTAATAAAACAAGGTAAAAATTTTCTATTAAGTGGTGGTGCCGGAAGCGGAAAAACCTATACCTTAGTTGAAATACTTAAAGCATTGACGGAATGTGTCAATAGAAATGAGACACCATTTGCAATAAATTAAGCTCTAATCACATCAATTTTTTCCTGTTTTGGTTTATTGATCCAAGCCGCATCCGGTAAAGCCGGTGGTAGGGGTTTTTTCTTTCTGAATCGTTCAGGATTTTTCTTAAAAGCATTTTCAAGAATAATACAACGCCGGTCATAAACGTCTTGTGCTAATCCATAGTGAAGTTGCTCAGGAGTTACCAATCCGATCCCAGAATGATGATGCTCTTTATTGTAATATTCAAAGAAATCCTGGCAAAACACCCTGGCATCTTCAATTGACCCAAATCGGCTGGGGAATTGAGGGCAATATTTCAAAGTCTTGAA
>NZ_FNLL01000040.1:0-3169 GCF_900105645.1 Desulfobacula phenolica | reverse complement strand
AAAAAGCTATTTTCTATATATGGTGACCGGGCTTGTCCAACAAACGGTTCAGATTGTGGTTCGCTGCGCTCACACAATCTAACCTTATTCGTTATGCATTCACACCTCAACCAATTTATGATCAACGGCATAAAATTTCCCCTTTTCTTTCAAGAAAAGGGATTTAGTAGAAGCTTGAGTGACGTAACCTTTTTCTACAGCTTCTCTGATAATCATATCTAACATTACTCTTGATTTACCGATTTTCCCTATCAAGTCTTTGTACTGAACGTAATCATGGCCAGACTCAAAATAATGAATAACAATAGCCATTAACTCATAAACTGCGTCATTTGTTTTTTCTTGCTTGCCGTCAGTTATTGGTTCAAAAGGGTTGTTTGCAACTTCTGGTTTTTTATAAAGGGGGGCGTTATGAATTGTTCGGACCAATTCATCGTAGCTAAATTCAAACTCATCGTCTCTAGAAAAATTGACATATAATTTTGTCTTTAAAAATGTAGGTACATCTGCCGTGCCCTCCTGTCGAATTATTGGTATTATTTTATTGGAATCTATTTTTGTTAACAGGTCAGATGTAATTATCATTTTTTCATAACCAACTCCGCCAACTCCTGAATTAGCTTTAGAGACGTATTTTTCCGTGCAAATCATAATAACATAATCTGACGAAACTAGATTCTGTTCCATAAAGTGTGGAAGATCATCACCGGGCTTTAGATCCCATTGATCAAGGGCTGCGTCAATGCCCGTATTTCTAAGGCGAGTTGCGAGATCTAAAACCCATTTCTTGTGTTCTTGTGTGTCATGAGAATAAGAAATAAATACTGATGGTATAGTCATTTGCTCTAATCCTTTTGTATTGCATAACGCTTGGGTAACGGGCAGCAAGGGTTTCCAATAAAGTTCATTGGAAGCATATCATTTAAAAGTTTTTCAATCTTTAAAAAGAAGGAGACCCTTGCTGTCCGGTTCACCCGCCTGTTAGCTTGATGTTAATTGTATATCTTGAAAAATATACTGCTTAATCCTTTTTCTAAGAAAGGTCCTATAAATAAAAAGGAAAACTTTGTATTAAAAAGTCCAACAACTTGTAAAGCACCCAAGCCAAGAGAAATGTATTTTATCGTTTTGGAATATTCAGATTCTATGACCCACTGAGGCGGAGTAACCTGAGAAACGTAAAAGATATATCCAAAAAATAAGCCCAAAACTATCGTAAGCATACTGCCAACAAATCGTGCATGCCTTTGAGATTTTTTAATAATTATGGCGTCTTGCTCTGATTTTATTTGTTCTATTGCTTTGCGTACCGCTTCTTTTTTTTGCTGATCAAATAGCTTTTGTAGTTCTTTAATCTCTTTTTCTTTCTCTTTTTCAAGACTACAAAATTGTGACTCTTTTTCTTTTTTTAGTTGATCAATTTCATTTTGTTTTTCAGCTGAAACTTGATCAACTTTATTTTCATATTTTTTTTCTCTTTCTTGCTTCAACTCTTCAGCTCGCTTCAAGAGATATGAAGTATCAATTTCTTCTAAAAAAACGTCACTTCCGAGTGATAAATCATCTGCAACTTTTTTAAGCTCCAATAAATATAAACTTTCTTTAGTGTCTGGATCTAAAACCTCTGGATTGTGGCGTTCTATCGTTTTCCAAAATTGTTTTACCCATTTGTCATCAGGCAATGAAGCCTCAAAACAATTGATTAGTAACTCATTTGATATATCAACTTTTGGTGTCCCATTGCTGGAGGACAACCATGACAGTCTTGTTAGGAGGCTTAGGTTGATTACTGGTGGAGTGTGATCGTGATTGTATCCACAATGCTTTTGACAGTAAAACTTCGAATATTTGGCGTAATTTGAATTGTGAGTTACAAATATGTAACCACATTTTGGAAGATCTCTATGTTTACAATCTTTTCTGAGGAATAATACTTTTTCGACTGAATCTGCATCTATTTGTGCTGCGGCAGAATAATGTTTGTAATGTATGTTTTCAGTTAGGTAATTTTTTAATGAAATTGGATCAATTTGACCTGATATATCTGATAAACGTGGTGGTAATGTAATTTCTTTTATATTGTAACTTTCTAATTTTTTCTCAATACTTCCGATAAGTAAGTTAAGCTCACCTAAAGTAATATCACCATCTTGAAAAGCTTTCGATGTTTCAGAATGAAGTGGTTGATCGTAAGAAACTTTAGAGATGATTGATTGAATATTATTCAGAACTTCTGATAAGTTATGATCAAAATATAAAGTCTTACAACCAATGTTCTGTAATAAATTATGCATTTGTAATGTAGCTTCACGCATGAAGCTACCGGAAGTGCCTAAGATTCTCATGAGTACAGTAGAATCGTATATGACATTTAGATTAGACCAATTTTTGGGAGCACTAAATTTTTGAATTGATAGTACTGTATCAACAATTGCATATGCAGAGTAAATCCTAACTATTATATTGAAAAGTTGTGGATCGGATGTTTTGGTTTTAAATATAAATCTTGAAATTATTCTGTCATCAAGTTCTTTCGTGTTAGTTACTTTTTTTCCTTTGACCATGGCAGATGTTTTTGAATCTTGATCTTGTTCAAAAAATCTTAGAAGTGCTTTTTGCCAATTTTTACTGTCAAGAGGTTTAGCGATTTTAAGTTCAATCCTTTTACAATATCTTTTAATGCTTTCTTCAATAAGATCAAAATGACTTTGATTTAATTGAATGTCAGCATCAGTTAATTCAACTTCCTGACAAACGTGACAACCGAAATCTTTTACATACTCAAGAGATCCAATTTGCTCTAATCTCGGAATTAATGATTCAGCTAAATATATGGGAACATCTAACGAATAGTGACGTCTTATATATTTTACTACTTCTTTTATAGAAAGTTGTTTACCCTTGTATTTGCTTATGGATGCTTGAAAAAATGGTATTAGATAGTCAGTAGGGCGATTTAGTTTTTTTGTCAATTGAGCTTCAACAATTGCAAAAACTCTTAAATTCGAATCCGTAAATCGTCTCATTAATTTTCCTTGCATCAATTCTTCTTTCGAACCTATATCAGATTATAAGCTAACGCTTGGGTAACGGGCAGCAAGGGTTTCCAAAACAGTTAATTGAAAACACATCATTCAAAAGTTTTTTCAACCTTTAAAAAGAAGGAGAC
>NZ_FNLL01000032.1:0-5979 GCF_900105645.1 Desulfobacula phenolica | reverse complement strand
CGCATTACTCGACAAACCCGAACTGAGGCGCAAACGGATAGAAAATGCTCGGGCTATCCCGAATAAAATCGAGGTTATATCGGTTTCCTTTGCCCGGAATCCTGATGTCGTGGCTGAGGTTCTATTTCTTGCAAATGGATACTGTGAGTACTGCAAAAATCCGGCTCCATTTGTACGCCGTGCGAATAACTCTCCGTATCTTGAAGTCCATCATAAAAAACCGCTTTCGGAAGGCGGTGAAGACACTGTTGCCAATGCGGTAGCTCTCTGTCCGAACTGTCATCGAAAGGCTCATTATGGCTGGCCAAGGGGCTTCAAGTGAAAAGAAGTAAAAAATCATTGAGTTGCCAAAGCCCGAACCAGCGGGTGAACCGGACGCCAAGGGTCTCATTCTTTTTAAAGGTTTAGAAAACTTTTAAACGATGTGCTTTCAATCAACTTTTTTGGAAACCCTTGCCGCCCGTTACCCAAACGTTATCTTTCGAAGGTCAGAATCACAATGCATTAGTTGGAAGCAGGAGAGATTATTTTATACCAATAGCTATCTGGAATTTCCATGAGTACAATCATAGACTTATTTCCTGAAAAATTTATAGCAGAGAGCAAAGAACTTGATAAGAAATTTCTTGAGGCCTGTGAATGGCTCACGACTTTTGGAATAGATTATAAAAGAACAAGATTTGGATTATACGAAAAAGATTTTAAAGACTTTGTGGAGGGTAAAGAACCTGGAAATGCGAAAGAAAGCCTTGAAACCTTCATGAATGCAAACTTAGAAGCCACTGAATTGGTCAGACTCAAAACTACCTTTGAAAGTTTTGATAATACACAATTATCTGAATCAGTAAAAAAACTCGTTGCAGGGCAACGATTTCGGAATGCAAGCTATAAAGATCAATCACGTGATTTTGCATTTGAGCTTAGTATTGGTTCAAGATTCTCAAAAGCTGGTTATGAAGTTGATTTGAGAAGCATATCTGATTTGGTTGTCATAATCGGCAACCGGAAACTATATGTTGAATGTAAACGGCTTAAATCTTATAACCAGTTGGAAAAAAGAGTAAAAAGTGCAAATAAACAAATAAAAAAAAGATTGTGTAGTGAGGTGTCCTCAAAAGCAAGAGGAATGATTGCGGTAAATATAACCGATATAGTCAACCCAAGCGCTTCAGCAGTAATAGCTAAACACATTAAAAATTATCAAAAGCAATCTGCTGATATTATGAAAAAATTTGTTCTGGCCCATCAAGAAGTTTTATCCAAGAATAAACACAAAAAGTGCTTAGGTGTTTTTACAGAGTTTGCTACTCATGGTTTTATCAATGCAAAAGAAGAAAAAGATTGTGCATTTGCATATATCCGTGAAGGTAATATCTTTCGCTATCCATTAAAAGATAGCGACGTTGATTTTTTATACGAATTTTGGCCGTCACTTGGGAATCAGCATGTTCTTTAAAAGATACGACAATTTTAAAGATAACCAATCACTGGACGGGACCGCGAGCAGCTCAGCCGCCTTTTTCAAGCACCGTGGGGCGGCCCGTCAGCTCAACCGTTATGCGTAAAAAAATTAATGAGGCCTCTTCAAAAAGCAGCAATATTGTTACCAGTTTATTTTCAAAATGGTATTTTTTTAAATGTTTGTCGCTCTAATTAATCGATAAAGGAATCAATCTTCATGAAAATTTCTCCCATGGTAAAAATCATTGTTGGCTTTCTAATATTTATGGGAGGCTTACAGTACCGAACTGGAGTTCAACTTTTTGATTATATCATTCTTGCTATTGCTATAGTAGGTTTTGCCATTGGAAGTAGCGGAGCGCGGGATTTAAGACGGCAATCCAATCCGGAGTATAAAGAATAGACATCTCCGCATAACCCATCACTGGAGTTGACCTGGGGCCACGGAGCGGCTCTAAAAGCTTCAGTTCCAACAAAAATCTTATTTGATCTGAGTTTGTCGGCAATAAGCCCCAGGCAACTCAGTTCAACCGTTATGCCTTTAATCCGAAATATTGACATTTATAATGGGTACCGTTATAATATGGGTCATGATAAAGTCTTTTAAGAATGCTGGAACGGAGGATGTTTTTGATGGAACTGCATCCAAAGCCGCCAGAAAATGTTGTCCGCAATCAATTTGGCCTGTCGCAAGACGCAAACTAGACCAAATTAACCGTGTGCAAGAAATCACTGAACTCCAAATACCACCAGGAAACAGGCTTGAGCAGCTAAAAGGCGATAGAGAAAATCAATATAGCATCCGAATAAATCAGCAATACCGTATTTGTTTTATTTGGGAGGAGGGCCAAGCATATGAGATTGAAATCACCGACTATCACTAATAACGTTTCGAGGAAACTCCCCAAAAACAGACCGCCAACACATCCTGGCGAGATGCTTCTGGAAGAGTTTATCAAACCGCTTAATATCACACAGACGAAACTGGCTCAAAAATTAGGAGTATCATATCCTCGTCTTAACGAAATCATCAAAGGTCGCCGTTCAGTGACACCAGACACTGCGCTTAGATTGTCTTATGTTTTGGGAATGTCTGCAGATTTCTGGCTTGGTTTGCAACAAGACTGGGATCTATGGCACGCTATGAACGGCCCAAAAGCTATTGAGATTCAAAAGCTGCAACCCCTTTCAATAGTACGAGACAATTTAGCATAACCCAGCGCTGCACGTGGACCGCAAGGGGCGCCCTTTTTCAAAGACTATAACAACTTCGAAAAATAGTGCTTTCAGCCAATTTTTCTGCAAACCCTTGCGGCCAGTGAGCTTCACCGTTATTTTTCAAAATGCCACTTTTATACTTAATAACTCCAATTACAATGTCTCTTGGCTTTGGTTTCTTAATGGCTGCTCTATTAGAATTTAAAGGGGTAGAGATAAATAAAGAAACGGCTTCTATAATTGATCGTTTTTTTGAAAGTTCTCTATATAAAAAAACCACGGCACTTGCCGCGTATTTTGGTGAGTGGGGATCGTTTCGTTTTATTTTTGAAATAATTCCGCGATGGAAGGCAAGCAAAACTGGTAGAAAAAATTTTTATATTGGTGTTGTGAATGTCGTAATAACTTGGTTGATTTTTCAAATTAAAGCATAAAAAATAACAAAGCGCTCCACCGGACCGCAAGGGGCGGCCTTTTTTAAAGTCTGTAACAACTATGAAAAATAGCGGCTTCAGCCAACTTGTCTGCAAACCCTTGCGGCCCGTGAGCTTCACCGTTATAATACTTGACGTTTGGAAAAAACAGCTACCGACATAAAGCGGGACAGTTTGAATCGATTGATGAGAATCTTCCAGCGAGTAAGCCTCAGAAACAAGGATTCCAGAAGATCCTTATTCTATGGAGTGTACCGGCTTAAAATGGTAGACGAAAAAACTACCAAGCTCAATGCATCAAAGACCTTTGTAAATATCTTTTCTGTGCCCAACTTTTACAATCAGAATGACTAATTTGTCATCATGAATCTCATATATTATACGATAATCTCCGCTTCGAATCTTATGAAAAGAATTATTCCCTTTCATCTTTGTGGTATTTGGCTCCGGCAAATTCTGACCAAGAGCCTCTATCTTTTTTTTTATGCGGACCAAATCCCTTTTGGGAAATTTCTTCATATTTTTCAATGCCACAGGTCGAAACTCTATAGAATATGTCATAAATCAAAGCCCCAATTGCTTCCAGACTTCTTCGGCGGGAATATTATTTCCAGGTTCTGCAAGAGCCCGTTTGGCATCTTCAATATCAATATGGTCTTCAATTTGTTGAAGCAGTTCAAGCTCATCAATAGAAATCAAAGCAGCAACATCTTGGCCTCTGCGTGTCAGAACTATAGGTTCATTTCCATAAGCTACTTTGTTAACAATATCAGCAAAATTTTTTCTTGCATCGGCTGTAGAAACTTTAGTGGTCATTTTACACCTCCAATTGTGTACTTTATGTATATAACGTACAACAGGTACTTCACAATGTCAATCATAGGCGAAAAAGTAAAAACCGTATTATAACAGGCGGGTGAACCGGACAGCAAGGGTCTCCTTCTTTTTAAAGGTTGAAAAACTTTTAAATGATGTGCCTCCAATGAACTTTATTGGAAACCCTTGCTGCCCGTTACCCAAGCGTTGGGTGGAATAGGAACATATTGAAACGAACTATATTTTACTCATGGCAATCAGATTTACCAAACAATACAAATTTAAGTTTTATTGAAAATTGTATTGCGGTTGCTATAAAAAAACTAAAAGCTATTGAGCCTATTTCTATTGGGTTGAATTTAGATAAAGCAACAAGAGAAGTATCAGGTACACCAGATATAACAGAATCAATATTTAACAAAATTAGTAGAAGCAGCGTATTTATTGCAGATATTTCAATAATTAATAGCTCTATTCAAGATGGTAGAAAAACACCAAATCCAAATGTATTAATAGAATTAGGTTATGCCGCACGAACATTAGGCTGGGAAAAAATTATTTGTGTTTATAATACAGATTATGGGAGCTATGAAGATCTACCATTTGATTTGAGAAATCGAAGAATTATGTCTTATAGTTTAAAAGATACGAATAAGGCCGATACAAAAAAAAATACTGCTAAGAAAATTGAAAAAGCTATTCAAGAAATGCATGAAAATGGAATTCTAACAGATAAAATCTTAGATTTTCTAAAAAAAGAAATTGATCAAGAAATATTGGGTTTAGTATCACATTTTGTACAGTTTGTGAGTAAGTCTGATGCAAAATTAGACTTATTTGGCAATATTCAGAACTTCTTAAACTATACACAATCAGACATTTCTGAAATATTAGTTAATAAAAAAGTATTAGGATTTTATCTTTTAAAAAGTTTTCATGAATATGAAGGAAAGATTCAAAACTTTATAAATCAAGCAATGAGCTCTCAATATTACAATAGAGAAATATTAAATGCACTAATTGATATTTATGAATGGTTTTCTGCATATGATACTACAAGAACAAGATATTTTTCAAAATTGTTAATTAAACTCGAAGAAAAAGAAGAAAGTCTTTTTGTAATAAATAGCTCAAAAGTGGCACATGGAAATCAATTTCCTGATAGATACCTTTTAATGAAAAAAATAAATGAGAAAGAAGGCCAAGTATGTAATTTTGGTGATTTTTATCCAGGAAATATTGCAAGCCTAACGAACTATCACCATTTTAACAAAGAATATTTAGATAAATTTTCTAATATATTACAGCTTTTAATAAAATCTATCAATAAATGGATAGAGCTTACTAACAAAGAGTTGATAATTGATTTTGTAAAAAATTTTCGAGTAAAAAAAACTGATGGTGACTGGTTGTAACCACCCAACAAAAAAATACAGGGGACGCAAAAAGCAGCGCCCCTGATTTAAAACGTTCTGTGTTTAGTACAAAGATTGAAAAAATGCCCAAAATTAGTATTGCGGATTGCGCATCATGCTGTATAATAAACTCATGATAAAAACATTTAAACACAAAGGACTGCGAAAATTTTTTGAAACAGGGAAATTGTCAGGTATTCAACCTGGACACAAACAAAAGCTTAGAATTCGGTTAATCGCACTTGATACAGCAACATGCATAGAAGACATGAAGACTCCAGGTTGGCGGCTCCACAGTTTAAAGGGTGATCGTCAAGGATTATGGGCGATTGATGTAAACAAAAACTGGCGTATCATTTTTGAGTTTAAAGATGGTCATGCCTATATTGTAGATTATGAGGATTATCACTAATGGCTATGTATAACCCTCCCCACCCTGGGGAATTCATCAAAGACGTTTATTTGGAACCGCTTGAGGTATCGCCCAGAAGTGTTGCCTTACGGCTAAAAGTCTCACCTTCAACCTTCTCAAGACTTATCAAAGGACAGAGCGCAATTAGCCCAGGAATGGCTTTACGTCTATCTAAATGTTTGGGGCGCAGTCCAGAAAGTTGGCTTCTTATGCAAGACAATTA
>NZ_FNLL01000012.1:0-138799 GCF_900105645.1 Desulfobacula phenolica | reverse complement strand
TGTGTTCTTTGGGGAAAACCGCTTCCGATCCGCTCAAAAGCTCCCTGCGCTACTTCAGGGATGAGTATGAGGCTGGCATAAAAAAGACTGCTACGGCTTAAATGCTGGTTGGGTCAAACAAGAATTAAACTCTAAAAGAGTGTGGATACAATGAGTGAAATCAATTTACAGATAGATGGAAAAGAAGTTAAGGCTGAGGAAGGGATGACTGTTTTGGAGGCGGCTCAAAGTGCCGGTATATTTATCCCTACGCTTTGTCATAATGAGGTTTTGGAGCCTTATGGCGGGTGCCGCCTTTGCACCGTGGAAGTGGAAGTCAACGGCTGGAGCAAACTGGTTGTCGGCTGCCTTTACCCGGTTGAACAGGGTCTGATTGTCAGAACCAGGACAAAGATGGTGGATAAGGTTCGCAAACTGATTTTGGAGTTCCTGCTGGCGCATTCTCCGGATTCTCCGGCATTGCTGGAGCTGGCGCAAGAGTATGGGGCTGATAAAGACAGGTTTGAAAAAGAGTCTTCGTTTTGCCTGCTTTGTGGACTGTGTGTAAGATACTGTGCTGAAGTTAAAAAGAAAAATGTTATCGGATTGATTGACAAAGGCGGAAAACGGGAAATAAGTTTTATTCCTGAACTGGCCGCCAAAGAATGCTGGGACTGCAAGGAATGTTTTTCACTTTGTCCTACATCCTATCTACAGGCAGCTTACCATTTAACCAAAGCAATTGCGTTTCCTTCTCTTCCGCTTCCTGTCAAACCTGTATCAGAGGGAACAGCAAAAGCGATAAAATAATCTGATGATAATCAGAAGGAAAAAAATGAGAAAAACAAGTCTTGGCTTTAAATATGATATTGTTCCATTCTGATTCAAATAATTTGCTCAGGAGGCCGATTTTCCTCTGGTTGAATACATCAAGCAAAAAGAGATTGCGGCAATAGCCGCCTACATCGTATCCGCAATCTTTCCTTTCTTCAGGCCGTTTGCCTGATGAAGGCCATAATAAAACTGCCTGTTTTTCATCAGGGTTTTGTGGGATCCTTTTTCGATCACCCTGCCGTCCTTGATCACGATGATCTGATCCGAAGTGACCGCGGAACGGAGCCGGTGGGCAATGGTGATGGAAGTCCGGTTCTCCTTCAGGTTGGAAACCGCAATTCGGATTTTCTCCTCTGATTCCGTATCCACATAGGAGGTCGCCTCGTCAAAGATGATCAGGTCCGGCTGATGAGCAAACGCGCGTGCAATGGAAATGAGCTGTCTTTCCCCGCTGGACAGGGATGCACCTCCTCCGGAAATTCGCGTGGACAGGCCCTCCGGCATTTTATCAATGATAGACTGACAGTTGGAGAGCTTCAGGATGGAGTTGAGTTCCTCTTTTGACACATCCTTTTCCGGCGGCAGGATATTCTTCCGAATGGTTCCCGTAAACAGATAGGGGTCCTGGGTCACCAAGGCTATTTTTGACCGTATGGATCGAACGGAATAGCGTTCGATCTCATCTCCATTGATCAGTATCCTTCCACCTTTTGGTTTGTAAAACTGAACAATCAGGTTGATCAGGGTGGTTTTCCCGGACCCGGTGGGTCCCACAATGGCTAAAGAACTTCCCGATTTCAGGTCAAAAGAGAGATTATTCAAGATGTTTTTCCCCTTTTTGTATGCCATGGTCACATGGTCGAAGGAGAGGGTGTCCAGCCTTTCCAGTTCTTTTGAGCCCCCTTCGCCATGGAGCTTTTTGTCCAGGATCTGTACGATTCTTTCGCCGGATGCCAGGGCATTCTGCAGGATGTTATGCTTCTCCGCAATATCACGGATCGGCCTGAAGAACATCTTGATATAGGAGATAAAGGCAACCAGGATTCCAAGACTCACCAACTCCGAGACCACCCTTCCTCCACCGTAAAAGATCACGATAGCCAGGGTAAAGGAACCCAGCATGTCGATCACAGGCATGAAAAGTCCATAGATTCTAATCTGCTGAAGCCCGGCATCATAATTTTCACGGTTTATTTTCCTGAAATCATCCAGAGTCTTCTTTTCCATGGTAAACAGCTGAATCACCTTCATGCCTCCAATGGCTTCGGAAAACATCGAATTGATCTGTGCCACTTTAATCCTCAAAACCCTGAACACTTTCCGGGATTTTCTCGAAAAGAGAATGGCTGCCAGAAACACGAATGGGATCACCGACAAAATCGCAGCAGCGAGCTTCAGGTCCATATACACCAAGACCCCCAATATTCCCAGGAGCATGAAGGAATCTTTCATAACAAACGTGATGATGGAGGTAAACAACTCCTGCATATTCTGGACATCGTTGGTCACCCGTGTGGAAAGCCGACCCACCGTGTTTTTATCGAAAAAGGAGACGGGCAGTCGCTGAATATGCCTGTAGATGGAAAGTCTCAGATCATGCATGACCCACTGTCCGGTGTATTCCATCACCATGATCTGTACAAAGCTGAACAGAAACCGCAACCCCGCAATAGCCAACAACACCAGGCCCACCAGGGCAGTACCACGCAAATCATGGGCACGCATGATGCGCATCTCTTCCCGGGTCAGGCGGTCCAGGTGTTCCGATGAGAGGGTGGCGGTGTTTCCTTGTCTCTCAAAAAGCCCGGGATGACTGAGGATGACCGTTTCCATCTCTTTTGTTTTGATCTCAACTGCCAGGGCAGGGGGAGAACCTTCCCCCTGTATACCATCCCTTTGACTGGAAAAATCGAGTCCGGGTACAATATAGCGGTCCACAGCAATTCGGGTGACATAGGGCATGGCCAGGTCCAATGCAGAGATGGCCATCACCAGCGCCACAGAGACCGTCACCATCAGTTTGCGCTTCATGATAAAGGGGAAAAAACGTTTCAACAACCTTATATCCTTGGGTTTGTCCAGGCTTTCCTCATCCGGAAAATTCATGCTCAGTCTCATAACAGTTCCTTACCCGATCCTTTCTTCCGTAACCTGCATTTCATAAGCGTCCGCATAATAACCGCCGGACTCGACCAGCTCATCATGACGACCAGACTCCGAGATGATGCCGTCCTTTAACACGATGATCTTTTCCGCATGTTTGAACACGGAAAATCGGTGTGACACGATGATTATTGTCTTGTGCCCCTTAAGAGAACGGATCGTCTCTGAGATCGCCATGGCGGTTTCCATATCCACCTGGCTTACCGGGTCATCCAGGATGACGATGGGTGAGTCTTTCAGAAATGTCCTGGCCAGTGCCAGTCTCTGTTTCTGCCCCCCGGAAAGATAAACCCCTTTTTCACCGATCACGGTTTCCAGGCCATCTGGAAAAGACGCGATTGTCTCGGTCAGCCTGGCCATCTCGATCGATTTTATCAAACGTTCTTCCCCCGCACCAGGATCCCCGTAAATGAGGTTGTCCCGAATTGTGCCTGAAAACAGGAACGGCTCCTGGGGCATAAAGGAGATTGCGCGCCTCAATAGTTCAAGGTCGATCTCCTTGATCCCCATACCATCAATGGTGATCCCGCCGGTGGCGGCATCGAAGATCCTCGGGAGCAAACTCACCAGGGTGGTTTTGCCGCTTCCCGGAGGACCTGCTATGCCAAGGGTCTCCCCTGGATTCAAGAAAAAGCTGATTCTTTCAAGTACAGGGATCTGCCTCTCTTTGTTTTTGTAGTTAAAAGACAACTCATCCACACGGATTTCGCCGAAAATCTTTTTAGGAACCAATGCATTGTCTGAATTTCTAATCTCCGGTTCATGGGCCAGTATTTTTTCGATCCGCTGAACAGATGCCATTCCCCGCTGAATCATATTGGTGACCCAGCCAATGGCCATCATGGGCCATGTCAGGAGCCCAAGGTAGCTGATGAAGGCAACAAAATCACCGGGAGAAATGGTCATGGTGATCACCTGCCTCCCCCCTATGAAGATAACTATGGCAAGACTTATGTTGGTCAAAAAAATCATCATTGGGAAAATCAGGCCTGTATATTTCACCAGGCTCATGTTTTTCGACACATAACTCTCCGATCCCCTGCAAAAGGAATCCGACTCAAAATTTTCCCTGTTGAAGGCCTTGATGATTTTAATCCCGGAAAACCGCTCCCTGACCAACTCCATCAGATCAGAAAAACCGGCCTGAACGGTCATGTATTCGGCAAAGAGCTTCTTACTGAAGATTTTGGTAAAAAACGCGATAAACGGCATGGGAATCAAGGCCATCAAGGTCAGGTTAACGTTGATATATCCCATGAAAAAAATAGACGCAAAGCCCAGCACGATGGTGTCGGTGAGCGCCACAAGACCCATTCCCGATGCCATCCTGATATTTTTCAAATCATTGGTTGCATGGGCCATGATGTCTCCTGCTGTAAACGTTTCAAAATACGTGGCCGGCATCAACTGGACATGACGAAACATTTTCTCACGGATTCCTTCCTCAATTCTCCTGGATGCTCCGAAAATAAGCACACGCCATAAATACCTGAAACAACCGATCATCAGGGCGGCACCGAGGATGTAAAGGGCATAGGTCAGAAGACCGGCAGGGGTGATGTTCATAGCAGAGATGTCATCAACTGCCCACTTGATGATCCTGGGAATAAACAGTTGAAAAGCGTCCACCACAAGAAGAGCCGCGATTCCCCAAATGAGGTCCGGCCGGCGCTCGATAAAATAGGGTTTGATCAATTCGAAACTTTTCAATCATGCCTCCATAAAGAATGTTTCAGCAAGTGATACCGTTTAATAATTCGTCTATCCCTGCCTTTTTAAGTTTGGAAATGCAAAAAATATGCCGCCAATTTTATATTTAGAGGCCCGGTACAAAATAGTCATTCTATTTTAGATCTAATCAAGCAATTCCACATTTTAATAATTTTACACTGCAAGGTCCCTTTAATTTTATAAATCAATTCAAGTAGCTAAATAAAGATTTTAAAAAAAGCAATACAAAATTGCTGAAACCCAAATCCACCGCCTATTTTTTTTATACCCGTCCAAAGGTAATTCAGGTTTTTTTTTGCTTGGCGGGAACTTAGTCCGGCGAATGAAAGCCTTTTTAGGCACCATCCACCTGATTCTGAAGAATTTCAGGCGTAGCTATTCTATTGAGGACAAAAAAAAATAAATTTTTTACTGCACAAATCTTCCATCATTTCCATTGCAGGGAAGGGAACTCAAGCAGCTTAGGTCCTTATATGCCGGGCAGAGGCGGTTGTTCCTCAAGGCCTTGGCGTTTGGCAATATAGATGAGAATGTTGACTAAAACCTATCACTATATTACAAGTGAGAATAAATGATTGTTTTCAATTGCTGATTTTTTTAATATTTCAGAAAAAATTAAAGAACCCAAGTAAAAGGTAAAATTGAAGAATCCATGGAAATGGTCCATACCAAATTATTTGCTGTAACTGTTTGCTGCAAAATCTTATTTTAAGGAAATGTAATGAACGGAGAATCAAAATATATTGTTATTTATACGGGGGTTCTGACAACCCTTTTAATATGGTTTTTAAGTCTTTCAGGGGCGTTTAATCTGCCCAGCGGCATCCTTTATGACACTTTTGTCAACCACATCCCTGAACAGCAAAATGCTGCAAAAAAAACACTTCTTGTTGAGATAGATTATGACCAGCAAAAAAGTGGCGATGTGGTTTGGATATCTTTCTTGCAAAACCTTAATGCAATTGGAGCCGGTCAGGTTATATTTTCTTTTTTTCCTCCCAATGTATCGGAAAAATTTTATGACAAAGCCGTTTCCATGGGCAATGTCATTTTTGGCAGACAAAAACTTGGGAAACAAGATCCGGCAGGTGAAGATCTTTTTGATCCTATACCTGCCCGGGCCCGGGGAAAAAAAATTATCACGGCACCCTATGACCTTCCGCCAAACAATTACGGGGTGCATCGTTTTGAGCAGGCATATTTTACCGTCCAAAATAAAAAAACACCAAATTTCCTGGTGCTTGCCGCACAAATGAGAAATACACCAGAGCTTGGCGAAGACAATATCTTTTTTATCAACTTTATGGCGACAACAAAAAAACTTCCCAATATAGACTTTAAACGGATAGTCTCCGGTAATCTTGTCCCGGAACTGGTTCAAGACCGTAGTGTCATCATAGGGTTGAAAAAAGCTGCAAATTCCCCAGGTTTTAACACTCCTGTTCATTCGGGTGGCAACAGTATTTCCCTGGTCGAATATAACGGGTATGCACTCGATACTTTGATTGAACAAACCTCAATCAAGTGGCCTGCCCCCCTTACCACATTATGTTTCATTATTACCATCACCTTTCTTGGACTGACGCTCTATCCGCTGCTGTCTGAAATTATGATACTTGTGTATACCGGGGCGTTTTTCATGGGGTGCGTTATAGTGACCTGGGTTTTGTTATCCCATGCGTTTTTCTGGCCGCCTTTTTTTGAAATTATTCTCACCTGTGCAACCGTCCTGGTTTTTATATTTGCAAGAAAGTGTTCGTTAAAAAGCAGGCTTGCCAAAGAAATGATATTAAACCGGTCCATTCAAATTAAGAAAAAATTTTCTGCCACAGGGTTTTATGAATCCAAAGAGTATTGGTCAAGGATCATCAATATGGTTAACCAGACCCTGAATCTTGAGCGGGCAATTTTTCTTGACAAGGTAGAAAACGACCACAGGGTAAAGGAAATAATTGCTTTGAACACCTCCATCAGTGATATCAAGGAAAGGCGACGGGACTATCAGAGAACACCGTATTCCACTGCAATCAAAGAAAACAAACCCATTGAAATTCATTCTTATTTTAAGACAGCAAAGCCAAATGATGTGCAATACCTTGTTCCTCTGAGTTTTGCAGGCAGGCTTCAGGGGTTTTGGGCATTTGTGATTTCATCCGGCCACGCAGCGGATATATCCACTCTTCTTCCCACAATCAACCGCTTTGCAGTGGAAATAGGCGAAATCCTCTACAAGAGAGACAAATGGCATCTTGAGCAGGCAGGTCAAAAAAGTCTGATCAATAAAATTTTGCGTTTTGAAACAAAGGAAGATCTTTCCCACGAGATAAATAATATCATCAATCTGCTGGGAAGGCGGGTTTCCATTCTGGACCTGGTTTTTAACTCCATTGAATCCGCCGTTATTTTATATGATATTTTCGGACAGGTGACCCATGTCAATCAAGGCATGTCCAATTTTTTAAAAACCATGAACATTGCGCCTTTTAAAATGACGGCCCTTGACCTTGCAGTAAAACTGACGAACCATACGGCTCAACAGATGCGCAATTTGCTCAGCCAGACCATCATCAGCCATGACATATTAACCCTGCCCGTCACCATAGCCTACCATGACAAGTCATTTTTGCTCTCCATTCGTCCTTTGCTCATTGAAGAGGAAAACAGCCTGATTCAGGATGATGCATATCCGTTTGATCTGCATGGAATGCTTTTTGAGATGATTGACGTAACCGATGCCAAAAATTCCGGCACCTTGAAGGCAGACCTTTTTGAGCGCAGCAACATCCACCTTAAAGAAGGGGTAGAGTCCATAAGCAATGTATGCATGATGCTTGAAGATGACAAAATGGTTGCCGAACAGAAGACAAAACTCATTGAAAATCTAAATGATAAAAAAGACAACCTGATTAATTTTATTACAGAACTCAATGATTATATGAGCCTTGATGTGTTTTCAGAAACATATCAGGTGTTTCCCGTAAGCACCCTCAAAATCATTAAAAACTCCATATCCCAGTTGCAAGAAATCGCAGGCAAAAAAAGAATTTCTTTTGAGATTGCATCCGGCAGCTTATCTGATCTGGTTTTAGCCGGTCCCGGAGACCTGAAAAAACTTTTTATCTCCCTGTTTTCAATCCTTTTGCATGATGCCTATGAAGAAACAGCCATCCAAATCAGGTCGGAATCCAAGAACGGCAGTATCTTTTACAGCATATACAATACAGGGTATGGAATGCCGGATGAGGATTTTCAAAGGTATTTATCTTCAGGCCAGTTAAATAACTCAAAGTTTTTTCAAGAGATCCGGCAGCTGTCACCCAAGCTCAAACAATGGAAATGTGATCTGAATGGAACAAGTCAAGTTGGAAAAGGCATTCAATTTAACCTGATGCTGAATAAGTTTTAATCATGATTGAATCCTTTATACTAAATATCTTTCCGCCGGGAAGTCTTGCAAACTCAGTGACCACAACGGTCTGGCTTGGAGTGTGTGTGACCTGTTTTTTTAATCTGCGTCTGGGCTGGGTGTTAAGCGGCCTGGTTGTGCCCGGCTATCTTATTCCGCTTTTGATGGTCAAGCCGTTGTCGGCAGCCGTAATTATTTTTGAAGCCGTCATCACCTATTTTCTGGTCTGGCTTTACTCGGAATATTTTTCAAAATCAGGTTTGTGGAACAGTTTTTTCGGCAGAGACAGATTTTTTGCACTGCTGTTGACCAGCATCATTGTAAGACTGATCTTTGACACCATCCTGCTTCCACTGTCAGGAGAATATGTGACCAGGACTTTCGGGATTGTTTTTGATTACCGCAACAGCCTGCACAGCTTCGGCCTCATTGTTGTTGCCCTGCTGGCCAATCAATTCTGGAAGCCGGGACTGAAAAAAGGATTTCTCCAGGCTTTTATAACCCTTTTGACCACATGGCTGCTGGTCCGGTATGTTCTGATTGAATTTACAAATTTCAACATGGGCAATATCGTATACATGTATGAAGACATTGCCTCTTCAATGTTATCCAGCCCCAAAGCCTATATTATATTGTTAACAACCTCGATTGTGGCATCCCGGATGAATCTGCATTACGGATGGGACTTCAGCGGAATACTGATACCGTCATTGCTGGCCCTGCAATGGTATCAGCCTGAAAAACTGGTGTATACATTTCTGGAAACCTTTATTATTTTGATGATCGCCTCCCTGGTGCTGAGGCTTTCCATCTTTCGCGAAGCCAACATGGAGGGAGCAAGAAAAATTCTTTTGTTTTTCAATGTTGGTTTTTTTTATAAGTTGGTGCTGGGATGGGTCATTATTCATTGGTTTCCCAAAGAGAAAGTGACTGATTTTTATGGATTCGGATATTTGCTGACCACTTTGCTTGCAATTAAAATGCACGATAAAGACATTGCCGTCAGGGTCACACGGGCAGTTCTCCAGACATCGTTGGCAGCGGTCATGGCGGCAACCTGTATAGGTTTTGCCATGACCCATATTCCCAATATTCTATCATTGACTGCACAGCCTTTGACCCGGATATTGAATGTTAAAAAAGAGTTTGGCGACCAGCGGTTGATTGACATTTTAAAAGAAGACAAGGTCAGTCTGTTTACTTCCCTGAAAAAAAATTCCTTTGTGTCTCCTTTGCCCAGGGAGATGGAAATTTTTTCAGAAGCACTCAAATCCATTGAACACTATTGCGTTTCAAAGGATATTAATTCTCTTAAAACAGCTGAAAATCTTCTGGGCCGGATCAATTACGCCCTGGCAAAGGTTGAAGGCCATTATCTTTATGTGTATGAAGCAGAGCCGCGAAACGGGTGGGGAAGTTATGTTTTTAATGTTGATTTTAAAAACCCCATGATCCTTGAAGTCCCGGCTCCCCTTGATGAATGGGGCATCCTGGAAGCCGGGACATGGCTGTTTTCCGCTTTGAACGCCAAGGCTCTTGCCTTTGGCGGATCAGGACTGAAAACCAATGATGACGGGACGTCTGATGTTTTGAACAATCCTTTAACACTGTTTGCCGTGTTTCAGCGTTTTTTTCATGACACCAATATCCTTCAGGTTCGGGGTCACACCCAAAACACCATAAAGGTGCTGACAGGCAAGCGGGTTATCCCTACTCTGGGAGAACCCCCGGTTGTCGATTCCCTTCTCTGGATAAAATCTTCTTTACCGCCCGGGCTGGATCTTGTGCTTTTAAAAAACATACTGGGTACTTTTGGCATAAAATGGGAAACTTCTCCATTCAACAACCGGCTGCAAGACAAGTCGCATTCCGGGTTTGCCGTATTAATGCTGAACCGTCACCATGCAAGGGATTTGATGTTTAAAACACCTTTCAAGGGAATTGAACTGCCTGTTGAACTCAGTGAGCAGAGTATTGTGGGTTATCTTCAAGACTGGCTGCTCAGGGGCAAACAAAAAATTTCAGAAAAAGGATCGGGCCTGTATCAAGTACCAAGATTTGAAGAACTTTTGTTTTTTGACCATGAAATTTTAACCCCTTTGTTAAAGCTGTCCCGGCAATTGTATTCAGATAAGGGATGGGGACCGAATGCTGTAAATGAATTAAAAGCATTAAACACATCGGCTGCCGTTATGGGGTATGAAATCATCCAGTACCGCCATAAAACTTCACACCAGGATTATTTGATTTTATCGGAAAGAGATGATGCAGCCAAGCGGTTCTGGGGAAGTTATATTTTCCGTCTCGGCCCGTCAAATCCCTATCTGATCCAAACACCTAGGCCTTTATCTGAAATGAACGTGTTTGAGTACTCAGTGTCATTGTTTGAACGGACCAAGGCATTGGGCCTGATGATCAGTACGGCCCACCCTTTAACAAACCCGGACGGATCATCGGATATCATCAGGATGCAGAACAAAGAAAGCCTGTACACCCTTGTCAGCCAGGTGATGGTAAGAGAACAAGGATCTGATCCCTTGATGATCGTTCAATGCAGGGCACTTGGATTCAAACCGGATGCGCCTTTGCCGGATACTGATGCATTGCTGTCTTTTCGATCCGGAGTCAAGCTTTACAGTCAACCCGATACTTTGACCCTTGACCTGATCACCTCTTTGAAATCAAACGGATTGAGCATTAAACTGGCGGACGGGTCAAAAGCCACGGCCGGATATGAAGTCGGGGGAATTCCCCAGGCCATGTACCTGGACCAGTCCCGGAATAAAGAGTTTGCCATTATCTGGCTGTCTCCCGTCATAAGAGCCTATTTCAGGCAGCAAACGGAAAACAAGAGACAGGAAAGCCAGTTCAGAGCTTTGGGCATCAACACAATTGAAGCCGATCTTTTCGCCACTATCAACACAAGCCGAAACCAGCCGGTTGATTTGCCAGGCCGGTTTAAAACCCTTATTCAGACCTATATTGAAACCCATGATATTATTGTGCTGGATCAAATTTTGCATCAATGGCCAGGCCTGTCTTATCAAAGAATCATCGACCTGAATTCAAAACAGAGCTTTTTACTTGTATTCACAAAAGCAAAACAGCTTGCCGCAGTTATCAACCTGTTTCCAAAAGATATGGGCACAACACTTGCCGTAAACGTCTTGCAGGTTACTCAAGAACGCATATCCCATTATATTGACGCCAGACTTGCATGGCTGGAGTGGACAAAACAGTGAAAAAATATTTTTTAACGGCTGCTGCCGCATTATTTTTCATATGGCCTTGCCATACAATGGGTTTTGAATTTGAAAGTTTTTTTAAAGGGCTTAGGCAGAACATGCTGAGCTATTTAAAAGCCCCGGATGCAAAGATAAGCTTGTGCTATAAACTGGATCAAAATCACTGGACCAACTTTTATCTTCCCCCGGCAACAGACAGGGTCAAGATCATCACCACTGCCAATATCCCCAAAAAGGCCGACTATGATCCTGATACCCCAATGAAGTATGCCCTGGAATACCAGATTTGCGACAAAGAAAATAATATTATAAAATCAGGAATTTATCACAAACATACTAAAATCACCTTGTATAACGATGCTGCCGGGGACAAGCAATACACGGCAGGGTATTATCTTAAAACACCCCTGGTTCCCGCAGACGGCAGGAGTGTGGTTCTGGATTTTAAGAAAATCCCGGATAACCAGGGTTTAAAGATGAGATTCCGGCTTTTTGGTCATGACCCCATTATCTTTGATGTGGTAATGCGGCTTTATCTGCCTGAAACACCTTCTGAAAACAATTTAAAGCACCAGTGGCAGCGAACCGGCAAGGAAAAAAGAGAGCATCTGTCCCGTTTTAATATCTATCCTCCTGAATTTTTAACGCAGACCGAACAGATAAACCTTATGCGAATGGCCTGGCAACCTCTGGCACCATTGGGATCTGCCAGCAAAGATTATGTATTGCGCAAACTTTATGTCAGAAAAGAGATTGACGCCGACATTGTGCAACCGCCACCTTTCCCAACCGGTCTGGTGATTGATCAGCAGTTGCGGGTTACCGTACCCATCCCGGAACAGGGAATACAAGTCAAATGTGTATTTTCGCATGTTGCCCCCATTGTGGAAGGAAAGCCCCCTGCCCATATACAATTAAAATGGTTTGGCAAAAAACAAAAAAAACAAGAATGGACAGTGCCATGGAACGGCATTTTTGCTGTATATGAAAACCGGCTTGCCGGAGGCATAATGGAATTGAGTTCTGACCAGCCGGTTATTGTTCAGGTCTACAGCATTGACAAAGGCCAGAAGACTGATATCACTCCTGCCCCCCTTGTTGCACGGGCATTTGCCATGGACCAAGAGAACACTCTGACCTATCGGGTTTCCCATGCAAAAGGGCTGTCCACACCCTTTAAGGCCGTGTTCAGAAAAAAAACAAGCGACACAATCTCTGCTGATCAGTCTATTGATTACGCTCTGCTTGATCATAACGGAAAACAAATTTTAAAAAAAAACATTCCTTTTGACCCGGTTCCTTCCGTATATGATCACTTGATTGAAAATGATACCAGGATTATTTTATCCGATCCTGTTGCAGTTTATTTCAGGCTTCCTCCAAAGGTTTCCTCCATCCGGTTTTCATCTTCCAGCCCACTGCTGGCAACTGCATACAACCGTCCTCCTCAAAGGATGGCCCTGACCCGTGTGCCTGAAGACGGGTATGCCTCCATGGACAAAGAAGATGAAAAACAAGTCTCCTGGTTTCCCATAACACCGTTGGGATTTAACACGCTTTTTAAATTGCAAAGATCGGTTTTGCTCAGGCTTCAGCACAGACCGCCGGACATTGATTATGATCTGTCCTCAGGCCGTTTTGTATGGGAATCCTTTGCCCCCCGCGGCAATAGCAATGACAATGGCAACGGGCACTATATTTTAACGCCGGCTGAAAAAAAACAGTATCACCGTGATTCAGCCCTTGTGTCAAATTTTAAAAAAATACCCTTGAACATACCCGTGACAATCAATTTTAAGTCCCAAGGGGCTCTGAAAAAAATGAGGCCCCGGCTGATTTTTTACAGTGAAAACAGATCCCGGCCTTTTCATATCAAGGCGATACTTGACAGGAAAGATTATTTTCAAAAAGATCTGGCAGGGCTCACCGGCAGCGTGATGCTGCCGCCTGTCCAGGCAGGCATACACAAGCTTACCCTATTGTCTTCGGCTCCTGTTCAATGTTTTGTGAACCTTATCCGCTCTGAAGATGCAGGATATCATTTGAGATTTGCCTACCGCCTGACCCGAAAGTCAATGACATTGGACTATACCAAATTGTTTGATGAAGATGAAAATTTATCCCTGGCCCTGTTTTTTCCTTCTATGTATCACTCTGGTGATCAATATGGGGATCAACAAAGTGATCAACATAGCCAAAGACTCGTCTTTACAGCCAAAATCCAAAATCTTTCTTTTACGGATTATGGCCCGTTCAATACCCTTACCCGCAGAAAACGGCAATACAGCCTGAGACCGGACAACAATGAACCCGCCTATATTCTGAATTCATCCACCCCTTTGTTGAGATCCAGGCAGTCTTGTTTTTTTCCGCTCCGCTCGGATCTGAAACCCGGCAAATATGAAATCAGCCTGACCCTGGAACACGGCCCTGATGCCTATATCGTTCCTTACAGGGTAATTTCTGGTGTCTATCCCGAGCGCAAAATATTAAAGGAAATAAAATGATTTTGGACAAAACCGTTGCATGGCAATTTGCGCTGACCTTGTTTTTTTTATTACAGCCCTCCTTATCCCAAGGCGATAGCGGATATTTGCTTGTCAAACAGCATCTTCATGAGGCACGGACAAAAACCGATTTTGTGTTTCCTTCCAAAAAAGAGTTGCAGACAGTTCAGCACCTGTTTTATCGAATGTTAAAAAAAGAGCCTCATAAGGCATTAATTGAAGAGTGGAAACAACTAAATTTTTCCATGACAAATATTGAATGCAAAGGCAAGGAGTATACTCTTTTGTCGGAAGATGAACAAAATCGTACCGGCAGGGGTTTTTATATTTTTCCCACAACCCCGAAGACCAATCGTGTTCTGATGATACCCCACGGACTGCATGACTTTCATACTGACGATATCGGCATTCAATTAAGTCTGGAAGGACACTTTGCAGCTGCAGCATTTAATACTGTTCACAGGTATGGAAACAAAAGAAAAAATTCCCTGCCGCAAAAAAACAATCTTCAGCAGAAAAACCGCCCGAAAAATGATGAAGCCCATGATCTGGCAAAACTTTCAGACACCTTTTTTACGGCATTTACAGCCGCATTTGCCCGGGCATATCCAGACGGATCATTGTTGCAGGTTCATGGATTTTCAAAATCCCGAAGAAAAACACTGGAAGGCCGGAATTCAAACCTTGTGGTAAGTTCGGGAACACGACAGGCAAGCCGCCTGGCCAACAAGTTTGCAGACTGCCTGAAAAAACAATTTACCGGAAACGTCAGCCTGTATCCCCGTGATGTCAGAGAGCTTGGGGGCACCCGGAATATAAGCGGCATTCTTCTTCGATCCGCAGGCCACAATGGGTTTATACACATTGAACTGGATCTTGCAACCCGGCAGCAGATCAAAGATGTCCCTGAGATCAAACAATGGTTTTTAAACTGTATAGAAATGCTTTAAAGGAATTCAAATAATGACCAGATATCTTTTGATCCGGTTGATGGGAGCCGTTTTTTATTTTTTTGTCACAGGTTACGGCCATGCTGCTGTGGATGATCTGCAGATGCATCTTCTGAATGCCTATGACCTTCCGTTGAGATGGGACAATATTGAAAATAAAAAAAACATTATAGAAGGGCCATGCCCCAGGTACAGCCGTGAATACCGCATGCATCTGATAACCCTTGAGCCGGGAGAGGCCGTCAAGGTAAAAATTCCCGAACAGCGCATGCTAAGGCTTATATCACAGGATCACGAAACAGGGCTTGCCCCCTTAAAAATTTCCATGTCCAACGGCACCGGGCTGCATGCTTTTTTGAAAGTTCCCATGACTCCTGATAAACTTTCGGCCCTTATTGATCCTGATACAAATGATCCTGTAATCTGCAAGATTTTTCTTCCAACATACATAAAACATAACATAAGCATTGCCCTGTTTTTTTCCCGGCAGGAACCCTTGGGCACGCTTGCCCCGGCCAGGAAACTGATTCCCCTTGAGGGCACTGCTGTTTCAGTGTCGCATCAGGACACGGCGGGATCAGCCAGTTTTTGGCGCTTAACGGCTGACAAGCCTTCCCGAATCAGCCTGGACGGCCCGGCCCGGCTTGTTGTTGAAAATCGTCTGGTATACCCGGAGCGTGAATCTTTCAGGAGACTCAGGTACGGGTTAAAGGTGTTCATGGATGAAAAAACCCATGCTGTCCTGGATTTTGAAACCGTACCGGAAAGCTCACGGCTCATTTTTATCAACGGCATTCCCCGGCTCTGCGGACGGATCAAAACCTCTTTTCTAACCCTGCCAAAAGGCAACCATACACTTACACTTGTTCCACGTTCGGATCTTATTGTGCGGGTCATAAAACAGGAAGACCCTGATTATTTGTTGGCAAAATTCAATGCGCCAAAAACTTACAAAAAAAGCATGGACACGGTTTTGTCTCAAAAAACAGTTGTCATGCCTCTGAATAAAATGTTTGATATCATACCCAACCCGGCATTTTCTTTCTCCCAAATTGAAGCGGCAGCAAAAAAAACAGCACAAGACAACACACGGCCCCAGAGCGGACTTTTCAGCGCGTCTTTGATGGAAAAACTTGCTGAAACCCGGCCTGATGCCCCGCAACTCAAGCGTGAAGCAAAAAATTTATATGAAGGTCATACATTTTTTCGCAATCTTTTGCCCCGGATCAAGCCGGATAATAAATCCCAGGAACGCCTCGGATTCATCCTGCCCAGGCTCAGGAGAGCAGGGGACACCCGCATGGTTGTGGCACAACAGCACAGACAAAGACTCGTCAGCCTGATTCAAAAAGGATATTTCCTGAGCGTTCCCAATGACAAAACCCGGCCCCTGGTTTACACCATTCCCAAAAGAACGGCATGGTCAAAGCTTAGGGTCATTCTGGAGCCCAATAATCTGGAGACAGGCATTCTGGAGCCAGGAAATGGTGCAAAAAATTTTTTTGTTCAATTTAACGGAAAACCAAAGCTTTGCTTTACCGCTGAAACTAAATATGATGTCACACAAGATATGTTCAGGATCACTCCGGCAGAAGCGGGACTTGTACTCCGGCAACTTGAAAAAACCTTGTCCGATCCTTGTCTTGATCCGAAAAAATTGATCCAACCATCTTATTTTGAATTGGATCTGCCGCCCGGAGCAGATGAATTTTCCTTGTGGGGAGAAAAAAAATTTACAGGCAGAGCAGCAATCCAATACCTGGATTCAAAACCCTATGTCATGTCTGAATCAGACTATCTTTGGATCGGTAAACATAAAAAAATCTGCCCCGGCCTTTTTGACGACTTTGCTGTCCGGCTTTCTTCAGGCCGGAGTACAAAATTTTCAAAAAGTTACGAGGAAGGACAAGAAAATATTATCCGTAATTTAAAAAATTTTCAGACCTCCCTGGTTCGTATGATACGGTCAAATCATGCCGTGTTCACTGCCTCCCAGGCAGATACCCAGGCAGCTTCAAAGGCAAACCAACGGCCAGGCAAGGCTGATCATCGGGCAGCTTGCACAGCTTTTCAAACAGATTGCCAGGCTGTTAAACGTTCATATCCTTTCGGGGCAATGTTTTCAGATGCCCGGACAAACGCCCTGGTTAAAAAAGCCCGATACCTGGAAGACCAAAACCAGGCTCTGCCTGCCCTTGAAAAATGGTCGGCCGTATTCCACAACACTGCCGGGCAAATTCGCTGTACCGCAGCTTTAAAAATAGCTGATCAGCTGATGTCCCTGGGCGAAACCTATCTTGCAGAAGCATGGCTCAAACAGCTTTTTATCAACGCTGCGCAACCGGTTTCTGATTCCGCTTTTGAACGGCTGTTAAAATTTTACCGGCAGGCAAAGGACTGCTCTCAGGTGATGGCTCTGTATTGCACAAGGGCTGTTCGTTATCCCACACCAAATCACATAAGGGATTTGACACAACTTCTGGTCGAGCAGGGGCAGTTTTCCCAGGCATTGTTCCTGGCTGCGGTTCTTCCTTCAGACATTCAGCCCGTAATGCCGCTGTTAAAGGCGGCGGGCACTCTGGGCTGGGTTCGGGTGTATGATGATCTTGTCACCCGCTTAAACTCTTCGGAACAAGCCGCCTACTGGACCGGTATGGGCCTGCTGTACCAGTCAAAACCGGAACAGGCATGTAAAATCCTTGACTCTGCGGGAAAACCGGGAAAAATTCTTCAAACAGCTGTGGAAAGGGGGCTGGAAATCAACTCCGCTCTTTTTTCAGCGACCCCGGCCAAACGGCTTCAAGGCATACTGGACTGGGAAGCCTGGTCCTCCGGCCTGCCGCTGGATTACCATTGGCAGACTGCATCGGATTCGGTTATGGATTATGACGGAAGTGTGACATTATATACTTTGCCAAGAGATCTGTATTCCCAATCTTTCCGGGCCGTGCCTTCAAAACCTGTTACTGCAAGGTTTCACGGTCCCGGAACATTAAAGGTTATTGTAAGAGTTCTGCATGAGCAAACAGACAAACTGCCGGACACAATGCCAATGAACGGGTGGTTTACCATCCAACATAATAACAAAGATCATCTTGTCCCGATTGTCAATAATCTTCCGGTTCAGGCAATGGTGATTTCAGGAGACAACACCCATACTCCAGGAACCAGTATCAGCCATGACATCAATCTGATACCGGGAGCCAATGACATTGAAGTTTACAGCGCAACAACGCCACTTTTGGCTGCATTTCAAGTTTTAAGGCCGGACAGGCCCTTGACTGGTATTTTGCCTCAACTAACAACCGCCAATGTTGACGCGGTTTTAAAAGGGCAGATCATGCAGAGTTCTTGTTCCGGCGGCTCAGCTGCTGCACGGGAGCTGGCCGGATACGACAGCCACAGTCCGAAAACACTGCCGCAGATACCGGTTCTCTCCCGGAAAGATCTTGAAAACAGACGGAAGGCAAAACAGCAGGTAAAAACCCCGGAACCACTTTACCCGGAACCACTTTACCCGGATACATCTTATCTGGAACCATTTTCCAAACAAGGATTTTCCAGTGAAAAAGATCTGGTTTTCAAAACCATGTCCCAGCTTGTGCTGGCCGCGGAAAAACATCCTGAAAACATATTGCAAATCGAAGCCGACGCCCGTCAATTGTTTACAAAATATTCCCATTTAAAAGGATTAAAAGGGCTTTTAGGACAAATTACCAGACAAACTTCCTGGGAACCTGTCTCAATGGTTGAAGCCAATGCTGGAATTGAATCTTTTCCACTGGCCGGATGGGAGCCGGAATCAGATACCCTTCGCATCAGAAAAGCACTTTTGTCCCCGGTATCTTCGGGAGAACAGATCATAACAAAAGAAAACAATCTGGTATTGTTCATGAACAACACCCGGCCCGTTTTGCTCAAAGCAGACATATCCCTGCTGGATCTGCCTTTTTTGCAACCCGCTTTTGTCAAGTTTTTTTACCAGCTGGATGACCAGGCTCCCGAATTTATCACGCTTTTTCCAGGAATGACTGCCCACCAAGCGGCAATCCGGGTCTCAAAAGGGTCTCATAGGCTTACAATCGGTATTTCAGACAGTTATTCAAACCAGTTTTTAAAGGTCAAATTTTGTGAAAACCCGTCCGTTACAAAAACATATAGTGCCGAAAAATCAGTTGGCAAAACTTTAACAAACAGCACATGTACCGAGCTGCTAACAGACAATCCACCCAAGCGTTCCTTTTACAGGGCAACCCACAAAGACCCTGTAAGGGTTCACATCCAGGGACCGGCATGGATACGCATTGATACGCTCAAAAACAACGATACCCGGGTTGAGCATCAATATATGAATCCGGGCTGGCACACCCTTGTCCTGGAACCGGACAAAAATAAATCCCAAGCCCTGTTCAGGGTACACAGGCGAGCTAAGGCCATATTCCCACCCGATCCGTTAAATCCAAGACTGGTGAAAGCCGACTTTGACCTTGTTCCTGCTCCCCATGAAAATTTTTTACAAGATTTTTCTCCCGGCAACACCGTCTGTTTTCAAGACGCTTACGCCCTTGGGTCTCAGGAAGACGGAACCTGGTCTTTGGCCGGATCATATAAAAACTTGTTCAACAGCCTGGAAGATGAGGCAGAAGAAGACCAGGGACATATATATGAAATCTTGGCAACCCATCACTATTATCACGAAACTCTGCCTGGATATACCGACACTGGATTTTTAACCCGCTTCAGGCAAAATGCAGGACCGGTCATCGGACTGACACAAGATTTTTATTATTATCCCAGGCAGGTTCCCCTGGGCCTGAACCTTACAGGCCGCATATACCTGCAAAATCCTGATGCAGATACTTTTGCCATGTTTGACAACAGCCCTGCGGAATATTCCGGTCTTTTCAAAGCAAGAATTTTTCAAAAACGGCCACTATACTTGAAATTTGGCCTGAACTCTGGCCTGAAAGCTTTTCATATCCCATCTTTTTCCCTTTTTGGAAGAATATTGAGCATGGATGATGCAAACCAATATCCCAACCGCCTGGTGGACCGAGATATCTTTACCGACTACAAAAACGACCACAGGGCGGGGGCAACCCTTTCTGAATACGCCTCATACATGCCCTGGCTGGATACTGTATGGTTTTTGCAAGGATCAATCAGCAGCAATGAAAATATGAATTTGCTTCAACCGGATAATATGAAAATGAAAATCGGATGGAAGCAGCTTTTGGGTAATTTTCAGGCAAATCTTTCTTACGGCCACAGGTATTATTTTTCAGATGAGGACCGGTCCGCTGATATCAAAAGAAACACCGGAACCCTTGAATTGTTCTGGAATCACTGGACCCGTGATCAGCAACGGCTTACTTTGGGCCTGACCCTTGAACAGGACCTGGACAACAGTGACACCGCCATTGAGTTTTCAGGAGTCTGGTTTTTCAGCAAAGGCCGGGGTTTAAAAGATATCAGGCCGGGAGCCCTGGATTTTTTCAATATCCATAAACGAAACATGCCCCAAAAAAACAATACCTTTATCCGCAACCATTAGGCAAAATTGATCATGAAAAAAAACATGAAACAGATAAAACAAGAGACTCAACATATTTTAAAAGCAGACCTGTCAAATCTGGAGGACAAATTATTCACAGAAAAAATCAACAAGCTGACTGATAAGTTTCTGGCAGACAGATTTTTGCCCGATAAATTTCTAACAGATAAATTTCTAAACAGGAAGGCATTGAACAAGCAGGCAGCAAATTTTCCTGAAAAACGCCGCCTGTCCTATCAGATCATTAATTTTCTGGTGAATGAGTCCATGGCCGAGCAAGAAGCAATCCGCGCCTTGAACGTATTGCGTGTTGACTATAACCTGCGGTTTGCGTCCGCCAATACTAACATTGAAAAAAAAGCTCTGATCCTTCAGTTTGCCGTTGACCTGGGCGCTTCAGCTTCCCGGATCAAAGGCGACAAGCGGGCCTTTAAGCGCTGGTTCGGGTATGATGTTGTTCTTGAAAGGTGCAGCCGTAAAATTGCCCGGATCGAATACCATCTTGTTTTTCTGCTCAACCGGCTGGGGGTGATTGCCTCAAAAGCCCTGGGTTCGGTTTCAGATAAGGCGGAACAGGAAAGAATACTCAACCGTATCAACATTGAAAAGACATTAAAACCCCTGCTGGCCTTCAGCGGTGACGAGCGGGTAAAAATAGAAACCTTCAGGTGCATGACAAGGATCATCAGGACCCTTCCCTCACAGGTCAAAAATGAGATAATTGAAGAGGAAATTATCACCTTCATCTACCGGGCGTCCCTGGATGTCCGCCAGCAGATATGGATTCAGTGTGAAGCCTTTGACCTGCTTTCAGTACTTGACCCGGACTCTTTTTTCCAGGCAGCCACCCGACGGCTTTTCAATCCAGTAGATGGTGACGACCTGTTTGTCCGCAGAAAAATCATACAGCTGTTCCATGATCATTTTAACAATGAAAAAGAGATTAAAAAATTTATTCCAACCATTTCCAGGGATATCAGCCCTTTTGTAAGGCAGGCTGTTCCAGGGGTTTTGATAAAATTTCTGATCCGCCAAACATCCGGGACACAAAATGAGGATATCGTCTCCTGGCTCAGACACATCCTTTTCAAGGACTTCTCCCCAAAGGTAAGGGCGGCCGGGCTTTTAGCCGTGGCATCATCAGATGATCTGATACTTTTGTTTACCGGCACGGTCTCGGACCTGATTTTTGATCACCTGTCCATGGAAAAAGACCCCTTTGCTGTCCGTGTCAGCTTTAAATGCGTTTATGATATTATAAACACATTAAACACGGCAGGACACCACGATGGTGCAGCCGCGTTTTTTGAACGGCAACTGCCGGTTATCACACAGCTTCATAAGACCGCAAAATCTTTGTCTGTAAGACGCTGGGCTGCATTAACCCGGGAAAAACTGCTCATTCAAACAGATGATGAGGCAAAAGACTTGATGGAGAAACTTGCCGCCATTATCCCCCATATCAGACCCGGCAAAAAAAAGCGGCTTCCCAAGTCCTGGTTTAAAAATATGGACGACAACAGTATCGGCAGAATCCTTTGCGTACTTGCCCTGGAAGATTTCAGCCTGGGTCTTGAAAAAGGCATCACCGGAATTTTTCTTTTCAGAGGAGAGCGTTTTGGTTTCCGGGTCTGGAGATTTTTACATGAATTTTTTTCCCCGTCACCGGATAAACGGCAGGGGTTCAGCCACATCACCGGCAGAAAATATTTTGGACACCTGAGAGCCCCTTCAGGTATAGGCAGCGAACTTACCCGGACAAAAGTTCCGGGAGAACCCTTGTATGTTGACACTGAATCCGGGTGGAGGCCCTATCTTCCTCTGGTTGATGACGCCGTAGGCTGTTCAAAAACAGTTTTTTTAACCAGACCGGTTAAAATCTATACCCCGGAAGGTGTCACAAAAATGTATTCTCCCCGGTCTTTATTCAGGCGTGCCCTGGCCTGGATATCGCTCACCCTGGGATTTTCAAAACATGCGGATTTTAGAAACTGGGAGGAGACTAGCCGGGAAAACCCGGATAATTATATCCGCTCCTTGAGAAAACTGGGCTTTGACATACAATTTGAGGGTTTTGCCGTTATACCGCCACAAAAAGATGAAGATCCTTCAGTAACAAGATTTTTTGCTTTTGGCCTTCCCTTTTTCACCCCGGATGTATGGACCCGGTTCAAATATTATTTTTTTTCAGCCTATGAAAACTCTTTGTATGAACTGGGTCTTTTTTCAGCTGCACTGCTTTTTTTCTTTCTCTATAAAAATCTGTCCTTAAGCCATGCTGTTGCATCTGCCAGAAAACAAATAACCCTTGTCATCGGCGGATGGGGAACCCGTGGAAAATCTGGGGTTGAAAGACTTAAAGCCGCTGTGTTTGAAGCTTTAGGGCATGGGCTGGTGAACAAGACAACCGGATGCGAAGCCATGTTTCTTCATGCCTTCCCCTTTGGGAAAACAAGGGAAATGTTTCTTTTCAGACCCTATGACAAAGCAACCATATGGGAACATCATCATATGATCCGCATGACTCAAAAACTGAAATCAAAAATATTTTTATGGGAATGCATGGCCCTGTCTCCTGCCTTTGTCAAAATTCTCCAGCAGCAATGGACCCGTGACGATGTGTCCACCATTACCAATACTTATCCGGATCATGAGGATATTCAAGGACCGGCAGGCATCAACATTCCACAGGTCATGACAAATTTTATACCGAAAAAAGGTGTGCTGATTACATCTGAAGAGGAAATGAAACCCATCCTTGCCCGGGATGCACAAGAGAAAAAAACAAAAATAGAGTATACAGGCTGGCTTGAATCAGGGTTGCTGACACCGGACGTACTGGGCAGGTTTACATACGAGGAGCATCCCAGCAATGTGGCCCTGGTATTAAAACTGGCCGGTTTTTTAGACATAGATCCCGATTTTGCCCTCCGGGAGATGGCAGACAGGGTGATTCCCGATATCGGGGCTTTAAAAGTCTTTCCTGTTGCGCCCATAAAAAACAAAAAACTTGCATTTATCAACGGTATGTCGGCCAATGAGCGGTTTGCAACCCTGAGCAACTGGAAACGGATGAAACTTGACAGCCCTGATTATGAAAATACTCCTGAAACCATTATAAGCACTCTGGTCAACAACCGGGCGGACAGAATAACAAGATCCAGGATGTTTGCCTCAATTATTGTGGAGGATCTCAGTGCTGATTATCATTTTCTGATCGGATCAAACCTGTCTGGACTCATGGGATTCATTACTGCGGCCTGGGATGAATATCTGGAAAAAATCAATTTGTTCCCAACCGAGACCAATGACCGTAATGCAGGCCTTTCAACATTCCGGCAAGTTGCCGTAAAATTGAGAATAGCACTTTCTTCACAGACGGTTATCAACCGGGCAAAGGTTATGCTCAACAGCCTGGGAGCAAAACTAAGCCAGGAAGAAATCAAAACAGCCGTCACCCATCCTGCTTCATTGCTTGAAAATACGACATTAAAAAACTTGGAATTAAAAAACAGAGCAAAAAAAACAGAGCAAATCATACACCATATTGAGAAATTGAAAAAACAGAACAAAGAGGCTGAAGCATTCCAGGAAAAAATAAAACAGCAACCCAGTACAAAAGCCCTGGAAATGGAGTTTAAAACCCTTGTTACCAGATGGTTTAAGCAAAAATTAATTGTTATTGAAAATGTCCATGCCACAGGCGAACAGATCATCAATACCATTTGCAGCCATACCCCCCCGGGACTGTTGAACAGGGTCATGGGACTGCAGAACATCAAAGGCCCCGGCCTGGATTTTGTTTACCGGTGGCAGGCCTGGGAGCAGTGTTATCTGGCGGGGCAAAATTTATTGAATGACCGGGAACCAGAAGTCTTTGAGCAAGGGTTGAATATGCTCACGTCTTTCCAGGATTATGGCATGTTATGCCGGGATTATCTGATCAATATTTTAGATCAGACAGCAGGCAAAGGGATTGCTCAGACGGAAAAATATCAGGCAGGGATCGCCCTGATCCGGTCAAACCTTGACACTGCCGTCACTGCCATTAAAAATAATCTGACTGTTGCCGGATCTGAAAACAGCATCGCCTCTAAAATAACCGGAATGGTTGAGGCTGTTCTGGATGCAGGTGATGCTGTCAAGCGGCGTAAAATCGCCGACCGGATATACAAAGACCTGATCAATGAACGTATCAGCCATGAACGAGCCGCCATTGAACTGAAAAAATTAAATCAGCGTCAAAAAGGCGGCTGGCTTGCCGGATAACACAACGTGATGCAATGTGATAAAATGTGATGAACAGTTACAGTTAAGGCGGGAAACCCGCAATCCAGATATCTCTTCTAATTTTCTTGTTTTTTTTAACAAAAAATTGAGGAGTAAGGCATTAACAGATCACATGTTACAAAAGGCTGCGGATAAACTCCCCGGCTGCAGCAGCACCTTTTTCTTCCACGATCCTGATAGTCTGGGAGCCGATCACGGCAATATCTGCCTTGCCTTTTAAATAGTCCACATCAGCTTTTTCTTTTACGCCGAATCCCACGGCCAAAGGAAGGTCAGTGGCCTTTCGACACCTTGACAGATAAACGGCAAGATCATCTGAAAAAGCAGTGTCTTTTCCGGTAACCCCTTTCCTGGCAAGGCAATAGACAAAGCCTGAGGCATGGGAGGCTAAATATGCCAGTCTCTCATCGCTTGTTTCCGGGGAAAAAATATAAATGGGGTCCAGATTATTTTTTTGCATGGCACAGATATACTCTTTGCCCTCTTCAGGCGGCAGATCCGGCACAATGGCACCTTTTAGATTTATTTGAACCATTTTGTCTGAAAATTTTTCCATTCCGTATTTAAAAAGAATGTTGGCATAACTCATGAACAAAAACGGGATGGAAAATTCCTTTGATACGGCCCGGGCAAATTCAAAGCATTTTTGAACGGTTGACCCTTTTTCCAGAGCTGCCTGGTTGGCTTTTAAAATCACAGGACCGTCTGCCATGGGTTCTGAAAACGGCAATTGCAATTCCATTAAATCCACTCCGGCATCAACCATCTGCCTTACGATTTCAAAACAGTCTTCAAAGGAGGGATACCCCATGACAATATGGGTCATCAACAAAATATCACGGTTTTTGAGTCGGTCTTTTATATAGGATTCAAGCATTGTATTCTTTGGCCTTTTCAATAATAAATTCTTTCCATTTGGGATCATTAACAGCCTCTGCCACTGTAAAAATGTCCTTGTCACCCCTGCCGGACTGATTGATGATGATCACATCGTCTTTTGAAAGGGAAGGCGCTTCCTTAAATGCCCTGGCAAAAGCATGGGCGGATTCCAGGGCCGGGATAATTCCTTCTTTTTGCATGGTCAGTTTCAGCGCAGCCACAACCTCGGTATCTGTTGCGCTTTCAAACCTTGCTGTTCCCTGGTCATGCATGTGGGATAAAATCGGAGACACTCCCACATAATCCAGCCCGGCTGAAATAGAGTGGGTCTCTTTCATCTGGCCGTCATCATCCTGGAGAAAATAGGTCTTATACCCCTGGGCAATACCATGGCTTCCATCTGCCGAACTCAGCCGGGAGGCGTGCATGCCTGAATTTAAACCCTTGCCTCCTGCCTCAACCCCCACAAGCTCCACAGGATCATTTAAAAATCCTGAAAAAATCCCCATGGCATTGGACCCGCCGCCCACGCATGCATACACCCGTTTGGGAAGTTTTCCTTCCACATCCAGAATCTGCTGTCTTGCCTCCTTGCCAATAATGGATTGAAAATAAGAGACCATTTCCGGGAAAGGGTGTGGCCCGCAGGCGGTTCCCAGGACATAATGGGTGGTGTCCATGTTTGTTACCCAGTCCCGGAACGCTTCGTTGATGGCATCCTTTAAAATTCTTGTGCCGTCTTTTACCGGAACCACGGTGGCACCTAACTGCTCCATCCAGAACACATTGGGACGCTGGCGCAACACATCCACTTCCCCCATGTAGATGGTGCAGTCAAATCCGAACTTTGCCGCCATTGTGGCAGTTGCCACCCCGTGCTGTCCTGCCCCTGTTTCCGCAATCACCCGCTTTTTCCCCATACGTTTGACCAGCAGCCCCTGACCCATTACATTGTTGGCTTTGTGGGCGCCTGTGTGATTGAGGTCTTCTCGCTTGATATATATTTTTGCACCGCCAAATTCCCGGGTAAGGTTGTCAGCAAAGGTCAAAGGGGTGGGACGGCAGGAGTAAGATCCCATCAAGGTTTCATACTCTTTCCAAAAAGACGGATCTTTTTTTATTTTTTCAAACTCAATTTCCAGTTCATCAAACGTGGCAACCAGAATCTCAGGCAAAAATGCCCCGCCATGGTTACCGTAATATCCCCTGTTTTTCATGTTATTTGCTCCTGCTCATGGTTTATACGAAAGAACATTTAACCTGCTGAAATTAAATATTTTTCATTGTTTATTGTGGCAGAGTGATCTGCCATTGCCGTTATATGTAAACCATTGGTTCCAATGGCCGGATATGATCCGGTTTTTTGATTGTTTATGTCGTTTATGTCATCTTAAGGCTCATGGTCTGGGAAAATGCAAATTTATCCGTTCTGCAGTACAAACGTGAAAATATAGCTCCGGGTGCTTCCGGGAAATTCAAAGTCCGTTCCACTTCAAGAACAGGATCGGAAGGATTCAGGTTAAGTGCAGTTGACTTGTTTTCAGGCAGAAAAGATATTTTAAAGGTTTGCCTGCCTGTTTCCGGCTTCAGATAATACTGATCCGACACCACCCCGGAAAGGGATCTGTTTTCAAGATCCACAGTTTCCAGGCCCCTGAACAATACTGGATGAAGATAGATATCCTCCAATAATACAGGATCTGCCTTAACACAGGTTAGGCGCGATAAAAAAAAAGCGGGTTTTCCTTCAAAAGGATTGGTTTTATCATCAGTAACATTCACGGCAGCCAGAGGAGCCAGAAGTTTTGATTCAGTCTTGATCCCTTTTGTTTCAAACGCCTGGGACGTGCCTGCAAGACAAAACAGGTCCACCTGGTTGCCGGGTTGCTTCACAAAAGTTCCAGACCCTCTTTTGCGTTCAACAAGGCCTTTTTTGACAAGTGTATCCATGGCCTGGCGCACTGTTGGACGGCCAATGCCGTACTGCTTTGCCATCCCGTTTTCAGACGGGATAAGATCTCCGGGCATGTATGTTCCGCATCGGATCTGTTCTGTCAGGATGTCTGCCAGCTGATGGTATAAAGGAAGCGGTGACTTGTGGTTGAGCATTATTAACCCCGTAATAATTATTGGAAGAATAGCAAAAGATAAAAAATATCTGTAAAGTTGTCAAGACATTTTAACAAATATTGGATTTTAAGCATTCAAAAATGTTGTTTTTTCAAAATCCTTTTTGTTTTGAAACACTTGCTGTAGGTTTGGGGTAATATGAATTAGTTAAAATAAATTTACCTTGACTTTTTTACTGTCTGTCAATAGGAATACCTGTGTTTTGGTGCTTTAATGCTTAATAGGGAACTCCTGTGAAATTCAGGGACGGGCCCGCCGCTGTAACCCTGCCTCTTTTAAAATAAAGGGGAACTTTTTTGGCTGGAAAATGTCACTGTTTTGTTTGAACAAAATGGGAAGGCTGCCAAAAAAGAAAGGAAGTCAGAAGACCTGCCGAAACCTGATTGATAATCTGCTTTATGGACAGAAGTGGATTAAATGATTTTGAGGATAAAAAAAGGGACTTCCCGGATCAAACATTTGGAGTGATTCGGGATTTTTGTTTGCCCTGTTTCAAGCATATCAAAAACACTTTTGCCTGATGATCAGGAAAATTCCGAATCAATTATGGATTGTTTAATTATAATTGTGAAAGGAATTTAAATGAAACGCTGTCTTGTTGGTTTGATCTTTTTAGCTGTTTTTCTGCCTGCTTATGGAATGGCCTTGGAAATAAAAGAACCTGTTCATAAAATGGATGAATTGGTTGTCACCTCCACCAATAAAATAAATGCAATTAATACGCCTGCCAGTCTTTCCATTATCACTGGAACGGAATTGGAAGAAATGGGGGCAAAAAATGTTATCGAAGCCCTGGGTAAAATTCCAGGTGTTGTTGACAGTAGTGCAAAGCGCGGTACAGTTGTGATTCGCGGCAACAAAAGCGCAATGGCAGGGGGGCCTGTTATCCTGATTGACGGTATCCCGCAAAAAATCGGGGATTCCAGGTATAGTGAATTTGACTTTATTCCCGTAGCTCAAATTGAGCGCATTGAAGTGCTGCGCTCCGCCGGGATTGCATACGGGCCTGGTGCGGCTCGTGGGGTCATCAATATTATTACCAAAAAAGCAAAGCAAGAAGGCATTCATGGTGATGTCTCTGCCGCATACGGTTCATGGGATACCCATGATGAAACCGCATCCCTCCATGGCAGGCAAAACCAGTATGATTACATGTTAAATGTTGGAAACCATCACACTGATGGGTATGAGCAGGAAGAAGAAAACAGGTTATCGGTTCTTGCCAGGCTTGGGTATAATTTGTCTGACCAGACCCGCATTGGCATATGGGTTAATCATATGGACTATGATATGGAGACTGCGTATGGTTTTCGCAAGTACCTGTGGCAATTGGAAAATTACCGCAGGGACATCCATTTTCCGAAAAGTGAAACAGATTCGGATTTGATCTGGCATACTGAAAAAGAGCAGCAAAATTCAATCATTGCCCTTGAACTGTCTCATAAAGATGAGAAAAAATTTATCGATTCCGCACTTTCCTGGACAGGTTATGATGAAACAGACAAGAGCCTTGCTTATCTTTTTGATAAACCCTCAAGTGTGTATCACAATGATTCTGAACAAGATACTTATACGGTCTCAATTTCAGGCGGATACCATTTTAATTTTGGTGCCATAAGCTATACACCCTCAATTGGATTGAATTATGAAAGCATTGATAATGATGTAAGCCGGATATATCCGTTTGATCCGGGTAAAAACACGGATGCATACAATTTTGATCTCCAGGAGAAAACCTATGGTATCTTCTGGGATAATGACTTTCTTTTTCAAGAAAAATGGGGATTTAAAACAGGAGGACGACTGGACAGGACCGAAGTTAAACTGCAAGACAAGGTGCCAAATATTGCAGATGAGGATCGAACCATGTTCAGTTATTTTATGGCCCCGTCCTACCGTTTCACGGACAAGGCAAACCTCTATGTTTCAGCAGGAAGAAATTACTGGTTTCCAACGCCCCGGTATTATGCCTGGGCGGTTGAAGATGGCGGAACTTTTAACCCTCCTGAAAACCTGGAGCCAGAAGAGGTTATGACTTATGAAATCGGTTATAAGCACATGCTGAACAAGGCTTTCAATATAAATGCCACCCTCTATTTTTCAGATTATAAGGACAAGTTCGGCTCAGTCTATGAAGGAACGACATCTCGAGGACGGGGAAATATCGGTGATGCCGAGGCAAAAGGCATTGAGCTTGAAGCCGATGGCCGGGTGTGTTCTTTTTTCGGCTACCGTCTGGCCGGCACCTACCAGGATATCCAATGGACTTCAGGCACAGTATCTGCCAAACTTCATCCGTCAAACACCACGGATAAGCACGCCGACATTGCCGGAAAACAAATTTACTGGGTACCTGAATTCAGCGGTCTTGTGGGGCTTGATTTTTTTCCTTTGGAAGGACTCAAGTTAAGCATGGATATCAATTACATGGGTGAACGATATGTGGATTATTTAAACCGCATAAAATATCCTTCCAAAACAACTGTTGATGCAAGAATTTCCTATGCCTGGAACCAATGGAAATTCTGGGTTCTGGGTAAAAATATTTTTGATGAAGATCTTGAATATGTTTCAAATACTGCAGGCACCTTAACCAGTGCCGACGGCGAGCCTAAAAACGCCTACTATGTTCAGGACGGAGCATATTTTGAAGCAGGTGTCAGCTATAGTTTCTAATTAAAATACAATCAAAGCCTGATCCTTGGAGATGAATTAATGCATAGGCAGGGATCAGGCCAATATCGATTTTATAATCCTTGAAACAAAAAATATTAAAAAAGATCATTATCAAGGATCAAAGATGCCAGGGAAACCATACCGATAAGCTCTCCGCAATCTTCCACAGGAGCTCTTCGAATACCGGCACGGTAAATCAAACGGGCAACGTAACGAATGTCCATATCTGCCGGAACGGTAATAACAGGCTTGGTCATGATTTCATAAACATTAACTTCAGACGGTGAACGACCCGGGATTATCACCTTTTTAATGAAATCTTGAACAACCACCATGGCCCAGGCATCATCCTTGTGCCGTTTGTTGACAAGAAGATAAGAGACTTTTTCAGAACGCATTTTGGCGGCAGCCTCACTGGCTGTTGCAATGCCGTCAATAGAGACAATTCCCTTGGACATCACGTCTCTTGCCCTGATTATTGAGGTTTTGTCAGATACCATATTTTTATTCCCCTGTAGAAATAATGATAATTGTTTAAAAATAACTTTTTTTAACTTCTTCCTTAAAACTTTCTATCTGGCTTTCCAGACCGGCAACCTGCTCAACAGGAATCACAAAAGCAATACCGGTTCCAGGTTTGTGGAATTGTCCCGCTTTTTTTATCGCATCTAAAATTTTGCTAACAAGATGTTCTTCAATAAGCAGCATGGCAATATCGGTCCTGGCTTCCAGTGTGAGGCCAAAAAAGGTTTTCGCCTCATGGATGCCGGTTCCCCTGGCCGGTATAATGGTTGCCCCTGTGGCTCCAGCCTTTTTTGCCGCATCCACTATACGGTCAGTTATATCCTCTTTTACCAGGGATAAAATAAGTTTAAAGCGCATTTGTTTTCTCCAGTATTTTTTTTTTGTGTTTGGCAAACCAGTGCATCAACTGTGCATAGCCCATGACAGCTATAATTGGAAACAGACTGGCAAAGGCAATAAGGCCAAACCCGTCAAGAGCAGGATTCCGCCCAGGTACGGTGGCGGCCAGCCCAAGGCCAAGAGCCGCTACCAGTGGCACGGTAACCGTTGAAGTCGTAACCCCGCCCGAATCATAGGCCAGGGCAATAATGCTTTTGGGGGCAAACATGGTCTGTACGATAACAATCACATAGCCCGCAAGAATATACAAATAAAGCGGCGTACCAGTTACAATCCTAAAAGTGCCAAGACTGATTCCAAAAGCGACTCCCAGGGCCACGGTAATTCTCAGGCCCCATTGTTTGATCGTCCCGGCTGAAACCTCGCTGGCTTTAAAAGCCACTGCAATAAGAGAGGGTTCTGCAATGGTGGTGGCAAAACCGATCATTGCACCAAACAGGTACACCCAGCCATAAGCTTTCCAGTCTGCATGTGTGACAATTTCTTCTGTGCCGTAAATAAAGACCGGATCAGACAGCTGGGTTGCCATTATATTGCCCAAAGGGAAAAGTGCTTTTTCAAGTCCTGCCAGAAATAAAGCAAGACCAATAACAACATAGATGCCACCGACAATGAGACGGCTCAAATGGGGAATTTTTTGGCGTAAAACAAGTATTTGAAAAACGCTGATAAGAATAATGATCGGCAATACATCCCTACAGGTGGCTAACAATATTTTGCTGAAATCATGTATGAATTCCATTATAACAGGCCTTTTTTTATCTGAAAATAATCAATCCATAACCCATGACAAAAATCATGGGAAGAAGAGAAGCAAAAGCGATAAGACCAAAACCGTCCACAAGCGGACTCCGTCCTTTGATGGATGAGGCCAGGCCTACCCCCAAAGCTGCAACCAGGGGCACGGTGATGGTGGAGGTGGTCACGCCACCTGCATCATAAGCGATGCCGACAATTTCTTTGGGGGCGATGAATGTCATCAGCATAACAAAAACATAGCCGCCGATGATCAGATAATGAATTGGCCAACCGCGGATGATGCGAATAACACCGATAAGGATGGCAAGCCCCACGGAAACGGCAACAGACATGCGAAGCCCAAAGGCATATTTTTCCAAAGAGTCCTGGCCCGGATCAATAAGGCCTCCCTTACCGGCAATCTCTGCTGCTTCCCAGGCCACGGCTATGAGGGCAGGTTCTGCCACAGTGGTTGAAAACCCCAGAGCAAAGGCAAAACAGATCAGCCAGAAAAGACTGCCTTTTTGGGCTAAGGCATGGGCCATTGACTCACCAATGGGAAACAGGCCCATTTCCAAACCCTGAACAAACAGGCTCAAACCGGCAACCACAAGCAAAGCACCAAAAATGACTTCTCCCATTTGCGGCAATGGCTGTTTTAAAACGAAAATCTGAAAAAAAGCTATCACTGCAATAATGGGCAGCAGATCCATAAAAGCTTGTTTTAATTTTTTAAAAATTATTTGGATGATCATTATTTTCCTTAATTGTCATATTAACAGCATAATAATCAGTCATCCCATCTTCTTATCATGTATTATGAATATAGTCCTACAAATTTTCTTTTAAAAATCCTTTAAAGCATTCTTCCCGGCCATACAGGCAAAGGGCAGGAAAACATATCCTGCCCTTTGCGGTAAATCCAGAGTTGATCACAACACAAGTCTGACCCTATTGGCCCACTGATTGTGACGAATGGCCGACATTGTTATAAAGCTCGAAAATCCATTAAAAATCCACAAATTCCTTATCATCATCAAACGGTATCACCTGGTCAGGTCTGACTTCTTTTAACGGGGCGATAAGTTTTTTGTTTGCCGGCATAGAACGACGAGAGGTTCCGGAAATTCCTGCAACTGATTTTTGATGAAGTAAAGCAGCAGAGCGTTGTTCATTTTTACCTGTAACCAGCAGAACAAGATCCCCTACATAATCCTTGAGCTGTTCTGCCTGGGCGTTCATTTCTTCGGATGCGGAAGCCGATTCTTCAGCAGTTGCAGCATTTTGCTGAACCACTTTATCCATCTCCGTAATGGCAATGTTCACCTGTTCAATCCCGCCGGACTGCTCTTTGGAAGCTTCTGAAATTTCAGCCACCAATCCTGCGACTTTTTCACTGCTTTTAGCTACGTTGCCGAATGCTTCATTGGTTGTGGAAACAAGTTCTGATCCATGGTTCACTTTTTTCACCGTACCTTCAATTAATTGTGCCGTGTTCTTTGCAGCTTCTGCAGATCGTATGGCAAGGTTTCTCACCTCGTCTGCCACCACTGCAAAACCGGCTCCCGCGTCTCCCGCCCGTGCCGCCTCAACTGCTGCATTCAGGGCGAGAAGGTTGGTCTGAAAAGCGATTTCATCAATGGTTTTAATGATTTTACCGGTCTCATCACTTGCCCTGGAGATATCTTCCATGGAGCTGATCAGCTGGTTCATAGAGTTATTGGCGCTTGCTACCACACCGTTTGCTTCTTTCATCAAGGTGTCTGCATGAGCTGCATTTTCTGCATTCTTAGCTGTCATGGAGGCCATTTCCTCCATGGATGCAGAAGTTTCTTCTATTGATGCGGCCTGTTCTGACGACCCTTCTGCAAGAGACTGGCTCGAAGACGATACCTGCCCTGCTGCCGAGGCTACCTGCTCTGTGCTGGAACTTAATCCGGCGATTACACGGGAAAGGGTTTGAGAAAGATTTTTAACAATAAAAATACTCATTATGATCACAGCCGCAATGACCAGAATAGACACAAGCCCAATCATCCAGACACGGTTGAGCAATATCTGTGCGGCCACAGACTCGGTGACAACCTCTTTTTGATCGATTTCCGCCAGTAACGCCCATGTTGTATTGCCGATTGTGACAGGTGTATAAGCCGACAAAACAGGAGTGTCATTGTAGTCCATGATAATTTGATTGCCGGTTTTGCCGGAAAGGGCTTCAGTTACACCCAGGGTTTTAATACTTCCCTTGCCTGGGTTGGCAAAAGACGCTTTAACAGAATGTGATGCCGGATCAAGAAAAGAATCGGATCTCATCAGATGATCACTGCCGACAAGATATGTTTCACCGGTTTTGCCCAAACCCTCTCGTTCCTGCATGATGGAATTGATGGATTCAAGGGAAAGCTGTAATGCCACAATTATTTCCACTTGTCCATTGTGTATGAGGGGCTGTGCAATAAACGCACAAGGATCGCCGTTGCTGGGTGCATAAGGCGCGAAATCCGCCAGTCCGAATTGTTTGCTCTGCACCACCTGTTGAATCAAAGTTCCAAGATTGGACCGGCTGTATTTGCCGTTTAAAAAATTAGTCTGATAATCGGATTCCCTGGTAACCGTATAAAAAGCATACCCGTCAGGATTGAAAAGGAACAGATCATAATATCCATACAATTCCTTATATTTGGCATAAAACTCATTGCCGTCCGCATCAACGGGGCTCAAGGCTTCAGCCACATCAATTTCAGATATCATGGCCCAATAAACGCCGTTGCCCAGTTCAACTCTGCTCCATGCGGACAATACCGGGTTGCCGTTATAATCAACAATGACCTTGTGATTTGTATTTCCTTGTAGCGCATCTTTAACCGCTTCTGTCTTGACAGGTTTTTTGTTTTGAAAGGATGCTTTTACTGAGTGGCCTTGGGGGTCAAGATAGGAATCCGACCGCATCAGGCCGTCTTGGCCAACCAGGTAGCTTTCACCGGTTTTTCCCATGCCGTCGCGCATAAGCATGATTTGATTAATGCGGTCCAAAGGAATCTGTAATGCAACATATCCTTGAAGATTGCCAAAATCATCATGTATTTGAGCCATCATAAATCCTGCAGGCTTGCCGTTGGAAGGTGAATAAGGTGCAAAATCCGCAATGGCAATTTCGTCTTTTCCCATTGTTTTTGCATAAGTAAAGATTTTGCCCATGCCCTGATTTTTCAATTCGCTGCCGGTTATGTTCATGCCCAGATCAGCTTCACGCATGACCGTATAGATAATATTACCCTGCTTGCCAATCAAAAACATATCATACCAGCCGTTGCCTTCCATGATATTCTTGAGCCGGGAATGATATTCCAGTGCCACTGATTTCCATTCAAAGGACTCAATCTTATTGCCTGCTTTTGCAAAGGCCGTGTCAAACTCAAGCACGGCTTTTTGAACATACGGATCACCCTTTAGGCCCTGAATCGAACCTTTTACAGAACTTACATAATTCATAAGCTGCTGTTTTTTTATTTCCTGAACAGCAACCAGTTTTGCAAAAGCTTCCTGCCTCAAGGTGCTGACGGTTTCCACAAGAACCCCCATGTCGCCTTCCCGTTCTTTAAAAAACTTTTCGATCTGGCCTTTTTTAATGCTCCGGACAGAGGACAATTGTTCAAATTTGCTTTCAACAAATGATTGCTGTGCAGTCTTCACGGCCATTACACCTAAAATGACAAAGGGCACAATGGCAACCAAAGAAAATATCAATGTATTCAGCCCCATTTTTTTTCCGATTGACAGGTTCATGTTTTCTCCTTTCTGCTATTAATAATTAATTGTTGTTGATTGTTTGAATTGTTAAATTTTCCAGTTTTTTTTCTTTTAAGGTATTGTTCCAAATCATCTTGTTCAGCACGGCAGACATATCCTTAAATCCATGGCAGGCAAAAGCAAGATATCTTGGGTATAATAAAAGTCCTTTTTTGATTAATTGTTTATCTTCATTTGGAAGAATTAAAATATACTGTGAAGAAAACAATTTTTGTTTGTTGGAATATAAAAATTCAAGTTCTTCAGCAGATTTAATCAGAAAGACCACTATATACTGGCCATATAATCTGGATTTGATCACATTAAAAAAACTTTTAAAATCAAAAACCATGACAGGCATTATATTGCAAACGTGATAAATCTCTTTTTCAAGTTTGTCCTTTTGAGCGTTGCCTGCATCTGAATAAATAATAATGTCCATTTTCCTCCTTTTTCCAAAATAAAACCAGCCTCAGCATTTAATATTAACCAATACAAAAAGAGTGCCAGAGTGTTTAGCAGAAAAAAGTTTTTTAATAACAAGTAGTTATATGAGGCGGCTTTTTTTGACAATCAAGAACACGAATACAAATCGTACTAAACAATACGAATTTCAAATTTGATATGAATTTTTTTTATAAGAAAGTCTTGGCAAAACAGGTATGGATTTTCAATCTTTGTTGTGGACAGATTTGAATGAAATACCAAGTCTGCCCTTGGAAACTATACGGATCTGGAGATGTTATATTTTTTGAGCAAAGAATAGATACGGCTTTTGCTGATGCATGACAAGGTGCCGGCTTTATCAAGATCTCCGTTGGATGACTGCATCAGCTTTTCAAGATAGATCTTTTCAATTATGCTGATTGCCACGTCTTTTACCTGTTTTAGAGGTTTGATGGGATCTAATAGATTATCCGGCAGATCAATGGATTGAAACTTGTCCGATGTTTGGCTGACACGCTTAAAATCACACCCGGCCCTGGTTTTGTTCATGGAAGATTGAATATAGTGTATTCTTATCGGGTTGGGCAAACAATTGGGATAAAGAATCGGAGACACTGGATCAGCCAGTATGGCTTTTTCCAGGCTGCTGATAAGCTCCCTGATATTTCCGGGCCAGTCATAGGATTCAAGCGCTTTTAAAAACTCGGAGACAAACCCTTTGTTTTCAAAACCGTGATGATTGCACAAGGTATAAATATAATGAAGGGTAAGGTCCTTGATGTCTTCTTTACACTCTTTTAAAGGGGGCAAATCAATGTGAATAGTTCTGAGCCGAAAAAGCAGATCACTTCTAAATTGATTCTCCCTGACCATTTCTTCAAGATTCCGGTTGGTTGCCGAAACAAGCCTGAAATGGCTCACGACCTCGTTTGTGCCGCCAACTGGTTTGAATCTTCGTTCCTGAAGAATTCTTAAAAATTTTTTTTGTATGGATAAGGGCAGTTCTCCGATTTCATCAAGAAAAAGAGTTCCTCCATCCGCTTTTTTCACCAGCCCGTCCTGATTGGAATCCGCCCCTGTATAAGCTCCTTTGACATGGCCAAACAGCACGCTTTCAACAAGCTGTTCAGGAAGGGATGCACAGTCCACCACCACAAAATTATTCTTTTCCTGCCGGCTGTTCATATGAACAACTTTGGCAAACAATTCCTTTCCGGTTCCTGTCTGCCCGGTAATCAATACATTGGCATCACTTTTGGCGCATTGTGCAACCATGTTCAGTCGTGACAGAAGTTTGGGGCTTGACCCAATGATGCTGGATCTGTTTAAAATTTTTTCAGGTGAAGAATTCAGAGCTTTTTTTGATGCCCGAAAATCCAGGGAGCGTTTGACTTGCAGTTTGATTTCATACCCTGAAAAAGGTTTTAATATATAATCCCAGGCCCCGCTGTCAATTGCCATTTTTGCACCTTGCTCATCGCCTTCTCCGGTTATGATAATGACTTCAGGTTCAGATCTTGAGTTTTTGATAAGAGGAAGGGCTTCAATACCATTTCCGTCCGGCAGATTTACATCAAGAAATATAAGGTCAAACGTCCCTGAAGCGACCATCTCCAGTCCATCGGCAAGTGTTTCGGCAACCATTGGCATTTGATCAAGTTCATTCAGGTGTTTTATTAAAAGCTCTCGTATCTGGGGTTCGTCATCTATGATCAATATTCCGGCCATAAAGTTTCCTTTAATATGTTGTCCAATATTTTTTTTCTTTGATATTTATCTCTTTAGTTTCATCCAGAACAGTTCTGACGACATCAGCCAATTCCCTTTTAAGGATCGGTTTTGACAAGTAGGCATTAATGCCCATGGCCTTGGCCTGCTCGGCATTTATTATCTCACTGTATCCTGTACATAAAATCACCGGCATATCGGGTTTTATTTTAAAAATCCGCCGGGCAAGTTCCGCCCCTGTCATGCCCGGCATAGTCATATCCGTCATTACCAGATCAAATCCGTTGGGAGAATTTTGAAACACATCCAGAGTTTCAACGCTGGATGTCAACACAGTAACTTTATACCCAAGTCTTTCAAGCATTTGTTTATGCATCCGGGCAAGGTCTTCGTCATCATCCACCAGGAGAATGTGTTCCTTGCCGGTTGGAACCGGTGCTGTGGATCTTTCCCGAACATTTTTTTGTTTTTCTTCCGCCACAGGCAGATAAACGCAAAAGACTGTTCCTTTGCCGGGTTCACTGTGTACGGTAATATCCCCGTGCAGATTTTTGACAATGCCATGTACGACCGCAAGGCCAAGGCCTGTGCCTTCTCCCATGCCCTTGGTGGTATAGTATGGCTCAAAAATTTTATTTTGAATGTCTTTGGGAATGCCAATGCCTGTGTCACTGACCTCTAATTTCAGACAGGACCCTGTTTTAATACTAAGATTGCCATTAAGATCTTCACGGTTTAATTGTATCTGCTGCAAAGAAATGTTTAAAACACCTCCAGATTCTTTCATGGCATGATATGCATTGGTACACAGATTCATAAAAACCTGATGAATCTGTGTCGGATCAGCAACAACATTTTCACAGCCCGGATCAATATTTTGTTTGATACTAATTGTTGACGGGATGGAGGATCGTAACAGTTTTACAACTTCCTTGGCAATGATCTGGACACGCAGCGGTCTCAGCGTTTGATCGCTTTTTCGGCTGAATGTCAGTATCTGCCGGATTAATTCTTTGGCCCGGTGCCCTGCTTTTAAGACCTGATCAAGCTCGTGTTTTTTTCTGCTTTCTTCAGGAAGATCGAAAAGAGCCAGTTCCGTATATCCCAGGATAGCTGCAAGAATATTATTAAAATCATGGGCAATTCCCCCTGCCAGGGTTCCGATGGCCTCCATTTTCTGGGTCTGGCGAAGCTGCTCGTCTCTTTGCCTAAGCGCCTCCTGAGAATTTTTTCTCTCGGTAATATCACGGTTGATCCCCCGGTATCCCCATAAGGTTCCGTCATCATTGAATATTGGCCTGGCACTGGCTTCAAGAACCACCTTGTTACCGTTTTTATGTGTACAGGTGTTTTCAATGGCACTGAACATCTTCTGCCCGGCAACCATTTCCCGGAAAACAGTCTGCATTTTCAAACCTTCCTCAGGCGGCATAAATTCAAAAGGGGTCTTGCCCACAATTTCGCCGGGATCATACCCGAGCAGATTAAACACCCGTGGGCTGCTATATGTATAGACGCCCTCATGATTTAATTCCCATATCCAATCAACCGTATCCTCTATCAAATCCCGAAACCGGGTTTCACTTGCAAGCAAAGATGCTTCGGACAATTTGCGCCGCACCCCCAGGGAAATGGCATTGGCAACGCTCTCCAGTGATTTCATAACCATATTTGACAGAATGTTTTTCGAGAAAATGGCAACAACCCCAATCACCTTATCATCCACCACAAGAGGATGGCCTGCAAAAGAAACTATTTTTTCCTGCCTTGCCCATTCCTGGTCACAGATCAGCAAGTCACCCATAATGGTATTGGTTGTATGGGGGGATTTGCTTAAAAAAATTTTTCCGATCTTGTTGGTGCAGGCAACAGATTTTCGGCTATGTTTGCCGTTGATACGGGTATACATCCCTGCGCTTGCCTGCAGCACCAGAACATTTTGCATCTCATCAAAAAGCCAGACACGGGTAAACGTCGCATTCAGATGGTGAACAATGAGTTCACAGCATTTTTGCAGCATTTGCGTAATGGTTTCCCCCTGGATAATGGTTTGGCTGATATCAAAATTCAAGGACAGCAGTTTGAGTTGATTTTCTCTGATCACAGCATTTTGTGTGCGTATCTGTAATTCCCGCCTTAATTTATCTTGCTCTTGTTGTAAAGCCAGGGTCCTTTCATGGATTATCAGTTCAAGTTGTTTTTGATGTTGCTGCATCATGATGCAATTCTTGATTCGTGACAACAATTCAACTGCAAAGAAAGGCTTTGTTATAAAATCATAACAACCGGCCTCAAAGGCTTTTTCCTTATCATCCAATTCCGGCAGAGTGCATATAAAGATGATTGGAATATTAAGGGAGATATCATTTGAGTTTAATGTCCGGCATAGTTCAAATTCATGGTTGCCAGGCCTTTGAATATCTATGATGACTATGTCCGGCAGTTTTTTTTTTACAATGTCCAGTACTACCCTACAGGTTTTAGCATAATCAACTCTATAGCCTGCTCCTGAGAGAATTTCAGATAAAATATTCGAACATCCGGTATTGGTAACAATCAAAACAAATTTATTTTTTTCAAAAGGTATAGAAGAAACAGCTTTATTTGACATTTTTATTTGTTTCCTTAAAATACTCTCCGAATTCACAGTCTTTTTCAACGGTATGATGAAGAAACCATTCCGTTAAAAAACTGATAATGTCTTCAATTGTTGATTTGGCCATCTTAAAATAATTGATTTGATCATTTAACTGGCTGATAAGGTTGCGGTGAAGATCCTTATGGTCTTCAATAAACGGGTAGTTGCAGCGAATCATTCTGTTTTCTTCGCTGATAAAGTGAAAGGATGCATACTGTGACAATTCTTCCAATAGTCTGCAATTGTAATACTCATCTTTGGATTCAACCAGATCATCAATCAATTTATTGATCAGCAGAGTAAAATATTGATGCTGGAAGTCTATCTCCTCAATTCCTATTTTATAGTCTTGTTTCCAATCAATTTTTTCCAGCATAGCTCGTCCTTTTCATATGATTTTTACATAATATTTCAGCCTTCGGGATTTATAAGACAAATCACTTTTTTTTTCAACCTGGTTTCAAGTCAGCCTGTATGCGAAAACACAATTTTGAAGGTATTCAGAGGCCAATGCTGATGTTTGAGTATGGGGCTAATCTTAAAAAGAATCATTAAAAATACCGTCAAACCATACAATAATCGTATAGCTTTCAAGAGATGTTAACCGATTATTTTTGCAACAGCATTAAAACCCTGACATACTATTTTAAATTAAGATTTTTTTAATCTGCCAAAACTTTTTCAAGCTGTTTAACCATAAATTCTATTTCCCGGTCATTGATAATGAGGGGCGGAGAAATCCGGATGGTATGCCCGTGGCTGTCATTGACAATCAAACCGAATTTTAACAGCTTGCGGCAAAATTCCATGGCATTGCCGTTTTTCATTTCTATTCCGATGAAAAGCCCTTTGCCTCTGACCTCTTTGACATGAACGGATTTTTTGGCAATTTGTTCAATTTTGGCTTTCAGGATTCTTCCTTGTTCAGCGGCTTTTTCAGCCAGTTTTTCTTGTTCAAAAATCTTTAAAGCAGCTGTTCCGGCAACACAGGCAAGAGGATACCCGCCAAAAGTAGACCCGTCCGATCCTTTGGAGAAAACCATATCCATAATTTTTGCATTGGTAATAAACACGGACAGGGGAACAAGACCTCCGGATAATGCTTTTCCAAGAATCACCCCGTCAGGAACAATGTTTTCATGTTCAAAGGCAAATTTTTTCCCTGTTCTCCCCAGACCAACCTGGATTTCATCACAGATCAGCAGAAGATCATGGTCGTCGGCCAACTGTCGAAGCCCTTTGAGAAAGCCTTCAGGCGGTATTCTCATTCCTCCTTCTCCCTGCATGGGCTCCACAAGGATGCCGCATGTGTTGGGTGTGATGGCCTTTTTGACCTGTTCAAGGTTGCCGAATTCAACGGATACAAACCCGGGGGTCAAAGGTCCAAAGCCCTGTTTGTATTTTGGGGTGGATGAAAAAGAAACAACGCAAATGGTTCTGCCGTGAAAATTGCCGTCAAACACAATGATCTGCTGTTTTCCGTCTTCAATGCCCTTGTGCTTGAATCCAAAATAGCGCATGGTTTTTATGGCCGTTTCAACGGATTCAACCCCGCCGTTTTTGGGCAGCACTTTGTTTCCGTGATTACCAAACCTGGGTGCCATCTGGGGAGCAAAGCTGGCAGCCTTGGACAGAAAAATGCCCAGCGGGTCAGTAAATACGACATTGGACAATACCGAAGCATAATTTCCAGTCAACGCATCCATGACCGCTTGAGTAATAACGGGGTGATGGTGACCCGGATTTGCCGCAGAATAAGCAGCCAGACAATCCAGGTATTTATTGCCTTTTTCATCGGTCAGCCAGCATCCTTTTGCCTGTCTTACAACCAGGCCGATCCTGTCATAATGGTGGGCACCATAATTTTCTTCCAAATTAAAAATGGTGTTGTCATTCTCGGTGGAGAATCCGCTGGGATAATGAATTTTTCTTATTGCAGTCATACGACACCTCCTCTAATTATCCTGTTTGATAATCTGATAAATTCTTTGTTCGTCGTCTGTCAGTTCCTGGTGCCGATCCAGCATTTTTTCCAGAAAGCTGTGGTAGAAATCATGACGCAGACTGTCCCGGTTGGCCAGGATAACCCATTGATTTTTTGTCCAGTTGATGGGAGATTGATCTTCATTGCCGGTTTCAAATATTCCCACAAGGGCTTGTTTTTTATCGATGATCACATCTATGGATTGTCCGCCAATGGTCTGCTGTAATTGATCGCAATCCGGGTGCATCACCTGAATATCAAATTTTTTTTCAATCCTGCCCATGGCAATATAGCGAATATTGACGCCTCGTTTGTCTGCATCCTTCAAATATCTGCCCAGGTGCAGGTCTGCTTCGGGAAACAATCTGACATAAATCTCCTGTTTCGCCTCTTTGATCATTTCCATGGCTTTTTCCATGACCGCGTCATACCCGGTAAGGGGCCAGACATATTCAACAGCATTCTTTTGGCAGGCCTTTGCGATCTGCTCTTCAAATGCTTTGATGCTTGTGTTAAATTTTTTTTTCAGCTGTCTGATCAATTCATCCGGAGGCAGGGGTGCATATTGGCCGGCATTGATGTTCATCACATAACCCTTGGAAATCAGGCTGCGCAACACATCATATATCCTTGATCTGGCAATACCTGATTGCTTGCTCAACTGGGACCCGTTCACCGGGTGATGGCTGACAAGGGCCATATAACAGGCGGCCTCATATTGTGAAAATCCAAGATCTTTTAGATTTGAAAAGGATTCCATTTTATCCTCCAAAATGTTGCTACCCTAATAGCAACATAACTGTAACCCCAAGAATTGTCAACAGTTACGCTTCAAATGCCCGGTGAAAAAAATTATCCCTTTGACACCGGGTTTTGAATCAGGTAAATAGTTTAAAAAAATGAACATCTTAAATCTTATCCAAAAACAGGAGAATATAAATGGCGGGTCTTAATAAAGTGATGCTCATAGGGAACCTTGGCCGGGACCCTGAAATAAGGTATTCCCAGCAAGGATTGGCAGTAGTGAGTTTTTCCCTTGCCACAAGCGAACAATGGACAGACAAAAACACCGGTGACAGACAGGTAAAAACAGAATGGCATCGCATTGTAGCCTTTGGCAAACCAGCTGAAACTCTTGAAAAATACCTGTCAAAAGGCAGTCAGGTTTATATTGAAGGCAGACTTCAGACACGGAACTATGAAAAAGACGGTCAAACCCATTATACTACAGAAATCGTGGTATCCAATTTTCAATTCCTTGGCGGCAGACAGGATAACCAGTTCGGTGGCGGAGGATTCCAAGGCGGCGGAGGACAACAAGGCGGCGGTGGATTCCAGGGAGGTGGCGGTTATCAGAAACCCGATCCAGGAACCGACAGCAATTTCCAGGGTACAACAAGCCCGGGCATGACCGGCGGACAGCAGCCTATTCCTGATGATGATATTCCTTTTTAACCGTTTTGAAAATTTTGTTATTCTAAAAATAAAAAAGCCCCATGGTTGACCAATCGTCTACCATGAGGCTTTTGTTTAAAATGGTTCTAATCAGCCAAGCTGTTCTCTCATTGTAATATCATGCTTCATTTCCCGAAGCGGTTTTTTTACGGGCTTTTTTGCCTGTTCATCAAAATGACTTGCCACACAAACCTTTCTTAACTTTTCAAGGTTGTTTCCCAGCGCCTGTCTTTCTGACGGGGATAAATCTTTAATGCAACTATTATAATTTTGCTGACTTTTTCTTTTTGCTTTAAACTCCTGGTGCCTTCTCAGTGATCTTTCTTTCATAATACCGGCTCCTTTGTTTATAATAGTTTAAAAAATAATTTCCCAATACACACCTTTTAATTTGCATTCTTTTAATTTGCATTAAAGATGTGACACCCTTAACCTGAAAAAAAGAATAAACATTTAAAAAGAGTTTGGCAATCCTAAAATTATTTTCTTGGATGTTCTTTTCGCCACTGCTTGGGACTTTTATAGGAAGCCTTTTGTATCCACATCCCTTTTCGGGACTGCCTTGCCTTTGATTCTTCGGTTATATAGGCTTGGAAATCAAGATTTTTAGGCCGTCTGCCTTTATAGACTTCGGCCAGCCCGGCCCTTACCATCGCGATATTTACATTTTTATTGCCGATAAAAACTTCTGCCAGTTGCCTGTTATATCCGCCGATACCGTAACTTTTAAGGGTGATGTTTTTATTGTCCACCAAACCTGCCAGATACTGCTTTGCTTTTTGGCTGAAAGGCTGGCTTTTTTGACCTTTGAATCCGATTTCAGGAGAATCTATTCCTACCAGCCGTATCTTGAAAATCAAATCAAGCCCGCTAACCTTTATGGTATCCCCGTCAAAGACCCTTAATACCTTAAATACCTGACGGTTATTTTTTTCGGCAGTCAATTGTTGAAGAACGGCACGGCTTTCCGTCAGTTCTTCAACTGCTTCATCCAAAGGAGCGGTTGTGTTGCTGAAATGCTTGGTCCCGTTTTCATCGGTCCAAAAATAGATATTCCCGTACAAAAACAGGCTTAAAAAAAGAAGAAGAAAAACTTTAACAAAAGTTTTTATCATACAATTTGGTTTATCACCTTTTTTTTATCCACACAAACCCGGACCACTGTTTGTCATGTTTTTGCCAGGCAAGCTCAAATCCTTTTGCCGAATAGCAGGCGATAAGGGCTTGTGTTTCCCATTCGCGCACACCAGACAGAATGGCAATGCCATGATCTGTCAAGCTATCCCAAATCATATCAGACAAAGTTTTCAGCGTGGGAAACCTTAAATTGGCGCAAATGATGGAAACCTGAGAATTGCACTCTTTCATAGTGTCTTCAACGACGTTGATTTGTTTTGTCAGATGATTTAATGCAATATTTTTTTTAGCTTCATTAATGGACACCGGATCAATTTCATAAGCATTGCAGGCGGCAAGCCCTGAAAGGCACATTGCCATGGCCAGCACACCGGAACCGGTTCCGATGTCCGCGCCGACAAGGCCTGGTTTAAGATGAATCAGTTGTTGTTCAAAAAAACAGAACTCTATTGCGGCAAGACAAAGTTGTGTGGTGGGATGCTGGCCGGCCCCAAAAGAGATGCCCGGCTCAATAGTAATGTCTATATCGGTCGGGGTGGATTGTGTATCAAATCCAGGGGGTGTGAGAACAAAATGTCTTGTAATGCGGACCGGCTTTAGAAAACTTTTTTCCACATAGGTGGACCCGTAAAGATAGTGATAAGACAGCTCCTGTTCATCAATGAGCTGCCGCACTATCTTTTTGGCTGCTGAAGATGTGACCAAAACCCTGGACTTGATTTCTCTGATAAGCGCTTGAGGGGTCAGCCTGACATCTGATTGATAAAGAATATTTAAAATTGTTTCTTTATCCACTTGCATATCATGCATATCAGAGGGAATCATGACCTTCTTTTTTTAACAAGTCCTCATACCAGCGTGCAAATTCAAACATCCCCAGTATTCTTTCTTCACTATTGATAATACCCAGGCACATTTCAAAGGCACCCTGGGCAAAGGTATTTGAGTATTCATCATGATCAATCTGGGTCAAAAACTCCCGGATAAGAACCTGGCTGGTTCGCTTGGTTTTATCTTTCCGGATCTCAATGGGATCTTTGGGTTCCTGGAAAGGATTCCAGTCTTCATAGCCTTTTTTAAGGATCTGCTTCTGGCCTCTTTTGCCCATGGCATCAAAAATACCTTTTTTCTTTTCTTCAATCTGTTCGGGGGTAAATTCATCCATTTTTTTTGACTCCCATTTTTCTGATTCCCAGATATTCTTCATTAAAATCCGTAACCATGGCCATTGAAACAGGGATCAGCATTTCATGCATTTTTATGTTTTCAGAATTGATGGCTTGCACCAATTGGGCTGACAGCAGCTGGAGCTGGGTATAAATTTTGTCCATATTCAATGTGGGATAAGGCTGTCCCTGGTTAAAATTTGTCCGGCCGCAGATATGGCTGACACCTGCCGTGGATGTGGGAATACCATAAACCCTGCAGGTAATCGGCCTGTTTTCATACAGAACACACAGATTGTCCTGGCCCAGAAGGGGACATCTGACCCGTTCCTGGGACATTTTTCCGACAATTTCCAATTGATCTGCACCATTTTTGACTGCCTTAAAGGCATCCCGTTTCATCTTTGTAAGCACCCTGTCCGTCTTGTCCGCAGTTTCAATGAGATCATTTTTTTCTTTGCCACTGAATTTATTTAAAAATTTATTTTTCAAATAAAGCGCTTCGATAAGGGTGAGATCAAAAATTGCATAGCAGCAGTCACTGCATTTTTCCCTGCAGAACACTTCTTTGGGGTATTCGTTTTTCACACGGGCAAACACTGCATCCACCATCTGGACAAGTGCTTCATATTTTACAAAGTGTTCGTTTAAATCTAATGCCATAATGTTTATCCTTTATTCAGTGCCAACCAAAAACCGCCAATTTTACCGACAATTGCAGTGGAATTAAATCTTCATAGTTTTTTAGTCATACACTATTTTCCAATGCAAAAATTACTGAAAATATTGTCTAATATATCTAAAGACGCGGTTTCGCCTGTAATTGTTCCAAGAAAATCAATACTGCTTTTAACATCAATTGCCAGTATTTCCTCTTCTAATTTATTTGCCAGTCCTGTTTTTACCGCCTCAAGACTTGCAACCGTCTGTTCAAGGGCTTTTTTATGCCGTAAATTCGGAATGACCGATGATTTTTCCATATCCAGATGGCCAATACTGATGGTCACAATTTTTTGTTTTAATTTATTAATCCCTTTGTTTAAGAGGGCTGAAATTTCAATTGTAGGGATGTGCCGGTATTTTTCAGAAAGAGTCGGCAGATTGCCTTTGTCCAGGTCAATTTTATTGATCACAAAAATAACTTTTTTGCCAGCTTGATTTTCCAAAGGAACCATTTTTTCAAATTCCCTGTCGGAAAAAACAGTGTCGGGTTCTTTCATGAACAATACGATATCCGACGCGATAATATGATCTTTTGCCTTTTCAATGCCGATAATTTCGACCAGGTCATCGGTCTGGTGAATCCCTGCCGTATCTGCAATAACAAAGGGTATTCCCTCGATATTCAGCCCCTCTTCAATGGGGTCCCTTGTGGTTCCGGGGATGGCCGTGACAATGGAGCGGTCCTGTGCAAGCAGCCGGTTCATCAGGCTTGATTTCCCCACATTTGGGGCGCCGCAGATGGCGATCCGGATACCATCCTTTAAAAAGCAGGCATCCTCATGCTGCCGGATAAACTCACGGCAGGTTTTAAGCACATCATCCACCAGTTCCATCTCTTTTTGGGATGGTTCAAACGGGTCAACATCATCGGGAAAATCAATATTGACTTCAAGCAAAGACAAAAACTGAATCAGTTTTTGTCTTAACTCCTGGATACTGCTTTTTAATGTTCCAAGATTCTGAGACGCTGCAAATTTAAGTGCATTGACAGATTTCGCATTAATGATATCCGCCACTGCCTCGGCCTGGGTCAGATCAATTCTCTGGTTTAAAAAAGCGCGTTTTGTAAATTCTCCGGGTTCGGAAAGCCGTGCGCCACAAGAAAGTATCTCATCGAGAATGGTACGCAAGACAATTGTTCCTGCATGGGCCTGAATTTCCACAACATCTTCAGCCGTATAAGAGGACGGTGCCTTCATGGTAATCAATAAAACCTCATCAATCACGGATATGTTTTTCCGGTCAAAAACATATCCGTGATAAACCTTATGAGATTCTAACTTCTTACACCCTTTGGGCCAGTGTTTTGTTGTTGAAAAAAGCACTGCTGCGATATCAAAGGCTTTTGGTCCCGAAATCCTTATAACACCAATCCCGCCGCTTCCATAGGGAGTTGCTATTGCGGCAATTGTATCCGTCATGGCATGTTATCTTTTAAACCGTCTCTTTCCTCTGAAACTGTTTTTTTTTTTGGGAAAAATCACAAGTCTTCTGTAATATCCGTCACCCATGCTTTGAGTTCTGACACTGGCATCATCTTTTAAGGCCAGATGGACAATCCGCCTGTCCTGGGCGCTCATCTGGTTGATGGTTGCCGGACGGCCCGTCTTTTTTGCCTTGTCCGCCATTTTATATGCCAGGTGCCGGAGATTGGATTTGCGAGTTTCCATATAACCTTCAATATCCACCTTGACCCTGACCCTGGCGTCACTTTTCCGGTTGATGATTTTATCGGTTAAAAACTGCATGGCATCAAGGGTTTGGCCTTTTCTGCCGATCAGGATACCGGCATTACCGCCTTCAATCTTCAGGGTCAGCCTGTCCTGATCTGTATTGGCACTGACAGTGGCATCATCCGTGATCAAATCGGCCATTTTCTGTACCGCCTCAATACCGATCGCAATAGAGTCCTCAGACACGTCAACCGGATCTGGTGCGTCATAAGACTTGAACTCTTTTTTTCGGGGCTCTTCGCTTTCCGGTTCTTCACTTTCCTGTTCTTTAATCCGGGTTTCTTCGGTTTTGGGTTTTTCAATTCGGGTCTCTTCCAGACGGGTCTCTTCACCAAAAGCTTCATCCACAATGGATCTGATTCCTTCCATCTCCGATTCATCTGATTTATCAGTATCCATATTCGGAAGAACGACTCGGATTCTGGCATCTTTTCTGCCGACAATTCCAAAAATTCCTGAAGAGCCTTCTGAAATCACGTCATATTTCAATTCGTTCTTGGAAAGCATCAATTCTGCACAGGCATTTTTAATAGCGACATCTACATCTTTCCCGCTGAATTCCTGAGTTTGTGTCATTTTACCTCCTGCTTACAAAAATTTCTTTTGAATATAATACTGCTGTCCCATGGATATGATGTTGTTTACAAACATATACAGAACCAATCCTGCCGGGAAATTGATGAATAATACAGTCATGAATATCGGCATTAACATCATCATTTTGGCCTGCATGGGATCACCTGCAGTTGGAGTCATTTTCTGTTGCAATAAAAAGGATGCACCCATTAAAAGTGTCAGCATTGGAATACCATAGGGTTCCTGCATCATGGGAATTGCAAAATTAAAGTCAAACAGCCTGTCCGGGGCGGACAAATCAGATATCCATCCGATAAAAGGTGCATGCCGCAACTCAATTGCCTGATAAAGCATCCTGTAAAGAGCAAAGAAAATAGGCATTTGAACCAGTAAGGGCAGACACCCGCTTGCCGGGTTGACTTTATAGGTTTTGTAAAGCCCCATGACTTCCTGGTTCATCCTCTGTTTATCATTTTTATATTTTTCCCGAATTTCCATCATCAACGGCTGAACTTTTTTCATCTCGTTCATTGATTTGTAACTTTTTGTACCAAGGGGCCAGAAAATCAATTTAATTAAAACCGTTAAAAGGATAATAGCCACTCCATAATTTGGAATCACCTTGTGGATCATATTCATGGTGATCAAAAGTGGTTTGGCAATCACATTAAAAAATCCAAAATTAATGGCATTTTTAAGACTGGTGTCATATTGGCTTAACACCTGCTGGCTTTTCGGGCCCATGTAGAGACTAAACGAATAATTTGCCTGCTTGCCCGGGTCCAGCCGATCCATTTTTTGGATAAAATTAGCGGCAACCCGTTCATTTGCATAGGACAACAAAAATTTTGTATCATTCATGGGGCTGTTATCAATTGTTTTAGGCATGATAACCGTCATGAAATATCGTTCCATATAACCGGACCAGTCAATTTTTCCGCTATAAGTGTTTTTTTCTTCGATATCATCAACATCAATATCTGTATACACATCATCAACAAACACCACCGGTCCTTCAAACGCAAACCTGGATCTTTTCTTGACTTCCTCATTAAAAATTCCAGGAGTGTTAATCACAAGAGAATCGTTTAACGGCATGTCTGATCCGTTTTGAAAAACGATGTCGCAATCAATCATGTAAGAATCGGCATTAAAGGTGAAAATCTTTTTCACCACCATTCCACGGTCGGTCCTGAAGGTAAATTCAATGGTTTTTTTGCCTTGAGAAACAGAGGTCTCAGTCGCATCTGTTTTTGCGGTATAGACAGCATCTTTTAATCCGGGAATGGACTGACCTTCAAGATCAAGCAGCAAGGTTCCGGATGAAAGTTGTTCCGGCACCAATTGCTTTAAGGGAGAGTCTTTTTTGTTTGTTTCTTTATAATTTTTCAGTTCAAAACTTTTAACGGCAGCGCCATGTTCGGAAATGGCAATATTATACAGCGGTGTGGATACAAATATGGTTCGATATTTTTTTTCCGGGCGGTAGACCGGTTGCGAAAGCTCGCCGGTTCCGGCTCTATAATCGGAAACATTAGGGGTGGTTTCCTGAACCTTGGGCTGGTCTGCATTCTGTGTTTGAACGTCCCTGGGAAGACTATCCGGGTCCGGCGAGGTTACAAAAAACATTTGATACCCGATAAGAACCACAACTGACAGCACGACAGCTAATAATAACCGTTTTTGTTCATCCATTTTCTCTCCTAAACCTAAAATAAGTTGTAACGGCACGTCACTTTAAAATAGAATAGGAAATGAGTCGGGCATCTGGATAAATTATGGAACCGGATCAAACCCTCCTGCATGGAATGGATGACAACGCAGAACTCTTTTAACGGCAAGAGTTGTGCCTTTAAGGCTGCCGTATTTTTCAATCGCCTCAAGGGCATATGCCGAACAGCTCGGATAATAACGGCAATTTGCCCCGGTTAACGGTGATATAAAATATTGATAAAATTTAATAAATATTATTAATAGCGGTTTCATTACTTATGTACTGCAGCTATTTTTGTAAAAAGTTTATCAAGCTTCTCAATAATCTGCCTGTTGGATAGCGTAGTCAGACCCTTCCTTGCAATGATGTTTATATCATCCGGTCCTGAAATATTCTCTTTATTGTGCCTGAAATATTCTCTAATAATTCTTTTTATCCTGTTACGCTCTACTGCATTTCCTACTTTTTTCGATACTGTAATGCCAATTCGATTGTTTAGAGCTGTTCCTTTAAGTACAAGTGCTAAAAAGCAGTCTGTATGTACTTTTTTCCCTTGTTTCGAAAGTGTTAAAAATTGAGCTCTTTTCAGGAGCCTAACCTTTTTTGGCAAACAAAAGTTACTCAATAAATCCCTTTACTAAACGGTAAGTTTTTTTCTTCCCTTAGCTCTTCTTGCATTAATTACGCGTCTGCCGCTGGGTGTAGACATTCTTTTACGAAATCCGTGTTTTCGAGTTCTTTTCCTGTTGCTTGGTTGAAATGTTCGTTTCATAAATCAACAATCCTTAACTTTTCTTATTTTAACCATTATTATTACAAACCACCATAAACATGGGATATTAACGTTTTTTAAAAAAAATGTCAAGAATGAACCCGGGCCAATTATATGATTAACCCTATATTTATTTTACCAGGGACTCGAATATATGGTATTCCTCTATGTGGTAATGAGGCTCCGGGTATATGGCGATGGGCTTTGAAAATTGTTTTTCCAGTGATGAAATCAGATGTTTTTCCCTTCCATGAAGCAACTGGGCGATGTCAGGATGTACTTTTACAGTAAAGCGGTTGCCCATGATATCACCGGCTTCACTGACAAGATCTCTGTAAATTTTATGGCATATGGATTTTCCCGATAAAAGGTGTCCGTCTCCATTACAATAAAAACAGGGTTCACAAAGGGTTCTGGTCAGATTTCGCCGGATTCTTTTGCGGGTCATCTGCACAAGGCCAAGCTCTGTTAAAGGCAAAATATTTGTCTGGCTCTTGTCTTTTTTCATGGCTTCATTCATATGTGCCATTACCTTGTCCTTGTGCTGCTCTTTTTTCATATCAATAAAATCAATTATAATGATTCCGCCGATATTTCGAAGTCGCACCTGATAGGCAATCTCTTTAACAGCCTCAAGGTTGGTTTTAAGGATGGTCTCATCAAAATTGTGCTTTCCCACATACCTGCCGGTATTCACGTCAATGGCAACCAGGGCTTCTGTCTGCTCGATCACGATATATCCGCCGGACTTGAGCCACACTTTTTTCTTTAATGCCCTTGCCACATCTCCTTCAATATTATAGGCATCAAAAACAGATTCTCTTCCCTGGTAAAGCTCTACAGATAATTTTACATCCGGCATGAGCCGTTCTAAAAAATTCTGAACATTTTCATATTCTTCTTTTGAATCAATAATCAGTTTGTCCGCTTCATTGGCCAGAAGATCCCTGACCGCCCTGAAAGTTACCGTAAGGTCTTTGTATACAAGAGATGGCGCTCCGGCGGTCGTGCTTTTAGTCAGAATGGATTCCCAGTTTTTGTTTAAAAATTCGATCTCTTTTGCAATGGTATTTTCATCAATTCCATTGGCCTGTGTTCTTAATATATATCCGAACTTATTTTCACGGATGGACAATACAAGGTCTTTTAACCTTGCTCGTTCAGTCTCATTTTCAATTCTTTTTGATATGCCGATGTGATCCACTGTCGGCATTAATACCATATACCGTCCGGCAAGAGAAATGTGGGTGGTTATTCTCGGTCCCTTGGTGCCTATGGATGATTTTGCAACCTGGACCAGGATCTCCTGGCCCTCCGTCAATAAATCCTCAATACTGCATTCCTGGTTAAAAGAGGCTTTCCATGAGGTGTGACTGCCAGCCATAGAACCTGTCTGCATATTTCCGTTATCAGTGTCATCTGAATCATTGTCCTGCTCAAATTTCTGATACATCTCACGGCAGGCCGTATCCAAGACATCATCCACATAAATAAATGCTGCCTGATCAAACCCGATATCAACAAACGCCGCCTGCATGCCGGGAAGAACTCTTTGCACCCGTCCTTTATAAATATTGCCGGCAATGGATGTTTCATCTTCCCTTTCAATGAAAACTTCTACAATAGTACCGTTTTCAATCAATGCCACTCGTGTTTCATGAGGTGCCGCATTAACAACAAGCTCTTTTAACATGGTGTTATCCTTTGGGTTTTATCTTTTTGATTTTGGCTTTTTTTATGACATCTTCATCCAGTTTAAAATATTTTGTCAATATTTCCGTTGGTCTTATGGTTCTTTCGTTATATTTTTTTAAAACCATTTCAATTGTTTGCAAATCAATCAAACAAATTTTTTCAACTGATTTTCTCAAATCCGTTTTCCGTATTTTCCCTTTTTTGCTCAAGTCTTCAACCATAAATTCTGACAGATTTAAAAACTGATTTACTTTTTCCTGTTCAAGACAACCGTCCGCAAGACTTATGATATAACAAGCAGTCTGATCATTTCTTTTCTCAAATTTATTAAAGGGCTTGCATCCTGTAACCAGCAGGCCTTCAGGAAGGTTTCTGTTGAACAAGTCAACAATAATTTCAGGTGCCTGATTTTTCTCAAGGTAGATAAAAAGTTTTTCGTCTTCACTTTCCATTCCAACGGGCAGTGCGGTTTCAAAAGAAAGCCTCATGGAAGGATTAAATCCTTGTGAATATTTGACATTCAAGCCGGCTCTTTTAACGGCTCTTTGAACAATGGTGGCCAGTTCAAGATGGCCGAAAAACCGTGCTTTCCCGATTTTTGAAAATGAAATTTCAAATTTTTTAAACGCATCATCAGGCAAGTGTTTCAAGGGGGTGGCGGTTACCGGATCATTTTTCAGGTCATCTGTAATAACCCGGTCGTCTATAAGAACTTGATGCACAACAGGCATTATTGTTTTAAAATCACACACTCCACACCCGGTACACTCGTTATCCCTGCAGTCAAATGTCAATGAAGCGTCTTTGGCTTTTTGAAACTCTTTTTTAAAAAATTTGGACGATACTCCTGAATCAATATGATCCCAGGGAAGGACTTCATCATCCTCGCGTTGCCGGGTGGTGTAAAACAAAGGATCTATTCCGGTTTCTTCAAAAGATTTTTGCCATAAAGAAAAATTAAACTTATCGGTCCAGCCGTCCAGGCGGCATCCGTTTTCAAAAGCTGCTACCAAAAGTTTTGACAATTTCCTGTCACCCCTTGCCCAGACGCCTTCAACCATGCTCATCTCAGGACTCTGCCATTTGAGATTCACATTGCGGTGCCTTAAATTGTCTTTTAAATATTGCAGTTTTTCCGTGGTCTCTTTTAAAGAGATCTGTGAACATCTCTGAAACGGGGTGTGGGCTTTGGGGATAAAAGTGGTTGTGCTGACATTGATTTTTGTTTTTCCCCTGGCATAAGAAGAAGCCAGCCGTTTTGAAAGAGTGCATATGGCATCTATATCTTCTGATGTTTCAAAAGGAAGTCCCATCATGAAATAAAGCTTAATGTTTTTCCAGCCAAGATTAAGGGCATTTTCAACCGTTGCCGTAATGCTTTCTTCTGTCAGATTTTTATTGATAATATCTCTCAGGCGCTGGGAGCCTGCTTCCGGGGCAATGGTAAACCCGGTTTTCCTGACTTTTTTGATGATGTTCATCAATTGGGGAGTGAGTTTTTCCGCCCTTACAGACGGAAGAGAAATGGCATTGCAATACCCCTGGCCCAAATCCATCAGACCTTCCATCAACTGGGGCAGATTTGAATAATCTCCCGTACTCAAAGACAGCAGGGAAATATCGGAATACCCGGTTGTTTTTAATGACTGTTGGGTGATCTTGATCAGTTCTTCCAACGACCTCTCCCTGACCGGCCGGTATATCATGCCAGCCTGGCAGAAACGGCATCCCCTTGAACATCCTCTGGCAATTTCCAGGCGCAGCCTGTCGTGAACCGGTTTGGCAAAAGGAATGATGGGAGAAGTTGGAAATGTATCTGCTGTAAGCGAAGGCAAAAAAGCCCGTTTCACTTGTGTGTAATCGTCAAACAAAGGTGTGACCGTCTGGATGCCACGCTCATCATAGGATGGTTCAAAAAACGAGGGCACATAAACCCCGTCAATCTTTGACAAAAGTCTGAGCAGAGTCTTTTTGTTGCCGTCTCCCTGTTTTTTAAACTCCATCACCTGTTGTGAAATTTGAACTGCTGCCTCTTCACCATCTCCTATAACAAAAGCATCAAAAAAATCAGCCAGGGGTTCGGGATTAAAAGCACAAGGTCCGCCGCCAATAATAAGAGGAAACAGATCATCTCGCTGTGCAGAATAAAACGGAATGTTCGACAGGCTCAACAAAGTTAAAATATTGGTAAAATTCAGCTCATAAAGAAGACTGATTCCTATAATATCAAAACTTTTCAGCTCTTTTTGAGACTCCATGGAAAGGCAGGGAATGTTTTTTTTGCGCAACAGGGCCTCCATATCAGGGGCCGGAGCAAAAAACCGTTCTGCTGCAATTTTTTCATGGCGGTTTAAAATGGAATAAAGGATTTGCAATCCAAAATGGGAGGTTCCGATTTCATACAGGTCGGGAAATACCAGGGCAAATGTTAAATCCACCTGATCCGGATCTTTTTTAACAGTATTGATTTCATTGCCTGCATATCGGGTCGGCATTTGAACCAATGCAAGGATATCTTGATAATTTTGTTTATGCATGATACTGAATTTTATAAAAAAACCTTTATGTAATTTGGTACAATCAAATTTTCTAACATATTATTTTTTGCAGGATAACGCAATGAAAAGAACAAAAATCAATTTGCTCCTAAAGCTTGAAACCACACCTGGAAAAGTATTGGTCAAAGGATGGGTCAGGACAAAACGGGATTCGAAAAAGTTTTCTTTCATGGAAATCAATGACGGGTCCTGCCTGAAAAACATCCAGGTCATTGCCAATGATGACCTGGAAAATTACCCGGATATTCAGACCATTACCACTGGAACCTCTGTGTCTGTTACGGGAAAACTTTCGGCATCACCAGGTAAAGGCCAGAAATGGGAAATCCAGGCTGATCAAATCGAGATCATAAACATTGCGCCGGAATCCTATCCCCTTCAAAAAAAAAGGCACACAGATGAATTTTTAAGAACCATTGCCCACTTAAGACCCCGGACAAACAAGTATGGAGCGGCATTCCGGCTCAGATCGGAAATGGCGTTTGCCATACATAAGTTTTACAGGGAAAAGGGCTTTCGATATTTGACCACCCCTTTGATTACAGGCTCGGACTGTGAAGGTGCAGGAGAAATGTTCAGAGTCACCAGCCTTGATCCCAAGATGATAGAACAACAGGGCAAAATGGATTTTAAAACAGATTTTTTTGGCAGGGAATCAAGCCTCACTGTTTCCGGCCAACTGTCTGCTGAAATGTTTGCCCTGGCTCTGGGAGATGTCTATACATTCGGCCCCACGTTCAGGGCGGAAAATTCCAATACCAGCAGGCATGCCGCAGAATTCTGGATGCTGGAGCCGGAAATGGCATTTTGTGATTTAAAGCAAAACATGGACAATGCCGAAGAGCTTGTTAAAACACTGGTCCGGCATGCCATGGATGAATGCCCGGAAGACATGGCGCTTTTCAGTAATTTTGTAGACAAATCCCTGCCAAAACGCATGGACATCCTTTTGAACACGGAATTTGCAAGGGTTTCGTATACCCAGGCCATTGATATTTTAAAACATTCAAAAAAGACATTTGATTTTAAAGTTGATTATGGCACTGATCTGCAGTCAGAGCATGAGAGATACCTGGCCGAACAATATTTCAAAAAGCCGGTTTTTCTTACGGATTATCCCAAACAGATCAAACCCTTTTACATGCGAATGAATGAAGACGGCAAAACCGTTGCCGCCGTAGATCTGCTTGTTCCCCGGATCGGAGAGCTGATTGGCGGCAGCCAGCGCGAAGAGCGGCTGGAAGTGCTGGAAAAAAGAATGAAAGAGATGGGTCTGCCCATGGAAAACTATTGGTGGTATCTGGATTCCAGGAAATTCGGGTCTGTACCCCATTCAGGATTTGGCATGGGTTTTGAAAGATTTTTAATGATGCTGACCGGAATCAGCAATATCCGGGATGTCATACCGTTTCCAAGAACTCCCGGCAGTATTGACTTTTAACCTATGATAACTGAATCTTATTATTTTCATTTTGATGTTGTGATGCAAATTCTTGAAGCCATCAGAAACGACAAGGACAATGTCTGTTTGTCCCTGGATCTGAATTTGACGCAAAAGGTATGGCAGATTGCACAAGACCGGCTTATACTGGACAATGATGCCCAAATTGATGCCCAAATTGATACCCAAATTGATACCCAAATTGATACCCAAATTGATACCCAAATTGATACCGGGATTGAGACCGGAATTGATGCAAAACAGCTTGAAACTGTTTTGGCTTTTAAAAACAAGATTTTCATCTTTAAAAACAATATGCTGACTCCTGTTGAAGTCCGAAGCGACGGTTATTACAAGCTGGTTCCCACCACAAGCGCACCAACCCTTGAAATCAACGGGATCAAGATGCACAGGTCCAAAGACATTGACCCCTTAACAGATGCCCGGTTAAAAACCCAACTTGTGGTTGCACCGGGCGACCTGGTTTTAGATACCTGCGGCGGTCTTGGGTATTCAGCTGTGTTTGCCCTGAAAGCCGGAGCCAAAAAGGTGATTTCAACGGAAAAAAGCCCGGCTGTCATAAAAATACGCAATTTAAACCCCTGGTTGAAAAAATATGCCGACAATTGTCTGGAACTGATCCATACGGACATCAGTCAAGAAATTGACAGGTTTGAAAATGGTCAGTTCAACAGCGTGATTCATGATCCGCCAAGGTTTACTTCCGCTACCGGGGATCTGTACGGGAAAAAATTTTATGACGCGCTTTTCAGGGTCATGGCCTCGCGTTCAAAATTATTTCACTATACCGGCAGCCCCAAAAAAATAAAATCCAAAAAAAATTTTATTAAAAACACCATGAAGAGACTTGAACAATCAGGGTTTAAAGCTCTCTTTTTTCATGAAAACCTGCAGGGAATTTATGCACAAAAAAGATGATTTTTCAAAACAGTCCTTAATATAGATATGTTTAATATAGATATTTTGATTAATAGCGTTGTACAACATATTTGACAAATATCTTTGTAAAAAATTGTTTTGGATGATAATACCGGACAAAAAATACAACAACACCTTTGTTTGAAGGATAGCACAAGATGATTATTACCTTACTTGATTATGGGGCCGGCAATGTTCGAAGCGTGGTCAATGCCATTGAAAAACTGGGCGGAAAAATCAAACCAGTTACCAAACCCTCTGATATCCTGGATGCTGAAAAACTATTGTTTCCCGGTGTGGGAAATTATGAAAACATGATCCGTATCTTGACCGAAAAAAACTATATTGCTCCATTACGCGAATACCTTAAAGCTGACCAGCCGTTCTTTGGTATATGCCTGGGAATGCAGGCCCTTTTTGAGGGAAGTGAAGAAGATGTTTCAGGCAATGAGAGCTTGAGTATGTTCAAGGGAAGGGTCAACCGGTTCAAAACAGATCTGGCTGTTCCCCACATTGGATGGAACGGGGTAAACCTGAAAAAAGACTCGCCTGTGTTTAAGGATGTTTTGCCGGATACAAAATTTTATTTTGTCCACTCGTATCATATTGTTCCTGAAGATGAATCGGTTGTTTTAACAACCACAAATTACGATTATGAATTTGTCAGCAGTGTTCAGCAAGGCAATATCATAGGCACCCAGTTTCACCCGGAAAAAAGCGGAAATGCCGGTATTAAACTGCTGGAAAATTTTATTTATCAAAAAGACCTGAGAGCGAAAAAGGCCGTTGACATCAAAGCAAAAGGACTTTCAAAACGAATCATTGCCTGCCTGGATGTCAGAACCAACGATCAAGGCGACCTTGTGGTGACAAAAGGGGATCAATACGATGTAAGGGATGAAGGAAACGTCAGGAACCTGGGCAAACCTGTGGAGCTTGCCAAACGATATTATGAGGAAGGGGCAGATGAGATCACTTTTTTGAATATTACAGGATTCAGGGATTTTCCTTTAAAAGATATGCCTATGATAAAAGTGCTTGAACAGACCAGTAAAAATGTTTTTGTGCCTTTGACCATTGGCGGCGGGATAAGAGATTATACGGACAGCAATGGGAAAACCTATACCGCACTGGATGTGGCCTCCCGGTATTTCAGGTCAGGAGCTGATAAAATATCCATTGGCAGCGATGCCGTTGATATTGCCGAGCAATATTTAAAAACAGGTAAAAAAACAGGAAAAAGCTCCATCGAAGAAATTTCCAGAGTGTACGGCAACCAGGCGGTAGTGATTTCAGTGGACCCCAAAAGAGTCTATGTAAACTCGCCGGATGATGCAAAAAAACACCATGTGATCAAAACTCAATTTCCAGGCCCGAACAATGAAGCCTATTGCTGGTATCAGTGTACTGTCCAGGGCGGCAGAAAGACAAGGAACCTGGATGCGGTTGCACTGGCCAAAGCCTGCCAGGAACTGGGTGCCGGAGAAATTCTTCTCAATTGCATTGACAAGGACGGGACAAACTCAGGGTTTGACCTTGAATTGATCAATGCCGTAAGAAATGCTGTTTGCATACCTGTGATTGCATCAAGCGGGGCCGGGTGTGAAGATCATTTTTTCCAGGTGTTTGAAAAAACATCTGCACAGGCAGTCCTTGCCGCCGGTATATTTCACAGAAAAGAAGTGCCCATCCAAAATGTTAAAAACTATCTGCTTGAAAGGAATATAGAAGTTCGTTCTACAATATAGCTTTTGCAGATTTTTGATTGTAAACAACCTTGATCAATCCGGGCATAACCGTATTCCGCCCGTTCAGTTTGGCCTTGTAAAGCATGTTGTCCGCTTCCTGTATGATGCGGGTCATGTCTGCAGATTTGGTCAGCTCAGACACCCCGAAACTTGCGGTCACTTTTATGGTATCGTCACCATGCACAATAAGTTTGTTTGAAATTTTAATTCTCAGACGATCCGCAAGTTCCATGGCTTTTATTTTGCTGGTTTCAGGCATAATAACAATAAATTCTTCTCCCCCGTATCTGGCAAGGATATCATCTGCTCTGATATTATTTTTGACAATGCGTGTGACTTCCTGCAACACCTTGTCACCGGCCAGATGGCCATAGGTGTCATTTACGTTTTTAAAATGATCCAGATCAAACATAAATACGGACAAATCGTTTTTATGTCGAACTGCTCTTGAAATATTTCTTTTCAGCTGGTTCTCAAATTCTCTTCTGTTGTAACATCCTGTTAAAGAGTCCATAACAGCCGCAGTCCTTAACTGTTCCATTTTAATCTGCCGTGAGAGTGCGGTTGAGCATCCCTGGAGGATAAGATTTACAACTTCGTCATGGTGGTCGTACATCTGATTTTGGGGAAGCATGTAAATTCTTGAATAGCAGTCTTCATCGGTCAATTCATAAAAAACAAGATCTTTCATGTCGAATTTTTCTTCTTGCTCATCATCATGAAAAGTGTGATTCAGATAGTTTAAACTTTCTTTGTTTTTAATGTTAAAATCCTTTAACACAATATTCTCAAGGGATTTTTTGTACATTCTGGGGTCCAGCCAGATATCAACACTATTTTCTTTTTTGATCACAAAGGCAAACAATCTGTAATTGAGAATATCCTTCAAACACAAGGCAACTTCGCTGATAATTTCCAGAGATGATTGTTTTTTATTTAATTCAACAATGTGGTGGATCAGTTTTTTATGATCTGCCTGTTTTTGTGCTGTCTTGAAAATCATTGACAAAACTGCAGTCATTTTGTTGGATAGTCTGTTCAAAGATTGTTTCATGTTTTTACCTCGCTTCATTACATTAAGTGCTTCTGAAAGTAATTAAAGCAATACCCGTGCCAATGTTCGCAAGGTACACAAAATATATTAAAATTCAATTAGTTACAAGTTTAATTCCTTTGCAACAAACTTTTTAAACAGGGAAAAACATGCCGCTTTCGTCATGCATCTGACATTATTCTTTCCTTAACCCGCAAAAGTGTCATTATGATTTATAATTTTTTAAACCTATTTTAAAAGAACATAGCTAAAACTTATAATGGATGAGTAAAAACGATTCGATCAAATCCAAAAATCGTTCTCTTGACCAAATTTTAGAATATGTCTATAAATGATTCCATGAGCCGCCTCCTTTTGTTTGATGGTAATGTTCATACTTTCATCTTTAGCAAATAGGAAAGGTTCATGTCATCTGGGAATTGGGTTGCGGGCATCGCCCGCTTTAGAATAACAGTTTTCATAAATTAAAATTTATAGAAAGAGCCATGCCATGAAAAAAAAGTTCCTTTTTCCATTACTGCTGTTCATTTTCTTGATCGGCTTCGCATGTGAGAATGATAAAATACAACCTGGATTTTCTGAAGATGGTGATGCCGGGAAACAATTTAACCCTGAAAATATAGCCACTGTTGAAAAACAGGATGTCACCCGGATATATGAGGCTGTCGGGACCATAAGACCTCTGACGGAATCCATGATAGAATCCCAGGTCAGCGCCCAGGTGATAAAAGTTTTGCATGTTCCGGGTACGGCCGTCAAAAAAGGCGAGCTTCTCATACAATTGGATGCAAGACGGCTCACGGCACAGCTTAAACAGGCACAAGAAGGGCTTAATGTTGCAAAAAACCAACTCAAGCAGGCCCAAAAATCCATGGATGAAGCAAAGGCGGGTCTTGACCAGACCATGGCTGCATACAACCGGACACAAAAACTGTTTAAATCCGCCATTGTAACGTCTCAAAAACTTGAAATTGACAAATCCGCCTTTCTCCAGGCAAAGGCGCGCCTTGAAAAATCCCAGGAAGCTGAAAAGTCTGCAAAAGCATCCATCAGAAATGCTGAAGAGATTGTTAAAGAAGGACGGATTGCACTGGGATATTCACAGATCATTGCTCCTGCTGCCGGTGTGGTTGCAAAAAGAATGATTGATCCGGGTGACATTGCCGTTCCTGGCAAGCCCCTTTTAATTATTCAGACCAGCGGCGCCTTGAGACTTGAGGCCAATGTACGAGAGGGATTGATCAGCCGTGTCATCATAGGCAATGAGTACCGGATACTCATTAAAACCATTGGAAAAACCGTGCAGTCAAGAGTAGAAGAGATCGTACCCTATGCTGATCCAGCCACCCGCACCTTTCTGGTAAAGGCCACCTTGCCGGAGACTCCGGGTATTTATCCGGGAATGTTCGGCAGGCTTTTGATCCCGGTTGAAAAAAAACAGACCCTTCTCATACCGCAAAACGCGGTGATCCAGGTAGGCCAGTTGGAACTGGTCTATGTGAAAAACAACGACACCTGGCAATCAGTGTACATCAAAACCGGAAAAAAACTGGGTGACAAGATTGAAGTGCTGGCAGGACTCACCGGAAATGAAACCATAGGATACAAATAAGCATGCCTGAACAAAACGATTCGATTCTTACCGGCTCAATTCTTACCCGTATTGTACGGCTTTTTCTGACATCCCAGTTGTCGATCATGCTGATCATTATCTCATTGGTACTGGGTGCCTTCAGTATCTATATCACCCCTAAAGAAGAAGAGCCCCAGATAGTTGTCCCAATGGCGGACATCTATGTTCAGGCACCCGGAGCCAGTCCTGCGGAGATAGAAAAACTTGTGGCAACCCCTCTTGAAAAACTCTTGTGGGAGATTGACGGGGTTGAGTATGTCTATTCCATGTCCACAAGAGAAAAAGCAGTTGTCACGGTACGCTTTTTTGTGGGAGAAGACAGGGAAAATTCCATTGTAAAGCTTCACAATAAAATACAGATGAACCTGGACAGGGTTCCGCCCATCGTGACCAACTGGCTGATCAAACCCATTGAAATAGATGATGTCCCTATCTTAAATCTCACCCTTTATTCAGACAAATACAGTGACCATGAGCTTGAAAGGGTGGGTGAAGAGATTGTCGCAAGACTGTCAAGGCTTGAGAACATTTCAAGATCTTCCATTTACGGCGGCAGGAAAAGGGAAATCAGGGTTGAACTTGACCCTCTTCGAATGAAGGGATTTAATGTTTCAATCCATGATATTGAAAAGGCACTTCAAGGTGCGGATGTGTCTACCCAGGCAGGATATTTTAACAAAAACAATACCCAGATCACAATTACCAGCAGTTCGTTTTTAACGTCCATTGACCAGGTAAAAGCCCTTGTGATCTCAGGAAGGGAGGCAAAACCGGTCCTTCTTGAAGATGTGGCCACTATTATTGACGGCCCTAAAGAGGCAGAGGCATATACAAGGATCGGGTATTCCAATTTTTATAAAAAAAGTCGCAATATTGAATCAGATGTTCCTTTGTCTTTCCCATGCGTAACCCTGGCCTTTTCAAAAAAAAAGGGAACCAATGCAGTTAAAGTGGCCCAACACCTTATAGAAGAGGTTGAAAAACTCAAAACCACCATCATTCCCGACGGCATGTACATTGAAGTGACCAGAAACTATGGAAAAACCGCCCAGGCCAAGGTAAACGAACTGTTAAAATCCCTGGGGTTTGCCATTGTTTCCGTTGTGATTCTCCTTGCATTTACCCTTGGATGGCGCGAAGCCTGTGTAGTGGCCATTGCCGTTCCCATATCCTTTTCCCTGGCCCTTTTTATGAACTATCTGTTCGGGTATACCATCAACCGGGTCACCTTGTTTGCCCTTATCCTGTCCCTGGGTCTGGTGGTGGATGACCCCATAACCAATGTTGACAATATCCAGCGGCATATCAAACAAAAGATCCTCGAACCATTTGAGGCCACCCTTGCTGCGGTTCAAGAAGTTCTGCCCCCGGTGATCATGTCCACCATTGCCATAATTGTCTGTTTTACTCCCCTGGCTTTTATTACCGGCATGATGGGGCCCTATATGGCACCCATGGCCATCAACGTCCCCCTGACCGTAACCTTTTCCACGGTGTGCGCCCTGACCATTGTGCCCTGGATATCTTATCACCTGTTAAAATCCGTGAAAGAAAAGCCCGCACATAAAAAAGCATCTGAGCCGTATCCGGCCAGACTTTATAAAGCAATCCTGGCACCGTTTTTAAACAAACCATATCTTCGGATCATGCTGTTTATTGGAATCATACTTTTGTTGACAGGATCATGTCTGTTGGCGGTTTTCAGGTTTGTGCCCTTAAAACTTCTGCCTTTTGACAATAAAAATGAATTCCAGATCGTTATTGACATGCCCGAAGGCACTTCTCTTGAATATACTGACCGGGTGGTCCGGGAATTTGAACAATATCTTGCCACCGTGAACGAGGTCACAAATTTTGTCTCTTTTACCGGCATATCATCGCCCATGGATTTTAACGGAATGGTCCGTCACTATTTTATCAGGACCGGCAGCCACCTGGCCGATATCCGCATCAACCTGGCCCATAAATCCAAAAGGCAGCAGCAAAGCCATACCATTCTTTTGCGTATCAGAAAAGATCTTGAAAAGATCGCACAAGACAACAACGCCCGGGTCCAGCTGGTGGAAGTGCCGCCGGGACCTCCTGTTTTGTCCACCCTTGTGGCTGAAATCTATGGCGGTTATGACAAAACCTATGAACAACTCCTGGAGAACGCAGAATATATCAAAGCCGTCATGGAGAAGGAATCCAATGTTTCCGATATAAAAATCATGACCGAAAAAAACAGCCAGAGAAAGGACATTGTTATTGACAGGGAAAAGGCTGCGTTGCATGGAATTGATACGCGAACCATTCTTGATGCCTTGAAAAGCGCTGTGGGCGGCATCACCCCGGCAAGCCTTCACCTGGACCCGGAAAGAAACCCGTTATGGATCAGGATTGTTCTGCCCCGTGACAAACGCTCGGATATGATCTCAATCTCTCAGATTCCCATCAGGTCTGCTCTGGGCAAAATGATCCCCCTGGCTGAGCTTGTCCATGTGGTGGAAACAAACAATAAAAAGCCCATTTACCACAAAAATCTTGAACCTGTGGTTTATGTGGTGGGAGAAATGACCGGCAGGGCACCCGGAGAAGCGGTCCTGGACATGATGAAAACACTGAAACAAAATCCTCCCCAAAACGGCATACGCGTCAACTGGGCAGGAGAGGGTGAATGGAAAATCACCCTGAGAGTGTTCAGGGATATGGGCCTTGCCTTTGCCGCAGCCCTGTTTGGAATTTATTTTATTCTTGTGATAAATACCGGATCTTATTTTATGCCCATGCTCATCATGATGGCCATTCCCCTGACCATACTGGGAATTATGCCGGGATTTTTCATCTTAAACCTGTTTACTCAAAGCGCCGGGGGATTCAGTGACCCTGTCTTTTTTACGGCCACAAGCATGATCGGCATGATTGCCCTTGGCGGTATCGTGATCAGAAATTCCCTGGTATTGATCGAGTTTATCCAGGATGCCTTAAAACAAGGAGAGTCTTTCCAGAACGCCATCTTAAAAAGCGGTATTGTCAGGATGCGGCCAATTATATTAACAGCCTTGACCACTGCCATCGGAGCTTTTCCCATCACCTTTGATCCTGTGTTTTCAGGGCTGGCATGGGCGTTGATCTTCGGGCTTTTTGCATCCACCCTGTTTACACTTCTGGTGATTCCAGTCACCTATTATGCGGTTTATAAAAAAGAACACGAACCAGAAAGGAATGAATCATGAAAACAAAAATGGAAATGGAACAATATATCAGAGCCATTGCAGGTACATTTATTTTAATCACGTTAATCCTCGGGCATTTTCATTCACCTTACTGGCTGTTTTTTACAGCCTTTGTGGGCTTAAATCTTTTGCAATCCGCTTTTACAAAGTTTTGCCCCATGGAGAATATTCTGGAAAAATTGTTTCATATTCCAAGAAAATAGTGAGTTGCAAAACATGATCCTTGCAGTAGTCTAAAAATTTTATGTGCTGGCAGGCTGAGTCATTCTTTATTAAACCACCCTGTCCATAAAAGTTTCAAATCTGTCAGCCACTGCAAATTCAACGTTGTCATTCAAGGCTTTGAAATGTTTATAACCGCAATCTATCTTGGCCTGTTCAGCAGGCCGAAGCATATCAAAAAACATGCTGCCTTTGGTTTCAACTATAAAATACAGCTTTTCTGTATTATCCCGGTCCACCAGCACAGCCCAGTCCGGGTTATAACTGCCAAGGGGTGTATCTATTTTAAACCAGCCCGGCAACTTGGCGTAAACCTTTATGTCCTCACTTTGCTCCAAAGATTTGGCAAAACCAGCTTCCACATCTGAATCATAAACCACATAATCATAGACTGATTTTTGGCTTTTCAGCATGTTCTTGTTGAGATACCCTTGAAGCTCCTCATTTTCAAATAACTCCTGGGCATAATAATGTTCCTTGCCTATTTTCTCATATTTGATCCCGTCAACAATCACATGCCGCATTTGATTTTTGATGATGCTACTGACTTCATCAATGAATTTTTGAGGGTTATTTTTAAAATCATGCAGGCGTTCACACCTGGTTAAAATCTCAACCAGGGTTTTTCGTGTCAGATTGGTTTCATTTTGAAGAAAACTGATAATGTCCGGCAATTGAAAGTCTTTGGCATCATACACATGGATACTTTCCTGAACTTCTCCGCCTTCAATCCCGCCTTTTAATATTTTAACCTTGTCTTTTTCATAGATGAATTTTGTTTTTCCGACGACCAGGTTGTTTTTAATATAATCGGCACATTTTTCAACCAGTTCATTTACAGCAAAATCCACTCTGAAAGTGGTTTTGTATTTGATCCGGTTCCAGAGCTGTTTAAATTCCTCACCCAAATAAACCGCCTTGTTTAAATAAACCGGTTCTTTTTTACCTGCGTCTTTGATATTCAGGCTACCGGCCACTTTTTTCAAGGAAGCTGTAATCCGGCCTGCCTGCTCTTTTAACTCTTCAGGCAAGTTGACGCAATTGGCCTTTAAATCCTTTCGCAGGCTGTCTTTTATCTTGCCGTTCTGATCAATATAGTCTTGTTCCAACAGATGTTCCCAGATTTTTTCAGAGACCTTAGCACCTAAATATTGAGAGTCATGGTGTTCGTTTTCAACAACGATATTGGCAAAGGTATGTTTTTCCACCACCCCGAACCGAATCCCTTCCTCATCCTCAATCTCTTGTTGAAGCCGGCGGACAAAATCGTCATAAGATTCATTGGCCATAACGGTAAGGGTGTTGACATCAAACCCATAGACCCGTTCACCTTCCTGGTTCACGGCGATACGCATGCCCCTTCCGATTTCCTGGCGCTTTTTCATGACTGATACGGTCTCATTCAAGGTGCAGATCTGGAATACATTGGGGTTGTCCCACCCTTCTTTTAAGGCGGAATGAGAAAAAATGAATTTTAATTTTGAATCAAAACCGAGCAGTTTTTCCTTGTCCTTCATGATCAGCTCATATGCCGACCCGTCGGCAATGGTTGTCCCCGCCCCTTTTGATTCTTTATACAGGTTTTCTCCTCTGGCATCTTTTTTTTTGTCCACGGCAAAATACCCATTGTGAACCTGACCGGGCAACGACTCAATATCCACTTCTTCAAAAAGAGTATGATATTTTGGTTTTTGAATCAAAATTTTATACTCTTCTTCAAAAATTTGAGCATATTTACCCTTTTGGGGATTCCCATCTTCATCATAGAAACGGTAATTGGAGACCTTGTCGATGAAAAACAGGCTTAAGACTTTAATGCCCTGTTTGTTCAGGTGCAGTTCTTTTTCCAGGTGTTCTTCAATGGTCTTTCGGATCTGAAGCCGTTTATATTCATCACGATTGACGTCCCCAACGGATTGATTCAGCCTGATCACATCAGGCTTGCTGGTAAAATCAATATACTCGTTGCCTTGTTCGCAATAAATATCATTGATAATATACCCCTCATAAAGACTTCTGCCCTTGGAAAGCTCATATAGATCCACCCCGGATCGAACCCATTTTTTTTCCCGCTTTACCTTGCCGCCTTTCATGGCATCATATTCGATTCTTGCCGTGATCGGGCTTTTTTTATTATTGACCCCCAACAATTTGATATAGGCTTTATTGTGTCCATCCTGCACATTGACGGTTGCCACCTCGATCTGCTTGACCAGCTTTTGTTCATAGGCATCAATGGAATCCAATTTGTACATCAAATTGTACTTGTCTTTGTGTGTGGCCGAATACCGCAGGGTACACAAAGGGTTTAACGAGGCTATGGCTTTTTTTGATTTGGGCGTGCTGTCCACACTCTGGGGCTCATCAATGATCAAAATGGGGTGTGTGTCTTGAATAAATTCAATGGGTTTTGTACCGTTCAAGCGATCATTGGTCCGGTGAATAATATTGGCGCGGGTTTCCTTTGAAGGATCGGTAAAACTTTTGCGAAATGCATCAATATTGATCACCATGATCTGGATATAGTCACTGGTGGCAAAATTTCTCACCTCACCCAGCTTGGCCGAATCATAGATAAAATAATCATATTGAACATTCTCATACAGCCCTTTGAAATGCTGTTCAGTAATCTGCAAAGACTTGTACACGCCCTCTTTGACGGCAATGGACGGCACCACAATAATAAATTTTGTAAACCCGAACCGTTTGTTCATTTCAAAGATAGAGCGAAGGTATACATAGGTTTTTCCCGTGCCGGTTTCCATTTCAACGGTAAAATCCATTGAATTGAGGGTTTCTGACTGTTTCAACCCTTGTTTGAGCTGCATTGTGCGGACATTGTCCAGCAGCTCATCATCCAGCAGATCCAGCTTGTTGCCGATCCCAAGATCGGATTGTGTTTTAAACAGGTCAAAACTTGTCGGAACCGAAAAATTATTTTGACGGATTTTTTGCCCGTCAAAAATACCCAGGACGGAATTTACGGCATCCTTCTGATACCCCAGATTTGGATTGAATTTAATTTTCATCATGCAGCCCCTTTACAGACTCTTTACATCTTCAATCTGGTGTTGTCTTAAAATTTGAACGGCATTGGTTTTGACCACATCATTTTTAAACCCGCTGTCCTTGAAAACCACCCGCATGATTTCAGGTTCAAGCTCTTGTTTCAGCTTTCCAATGCCCTCCACCACATCAATGGTGATGTCGGAATCAAGACAGATCACCAAAGCGCCAAGGCCGATGACATAAATGGTTTTGTCTGCAATTTTGCGCTCTTCAATGGGCAGGGTCAAATCAAGGCCGAACTTGAGCAAGAGTTCATACAAAACATCGTCCTGGGTCCGATCCTTCTTAATGTTTTCAATTGAATCCCAAAGCGCATCTTCAAGGTTGTCAAAATCTGCATCCCAGGGTTTGATGTTGGAGGAATCCAGCTTGAATACTTTGAATCCGATATCCAGATTTTCTATGCCTTCTTTATCCTGGTTTTCTTCCACGATCTTGTCCCCGGCTCGACGGATACGTTCTTTTCCGATGTCTGCGATGGTTTTGTAACCGGCTTTGAAGGCTTCTGATTTTTCGCCACAAGGTTCAGGAAGCTGAACCATAATAAATTTTCGGGTAGAACCATCTTGTTTATTAAGCTTCATAACGGCATGAGCAGTTGGTGCGGTGCCAGCAAAAAAATCCATGATAATGTCTTTCTTCTCTGTTGCGATATTGATCATGTGCTGTATCGTTATTGATGGTTTTGGGTGGTCAAATATTTTTGTTTTTTTTAGAATTTGCTTAAGTTCTTCAGTACCATCTGAATTCATTCCGTGTTTGTCCCACCATGACTCAGCTTTAATTCGAGTCGAATCCCGTTCGCTAAGAAATTTTTTTTGCACTGGCCCTGCTTTACCTGTTTTTCCAAAAATAATTCTACCGTCCTCAATTCTTTTTTTTACATCAATTTCATTGAAAACCCAGTATCTACCAGAAGGTGGATTGTATACCTTCCCAGTATTGGGGTTTTTAATAGAGAAAAAGGGGCCTTTATGATTTGCTGAAAGATCTGAAGTAGTCCATAGACCCCTTGGATCAAGATCTGGGTTGGAATAATTTTGTTTGATAAAATCTTCCTCCAATGGAAAACCAAGAAGGCATTCATCAGATATGATTTTGGCATAACAGAGTATAAAATCGTGAACTGGCGGAACATATCCCATGTTGTTACCGTTTGTTTTCTTTTTCCATACAATTGTTCCTAAAAAATTATCCTCACCAAAAATCTCATCACAAATCTTTTTCAAATTCGCTGCTTCATTATCATCAATAGAAATAAAAATAACCCCGTCATCCCGAAGAAGATTCCTGGCCAGCTTCAGTCTCGGATACATCATATTTAACCAGTTGGTGTGATACCGGCCCGACTGTTCAGTATTGCTGGAAAACTTGTATCCTTCGTCATCAACCTGGCCTGTGTATCTTAAATAGGTATCCAGATTATCCTTGTAATTATCCGGATAAATGAACTCTTTCCCGGTATTGTAGGGCGGATCAATATAAATCATTTTTATTTTTTTGTGGTAGGATTTCTGGAGCAGTTTTAATACTTCCAGGTTGTCGCCTTCAATAAACAGGTTGCCGGTAGTGTCCCCATCCTTGCTTTCCTCTTTGCAGGGCCGCAGCGTGCCGGTGGAAGGGGTCTGGGCAATTCGTCGGGCCATGGATTTTCCGTGCCAGGTAAAATTGTACCGTTCTTCTTTGGAGTCGGTATAATCTCCCAATGCCTCTTTGAGTTTGTGAATATCGATTTTATCTTCTGTAAAAACTTCCGGAAAAATTTCCTTTAACTTTTCAATATTCTCCTGAACAATATCTTTGCTGCTGCCGTCAATTTTCGGGTCAAGTGTTTCCATTATCTGTTCCGGCATATCATATCCTTGATTTATGGTAGTCTATCTGCTCGGTTATTTTTTTTATCTGCATATTCAAATCCACCTTCCGGCTGAATTGAATTTGTTTTTTCAAGTCGGACCGTAACCTGTTTTGTTGTTGTTCCAAATCGTATATTTCCCTTAATTCTTCCACCCTGTCAACATCGGTTTTATGGGACTCCATTGTATAATTCCCGCTGATACGGGCGCAGTTAAGGGCCACAACTCTTTGGAGAAGATCCGCATACCAGTCATAAAAATGATTAAAGGCAAAATTATTGATGTCCAGGCTTTTAAAAAAATCCGTTTCCTGATCTGACGGGCTGTCAAGATTCATCCAATGGGTATCATGGAACGCTTTCACCATGATCTTATTTTGATCCGCCCGGTTAATTCGTTTTAATGCCAGATTCAAGGCAATGGATATGTCATACCTGAAAACAATCATGGCTGGATAAGGAATGGCCCTTTGAATGATTTTAGCAATTCTTTTATGCCGGTGTGGGGCTTTGAGGATCACATCGATAATCGCGACTTCAAGATATTCATGATCCTCGTCTTCATAGCGGGGAATGTTTATGGTTGAAGGCTTTAAGGTGTATTTCCACTCAATACCGTCAACATCATCGGCAAAGGCTTTTTTGTCTGTTGCATTGAGCTTTGTATGATCGTAAACAAGCTTTTTAAATATGCGTTTGCCCAGATAACAGGCATCCGGTATGTTCAATGCGGCATAAAAATCAATCATCTGTTTTCCCGGTTCAAAATAAGAAAACAAACCACTTCAAAATCCTCCATGCCGTTGAAGGTCTCTTGGGAAAGATTGGTACCGCCACGGCTGAAAAGACTTTCCACCCCTTTTTCCTCTTCCTTGCCGATAATGGTCTGGATGGCGGTTTCCAGCATATTTCGATAGTTTGACATATCTTTGGCGTTGTGGGTTTCCCGGTTGAACAGTTCAAGCGCATTCAGGTTCGGTGTGTTTTGCCGGACACATTCTTTTTTTAATATATCCAGGATCTTTTTTGCATGGATAAAATTCAATTTAATTTCACCATTATCAGAGACATACGCCAGATAATAGGGTTCAAGTGAACAGGCTGTTTTCCGGATTGTTTTGGCACTGATGTTTTTAAGGCAGAAAATAACCCCCGGTTCCAGTTCTTTTTCCGAAAACTGATTTTTTATGGTCGTTACCGCATAGATGGCAGACGGAGCCTTTTCCAGCGAGGCCATATTATTTTTCATGTATTCTGACAAATCCATTCGAAAATCATTCAATGTCAGGTCGGTTATGGAAATTCCGCCGGAAATATCCTCCAGATCCACCACATTTTCCTGAAGTTCTTTTAATTGCCTGCGACGGTATGCAAGATCATTCATTCCTTTTTTTTCATCATATTCAATAACGTTCTCTTCACCCGTGGCAGAGATATCCAACAGAACCATCCTGCCGCTCACACGGGCTTCAAGATTGATATATTCATCCAGTTCCATGTTGGGCCAGAAATTGACCAGCTGAACCTTCTTGTTTTTAGACCCCAAACGGTCAATCCGGCCGAACCGCTGAATAATGCGAACCGGATTCCAGTGAATATCATAATTAATCAGATAATCGCAGTCCTGAAGGTTCTGGCCTTCTGATATGCAGTCCGTGGCAATAAGAATATCAATTTGGGTGGACAGGGTATCATCTATTCTATCCCTTTCCTTGGAAACAGGAGAAAAAAAAGTAAGGATGGAATTTAAATCTTTTTGGATGCCCGGCAGGGTGGTTTTATTGGTATTACTGCCGGTGACCAGAGCAGAATGAATACCCTGTTCAGCATATGCCCATTTGGCAATATGTTGATACAGATACATGGCAGTGTCTGCAAAAGCCGTGAATATAATAATTTTTTTGTTGGTAAGATTTATAGGATTATCGCATTTCCAGGTAATGATGTCTTTGATCTTGTTGAGCTTTGCATCACGGGTTTGATTTATTTGCCGTGCTTCATTGAGTAATTCGGACAGATTGAGTCTGTCTTCTTCCAGATCCTGTTTCCATCGTATCCGGTCAATATCTTTGAGCAGCACCTTGATCTTGTTGCCAATCAAAAAGGCTTCAAAGTCTGGAGAGTCAATTTCAATATCCTCAATTCCGATATCTGCAAGCTCCCCGTCATTTTGGGTATCAACTCTTTCAATCAGGTTGTTGACCATTCGCAGCAGTTTTTCAAGGGTAATGGCAAAAGAGTTGATGGAACTTTCCATGCGCTTGAGTATGTTCACCCGCAACAAATGAATCAGACTTTGTTCACGATCCACCTGTTTAAATACAGATCCCCCTTTGACCGTAACATCATATTTCCGGCTGTATTCTTCGCGTTTTTCCATCTTGACATACTTGAGCGGAGCATAGGCACTCAGGTTAAGGCGTCGTATCTGGCGATTGATATGTCTTAAAGGAGGAAAACGATCTTCAAGATCAATGTCTTCTTTTATGTTGATGGGCGCAAGTCGTTTCGGGAATTCTCCGATTTCTTTGATGTCATAGTATTTCTCAATATGTTTTCTGGAGCGGGCAATGGTCAAAAGATCAAGCAGTTGAAAATAATCAAAGTTCATCATCTCCAGGAGATCTTGAACCCGTCTTTCATCGGAATCCGTCCTGAGCCATTGATTGAAACGTGTCTGAGCTTTTTTAAGGGTTTGCTCTATGCTGAAAATCCCCAAATCCGCATAGCTGTCATCAATGCCTTCGGTAATAAATGCCACCTGATTTTTCAAATCATTCATCCGGTTATTCACAGGAGTGGCGGACAGCATCAAGACTTTGGTTTTTACACCGGACCGGATAATCTGGTTCATCAACCTTGCGTAACGTGTTATTCCTTTTCTGCCGGAATTGTTGTTTCGAAAATTGTGGGATTCATCAATTACAACCAGGTCATAATTTCCCCAGTTCAGGGTCTCAAGGTTGATTTCCCCGGACATGCCGGAAAACCTTGTCAAATCAGTATGATTCAGCACATCAAAATTAAACCGGTCTGACGAAAAAATATTGCGCTTGTCATTGATGGTGTATATGGTCCAGTTCTCCCGCAGTTTTTTAGGGACAATCACCAAAACGCGATCATTTCGCAATTCATAATATTTGATAACTGCAAGAGCCTCAAAAGTTTTGCCCAATCCCACACTGTCTGCAATGATGCAGCCATTGTGTTTTTCAAGTTTATCAATGGCTCCCATCACACCGTCTTTCTGGAATTTATAAAGTTTGCTCCAGACTATCGTGTCTTTAAAACCGGTTTTTGTTTTTATGATTTTTTCTTCATCAATTTCACCCAGATAATCTTTGAAAATATTGAAAAGGATCAAAAAATAAATAAATTCAGGAGACCGATCCCGGCTGATTGATTCCAGGTGATCAAGAAACAATTCTTTAATATCTTCAACAGCACTCTTATTTTTCCAGATGCTGTCAAACCACTCAAGCAATGCTTTTGTGTTCTCCGTGTCTGATGAGCATATGTTCATGGCATAGGCATCAGATTCACAATATCCTAAACCGGATGCAGTGAAGTGGGAACTGCCGCTGATAGCAATAGATTCTTCTTGATTATTAATATGAAAAAGATTCTGATTTAATGTGTGCGGTTTTTTAACGGCCTTTATTTGGGCTTTCTGCGATAACCAGTTTATGCATTCTCTGGCTATCTTAGTCTGATTGAGCTGATTTTGAAATCGCCTTTCAAATTTGTCCCCATTTAATTTGCGGATCAAATGGGAAGAAAGACCATCTTTTGATACGGGTGGGTCTGAAAAAAGAAAAAAGGCACTTTCGACTTTAGTAAGTTCTTGTTTTAATGCTTCAAACCCATAAATAGAAAACAATCCTGAAATGATGGAAAGTCTTGAATGAATTGAAAGATATTCCCTGAATTTTTCGCCGACTTTGCCGTTCTTTTTATTGTCAAGAAGCATGATTTTGAACCTGATAAAGTATAAAAAATGAACCTCAATCCCGATTACTTGCGATATATACGAATAATCACAAATGAGTGAGTATCAATATATATTTTATATGTAAAGGCCTTTATAAGCTTGAGTCTAACAATTTTTTATGAAAACTTATGGATTATAAAAATTATTAGCAAACCGAGAATCAACAAAATCATTTCTTGAAAAAAAGTTTTAATCACGTTAATTTGTTTTATTTTTGTGAGCATGGAAAAATACCATGATAAAAAAACGAGGGGATTAATAGTGCAAACAAAATGACTATCAGAAAAGAATTATTCAAAAGCAGTATAATCCTTTCATGTTCAATATTAATAATATTCAGCATTTTATCGTCGAGTTTTCTTTACTATGCCGGCATTTCTAATGCTTATGTTGTTATCAGGCAAAGAAATCAAGCTGTAAATTATTTTATAGCCGGTTATTTTACCAAAATTCACAATGCCGTTCAATTTTTAGCAAGTAATAGAAAAATTCAAAATGCCCCTTCGCTTGGAGCAAACGATCTTCAAGATATATTGAATTTATACAAATCTCTTGAAATTGCTGATCCTGATATCAATTATATTTATTCAGGCTATAAGAATGGTTCTTTGTTGATAAATAACTATACACCTCCGGAAGGCTATAATTCAGTTGTTCGCCCCTGGTATCAAGAGGCAATAAAATCCGCACCAGACATTTCAGGCGGGCTGCCCTATAAAGAAATAAAAACTAAGGAGTGGTTGGTTTCTATCAGCAAGGTGTTGGTTGATGTTGAAAATAAAATTAATGGGGTTATATCGATTGATTGCTCTATTGATACGGTTGCAAATTTATTGAAAAAACGAGGGGAGAACTACGAATCATCTTATAGCTTTGCAGTAAAACCGGATGGGAAAATACTTATACATCATGAAAATTCAGTTTTAAGCAAAACCGTCTCGGATATAATCAATTCTTCAGTAAAGTTTGATAAAAAAAATGGGGAGTTTAGCTATAAACTGAAGGATACTTATAAACTCGCTTGCTACAGCCGAATTGACAACATTGGGTGGATTATTATAACAGTAGTGGATAAAAGAGAAATTATCAAGCCGATTATCCTGCAAACATTTGTCAGTATTTTAATCATCGGCGTTGTAGCCGTTTTACTTGCCTGGGTTTTAAGCGCTTCATTAAGCAAACGATTTATTGTGCCGTTAATTGAGCTTAAAAAGAGTGTTAATGCTATTGTTACAGGCAATTGCGATCATGACTCTGGCTATGAATATCCAAACAATGAAATTGGTACAATAGCCACTGATATCGAACAGTTCACAGAAAATGAGTTGTATAATAAAAATATAGAATTGCAAACTATAAATGAAAAGCTTGAATTGCTTTCTATAACAGATCAACTCACAAAATTACCAAATCGCCATAAGATTAATAATGAATTGGAAAAAGAATGGAAGCGTGCAATTCGATACAAAAATAGTTTTTCACTCATCATGATTGACATAGATTGGTTTAAAAAAATCAATGACACCTATGGCCATCAAGCAGGGGATTCTGTGCTTTATGAAATATCACAATTAATGAAAAACACTTTACGATCGACAGATATTGTTGGCAGATGGGGTGGAGAAGAATTTTTAGTGATGTGCCCTGAAACCGATTTGAGTGGAACTAAGGCATTGGCCGTAAAACTTTGTTCTACCATTGAAAATTATCAGTTTACAGTAGGTGAGACCATAACCATAAGTGCAGGATTGTGTGAATTTGATGGTCACAAAAGTATAGAAGACATGATAAAGGAAGCAGATAAAAAATTATATGAAGCCAAGCGACAAGGAAGAAATACTGTTGTGCATTTGACGAAGGGACCATAAAAAAATATAGTTTTGAACTCCCAAAAAAGTCTTTGCAAGATACATACATTTGACATGGCAAAACGGATTGCAAGAATTCTTAATATCAAAGTTGACAGAATCTCATAGTTCAGAGATAAAATCCCGGAAGTCAAAATCAACATCTCCCAAAGGAGTTTGAACCATATATAACGGAATTTGCCTTCCTGAACACTCTTTTCGAATTCTGGAGGCAATATCAATGACCTGCTGTGCGTCAACAGGCTGATCCGCATTGAACTTTTTTTGGATATCAAGACCTGCCACATACATGTGATGAAACTCTATGGCCGCATGTCTCAGCTTGTGGGCAAGAATTTCAAGAATTTCGGGCCGATCATTGACCCCCCGGATCAACGGGACATTGGCATATATGTTCACGCCTTTTTGAATCAATTTTTTTGCAATTTGTCCATGCAGGTCACCAATTTCTTGGGGCAGCATAAACCAGGCTTCAATCTCGATTCTTACTGGATCGGCAATTGAAAAGTCACACCATTGGGATATTGTATCAATAAGCTTTGTTGTAAAAATCTGTGGCTGACGATTAAACTGCAGGCAGCAGATCCTGATACATACAATATGAGCAAAAGTTTTCAGCCGTTTAACCACGCAACCTGTTTCTTTTATGGATTTTTCCACAGATAATGAACCGTCATTTTGCAAGTGAATCACCACATCCGTGATGTCGGAATTTTGCTGAATGTATTCAAATACACTATCGTCTGCGTCTGACCCCGGATACATTTCAACCCTGGTTTTATGTGTACGACAGATCAATTTCGACGGTGTCCGGTCAATGCCGGCAGCAGGCAATGGTCGGGCAGTCAGCAGGCAGGAACAAATATCTTCTATCTGTTCAAAAGTTACATCAGGTTCCGCTGTTTTCAGCAAAGCTTTGTCACAAGGTCTTTTGCCCGCAATCAAACGGTCATCGCCCATGTTGAGCAAAAACTTTGCGTCAAGGGTTCCTTCATCATTAACCCTGAAATCCGGCATTGACGAAGTGTCGGAAACAAAGGCATCAAAGTAGGCGGGTGTATAAGGGGTTCTGATCCAGGTGTAGTTCTCATCTGTCTTATCTGTTTCAACTGCCCATCCGCTGGTATGCCACTCGATTTTCCCCAAAGAAGTTGCCGTACACAATTTGGGAATACACCGGTCAGACACGTTTGCCCGCAGGTACTTCAACGCTTCAAAAGCCTGTGAAATAGGTGTCCAGTATTCCTTTGTTCCGTGGATGGTATGGCAGGGCGTAAAAATATAATAAATTTTTACCCCGGCCTGTCTTAACAGGGTGAACAACGTAGCCAAAGTCTTTCCATCCGTGTTCAACCCGTTTAAAAAAGGCGTCTGAAGATAGACCTGAATTCCATTTTTAACAAATTTCGATATGATGTCAAGACATTGAATGGAAACCTCGTCAGGATGAACAAAATGCAGCCCTATCTCAATGCGTTTGCCATGGGCCATGCATTGGGTGTTTTTGTCCAGAAGGTATCGGATATATTCCTTGTTGTTTTTTAAAAAAAGTTCCGGATAATAGGCAACAGACCGGGTGGCAATACGGATGGTTTGAACATGGTCAATCGTCATCAAGGAGTTGATGGCGGTTTCAAGATTTAGCTTGTTGAGCAAAGGCTCTCCGCCGGTGATCAGTATTTCTTTGATTTCAGAATGGTTTTTTACATGATCAACGGCAGCCAGAACATCTTCGGGTGTCGGAGTTTTTTCTTTGCGGGTACTTTTATGCTTTCTAAAACAGAACCTGCAATAGACAGGACAGCTCATATCCAGAAGAAAAATAACGCGGTTGCGGTACATCTGTTCCAATACCCCCGCCTTGAAATGGCCGTCAAAGGTAATGGTATGGCCTGTTGGATCAAGCTCTTCTGCAAACGGCAGATACTGTTTTGCAATGCCGTCCGACACCAGGGACTGGCGAATCACATGGTCGGAAAGCCGTACCGGAAACTGATCAATCACTTCCTGGAGTTTTAATTTATCATTTGCCCTGACCCATGCAATTTGTTCAAGTTGATCAATGGTTTTTACAGAATACAGATGGTTTCCCGGCACAAGGATTTCCAGCAGTTGGTACAGATAAAGGTTGGGAATTCGAATATTGTTGATGATGATTTCATTTTTTTCCCGACGGCTTATCTGTAAACAAACAGCCTGAAAAAAACCGGGGAAATTGTTTTCATATCCGCATCTTATCAAAAGCGTTTCAAACAATTTTTTTTTCGGCTCACCGTCCAGATTGGCAAAACCCAGATCGGTAAAAACTAAATCAGCAGAAACCAGATCAATGAAAAATTGTTCGCCCAAAAGCTTTCGGCTTCCGAAAATTTGAAAAAACAACTGGCTGGCCGTTTCAAGCGTATCAATATCCATGCATTGACTATCAAACATATTAACCTTTTTTGTATCCATATCTGTTGTATTCATTGTGTTATTTGTTTTGTTATTCATTGCCAGCCATTTTTTTAGCCCATTCACCTTTATCGTCTGATAACGGCGAATAATTTTGAAATTTTTCCAGAAGGCTTGTCGGGTGTTCGTCCACTTGTACAATAGTCCTGCAGGCTTTGTTAATAAAATCATGTAAAATCATGTGATCAATAAAATCAATCAATTTATTATAATACCCTTTTACATTCAAAAAACCGCAGGGCTTTTGAAGAATATTGAGCTGAGACCAGGTAAGTATTTCAAATATTTCATCCATGGTGCCAAACCCGCCCGGCAGGGCTATAAATCCATCTGAAAGCTCTGCCATCATAGCTTTCCTCTCGTGCATGGTTTCCACGACTCTTAAATCAGACAACTCGGTAAAAGCCACTTCCATTTCAAACAGCTTTTTTGTGATAACGCCTGTGACCTCACCTCCGGCTTTTACGACTGAATCGGCAAGAACACCCATCATTCCGACACTTCCGCCCCCGTAAACGAGTCCTATTTTATTTTTTGAAAGTTCTTTTCCCAGTTGTACCGCCATTTCAATATATTCCGGCTCTGACCCGGGGCTTGATCCGCAAAACACACAAATTCGTTTCATATTTTCCTTTAACTTATCAATTCTAATTCAGGCTTGATAACAATAAACTAATGGGGGTCTTGTGATCAGACCCTCCAATTCAAATGAAGTTGAATATTAACGCAGATTGTAAAAAAAACAAGAATTATATCTTCTGGTATGGATAGTGAATTTCAACAAATATCATCATCGTATTGTCTATTATTAAACGGATATGTTAAAAAAAACAGTTGTCAGGAAGCATCCAGAACCTTTCGGATCAAACCGGCAATCTCTTTTTGTGTAACAGGTTTTAATACAAATTGCTTAATTCCCATTTCCATGGCCTGGGTTTTAGAAAGGATTGAGCTGTATCCGGTACACAAAATAACACGAATATCCGGTCTGATTTGCATCATTTGTTGTGCAAGGTTTGCACCCGTCATTACGGGCATGGTCTGATCAGTTATTATAAGATCAAACCGGTCTGGTTTATTTTTAAAGATTTTCAAAGCTTCAATACTGCTTTGCCTTGCCGTAACCTTGTATCCTAATCTTTTGAGCATATCTGCCGTCATATTAAGCAGTTCTTCTTCATCATCCACCAATAAGATTCTTTCAGATCCTTTTTGAACAGGTTCATTTGTATCTTCTGCTGTGATTTTACTTTTTGTTGCAGGAAAAAACACATGAAAAGCAGCGCCTTCACTTTTGTTGCTTTCAATTGTGATTGCCCCTCCATAGCTTTGGACAATACCATGAACAATTGCCAGGCCCATACCTGTCCCTTTACCAATTTCTTTTGTTGTAAAGTATGGATTAAATATTTTATCTTGAATCGCAGGATCAATTCCAGGCCCTGTATCTTTAATGATTAATTCAATAAATTGCCCTTGTAATAGCCCGGTTTCATTGCGGATAACGTCTTTAACATCAATTTTCCGGTTTTTCAGAGAGATAAAAATACAGCCGCCTGTCTGTTCCATGGCATGAAAAGCATTGGTAGACAGATTCATTACGATTTGATGAACCTGGGCCGGGCTTGCCATAATCAAATCACAGTTCGGATCAATATCCTCTTGAATGTCTATGGTGGTCGGGATGGAATGACGAATCATTTTAAATGCTTCTTTTACTATGACGGCAGGTTGAAAGGGGATACACTCCAAATCGGATTGACGACTGAACGCAAGAATTTGTTTTACCATATCTTTTGCCCTGTGTCCTGCTGTCAGAATATTTTCCGTATTTTTTTTGATTATTGATCCTTTGGGGGCATCATCCAGGATCATTTCGGCATATCCTAAAACCAGGCTGAGGATATTATTAAAATCATGTGCAATCCCTCCGGCCAAAGTCCCAATGGCTTCCATTTTCTGAGCCTGGCGAAGTTGAGTTTCAATTTTTTTAATTTCAGTGACATCATGGGCCATGCCTTCAATAGAAACGACTTTTCCATGAGTATCAAAAACAGGGGCTTCAGTCACCTGGAGCTGACGGATGGTGCCGTTGTTGTGGAAGAGTTCGATTTCATAGGGCAATTGTTTTAAGCCTTTAACCGCCATTTCAGACAACCGAATAGCTTCTTTGTTTATTGTATTATCCGTTAAATACCGGGTATAATGTGTTAAAAAATTTTCTTCACTATATCCCAGAACATCTTTGATGGATGGACTCAGGTATGTAAAATTACCCTGGGTATCCTGGCTGAAAAAAAAATGGGTTTTCTGCAAACCTTCCATTAACCTAATGAATCTTTCCTCGCTTTTTTTAAGGTCGGTTTTGGCCTTTTCCAGCTCCGTTAAATCAATCAACGCACCAATCAAACCAATGACTTTATTGTCTTCATCCCGAACAGGCGCTTTTATTGACTGGACAATAATTTTATTACCGCCCGGATAAATATATTGATCTTCAAAGGACTCAATCTTTTCTGACTTGATTATGCGTTTATCATCGGACAGATATTTTTTTGCCAGCTCTTTTGAAAAAAAATCAAAATCTGTTTTTCCGGCTATCTGATCCGGTTGAATGTTCAAATCCACGGCATAATTTATATTGCATGCAACATAAACAGATTCTATGTCTTTATGAAAGACCTTGATTGGTATATTTTCAATGAGTATCTTATATTTTTTTTCACTTTTAATTAAATCACCAAAATAATTTTTCAAATTGTCCTGCATCTGGTTTATTGATAGAACAAGTTCATCCAATTCATCGTTTTGGCCTGACTTGTCAGGTTTTCGGTTCAGTTGGAATTTTTCAAAGGATTTACCGATATCAAGATGCCTCATCCACCTGGAAAGAGAATAAAGGTGACGGGTAAGCAAATATTGAAATATCAACAATATGAATCCTGATACAAGAAATGTTTTGACCGCATTACTTATCAAAATGGTAATGGCTTTTTTGATCAGGCGTGCGTAAATATTATCAAGACTTACAACCGCATGCAGGGTTCCGATTTTTACATCTTCACCTTTGTACGAATACAACAAGGGGAACTCATAATTTAAATTATTTTTTGATGCTCTGTGTCCCACACCCCAGCCCGCACCCGTATCCGAAAGGATCTCAAGATGCTCCATATCCGGCAGTTGAAGGATGCCGTTGAGTTGTGTTTGAATCTGCTGGTCATCATACACCCAGACACTTGTGACAATGCTTTTCAGATAACTTTTCCTGATCATGGTTTCGTAGTTGTTGACCCTGTCTATTTCAACACGATAGTCCATGAAAATCTGCAAGCCTGTTGCAATAAGCGTAATCACTGAACTGAACAAGACAATTGATACTACAAGCTTATACCCCATCTTGCTCTTGATCAAAACAATACCTCCTGCAGTACTTTTTTTCTAATTAAATCAATCTGTCCGCTCTTCAGCATATCCCGAAGTGCTGATTCAAACCTGGGAACAAGACCTTTGTTTTTTTTGTGAATAAAATGAAATAATGGCGCTGAGTCAAGCGGGCGACCAATAGTATGAATTTTTGATTCTGGAAAATTTTTCTTTATTTCAATTTGTCCGGAATCAAGATCTGCTATTGCAACCTCAAGGCGGTCCAGGAAAAGCAGGGTCATAAGATGGGTCATATCTTTTGCCTGAATGCGGTCCAATCCCTTTGTGCCGATATCAGAATAGCGAATCCCGGCAATGATGCCGACACTCAACCCTTTCAAGTCATTCCAGGACTGAATGTTTGTCTTTATTTTTTTAGTAAAGACAACGCCTTTAAAGGTTGTGACCGGAGTTAAAATTTTAATCAAATTCGTAAATTTTTTTTCAGTTCCATCAATTCGAGCCAGGTCACCGTCTGTTTTTCCGGCATTGGCCCATTCCAAAGCCCGTCTGGCAGGCAACTCACAAAATATAACCTCAATACCTATTTTTTCATAAACGGCACGAACGGTTTTTCTTGCCATATTATGGATATGTTCGTTTTCAATGACAGATATTTTAACCGTTTTTATATCCCTGAAAAACTGCTGCCCGAAACAAGGTGGATTCAATAAAAATAAAAACAAACCCATGGGCAATAATACTTTTTTAAGATTCTTCATCATGATTTTTTCCATTTTGATACGGCAATGTTTTTCATTAAACAGCAAATCAAACCTGTTATTCGGATCAAATTCAACCTTGATCAGACTTGAATTTTCCTATTTCCGGATTGATTTTTTTATAACTTTGTTTAAATATTTTCACATGTATCACAAGCAAATAAAGAACAAGAATATAAGTAAAAATCAGTTTAAATGTCTGGTTCATTGGTATGGTTTGCTGGGTCCAGAAAGCCATAAAAAAATCCACGCTCAAAAGAAAAGCAAACAATATAAGAATATTTCTCGCACCGATTTTAACGGCAAAATAGGAGGCAAAAAACAATCCTGCGATTGTAACTCCCGGTACGGCCGAATACCACAAAGACAGGGGAACCTGGTTAAAAATAATATTGAGTACCGTGCCTGCAACAGATACGGCGGCCATAATGGAAATACTTGTGACAATGGCTATGGCGGGATTAATTTTAAAAATAAAAGTTAAAAGGAAATAAAACATTGTGTCAATGCCGAATCCGATCCAACCGGAAACAAGTCCGCCCACCAATGAGAAGGTAAACAAAACAATCATATTAAGAAGATTTAAATTAATGGTAAAATTAGGGTAAGTGCGTCTGAAAAGAATTGAAAAAAATATAACCTGGGTCACTATAAAACTGATGGTGTTAAATGTCAGACTCAACAATTCAGGATTTTTCATTGGAATGAAAACAATGCTGATTATGATACCAAGAACACCGCCTGACAGGCATAACGGCATAACATTGGCCATGAACAGTCTTTTATTGACAAGATACCATTTAAAGGTTCCAAGCCCCATGCCGTATGCCTGAATAATCAGGCTGAACTGAACGGCTGTTACAGGACTTATCTGTAAGCGGGTCAACACGGGAAAATAAACGATTCCCGCTGCAGCAGGTGTTGTGTTGGCTATGGTAGCTGCAATAACCCCAAGAAACGGCATATAATAAAATTGTCCTAAAAAATCTTCCCGGAAATGAGAAAACGATATCAGCCAGATACCGCAAACTACCGCGAACATTATATATAGCAGAAGTTTGTTTTTTTTCATCACATGTTTTTATTATTCTTTGAATTGTTCATATATTGCCTTTTGACATAAGGTATAATACTCAAAAAAAATGTTAAAAATTAGTCAATATGATAAACGTGAGAGGGTTATTATGCAAGGAAATTTGACAGGTACAATCTTTAATCTTTATAAATTCTTATGATGTGATAATTATTTACCCATGTATTACTAATCATGAGTCTTGATAACGACATCGGCCATTGTGATTTTGCAGCCCTATTGGATTTCACCTTGAAGCTTATGAGAAATTATATTACTTTATCCAAATGGCATATTTTATAATACAGAAGTATTAATCTTGGATTGCCGTTAAGATATGGACGAATGCATAGAAGAACATTTTTAAAACAGGCTGCTTTTTTTTTGACAATGACAGCCAGACCCATTGTGTTTGCAAGTACATCCGGGGCTGTTGAAGATCATTCCAATCAGTTTGATTCCCATATTAAAGATCAATTGTTAAAGAAACGGCTTTTTAACAAAGTCTATGATGAAGATATTTTTCTTGATAAAAAACTTTTCCCTGTTTTAGATGCTTCTCTGGCCCGCCTGATAAAGATGCAGAAAATAGTTGGTTATGCAAATTTCTGCCTTTTGAATTTTGACGATGCCATACGGATTGGAAAATCTTATTCAGCCATTGGCAGTTTTTCAAAAAAAGAACTGGAGTTTTTTGAAATGATTTTTTATTCCCGGGTAAATGAGTATGGATTTATGGGTGAAAAACCCATCAAAACCATTACTGAAAAAATCATTAAAAAGAAAGTCAAGAAAATCCCGGCAACTGGAAATTATCTTTACCGAGGTAAGCCCATTGAGCTTTACAACCAGATCAAAAAAAAAGTCGGTGATGACGTTATTCTGACATCAGGCGTCCGCAGCGTTATGAAACAGTTTTTGCTGTTTTTAAACAAGGCTTCGGCAAGCTGCGGAAACCTTTCCATGGCTTCCAGATCTCTTGCTCCACCTGGATATTCCTTTCATGGTATCGGGGATTTTGACGTGGGAAAAAAAGGATACGGCATCCATAATTTTACGGAACGGTTTATACAGACCAAGGTGTATAAAAAATTGATAAATCTTGGTTATTTAAAATTCAGATACGAACGCGATAACAACATTGGTGTAAGATTTGAACCCTGGCATATCAAAGTTGTATAAAATTAAAAGATATTGGTGCGTCCTGTTTTTTTTGAGCGTATTCGGCTGTTTGACAGGCAACAGCAGTTTTGCATCATCAATTCCTGACTTGGGGTTTTCCGTTCACAAACTGGAATCCGGGGTTGACGGCCATACCCTTTTGATTATCGGCGGCATCCAGGGAGACGAACCCGGAGGGTTTAATGCAGCCTCCCTTATTGTTACACATTATGATATTTTATCCGGTAATGTCTGGGTAGTACCCAATTTGAATTTTTTGAGTATTATCAAACGCTCCCGAGGGGTTTACGGCGATCTGAACAGAAAATTTGACAAGCTTCATCCCAAAGATCCCGAATATCATACCATTGAGAAAATAAAAAAGTTGATTATTGATCCCAAAGTGGATCTTGTTTTAAACCTTCACGATGGCTCGGGGTTTTATAGGAACACCTATCATGACATTCTTCACAATCAGAACCGGTGGGGCCAGTGCATCATCATTGACCAGGAACGTGTGAACTCCGGTACATTTTCAAATCTCACACTTATTGCAAAAAAAACAGTGGCCCATGTCAACAACCATCTGTTAAATCAAAATGAACACTTTAATTTAAACAATACAAAAACTCAAAAAGGCAATGAAGAAATGGCAAAAACCCTGACTTATTTTGCCATCAAAAACCACAAGTCCGCCTTTGGTGTGGAAGCCAGCAAATCTTTTCCCACAGCCAAACGGGCCTATTACCATCTATTGGCCATTGAATCGTTTTTTAACCAGGCCGGCATTAAATTTAAACGAAATTTTAAGTTGTCTGAACGCCATATTAAAACCGCCATTGATGACAATATTCAAGTGGCTTTGAACAACCGGAAAATTCTCTTGAAAATCGAAAATGTCAGAAACCGCTTAAACTATATTCCTTTGAAAAAAAACAGTGTTCTTGAGTTCCAGGTCAATAATCCGCTCATGACCATTGTGACTTCGGGGAATGAATACCGTGTATTTCACGGAAACCGTCAGCTCACGCATTTATATCCCCAATATTTTGATTATGATTTCAGCCTTGATGCCATTGATATGATTGTTGACGGAGTCCATAAAACCGTGCCCTTTGGAAATAGTGTGACCGTGAAGGATGAATTTATGGTCAAAAGTTTAAAAGGCCATAGGGTCAATGTTATCGGGTTTACAAAACCAGAGATTACCAATGAATCGGGTATGACGATTTTAAAAAGAAATATTCTTAAGCAATTTTCCATTGATAAAAAAGGGACTCTTTTCAGGGTGGAAGTCTATAAATCCCAAAAATTTTCCGGCATGGTCCTGGTTGATTTTGGGGAAAAACCAGTTTCTGACATGAATGTGGCTTATGAAGAAAAAATTCCTGAAATTTTAATGAACATTTTTTGAATGAATACAGATAAAATATAACGCTTGTAACTATTTTTAAACTTAAGTAACAAAATATTCAAAAATTTATTCGAAACGGCTCTATCATGGATCTTTGAAGCAGGATTTTCCACTCGTAATCCACCCTTTCCTGAATGATGTCCAAATCTTCTTCTTTCAGATGTCTGAACCGTCCTTGTTGTTGCAGATAATCTTCCACTAAAACTTCATCCGGTTCCATGGTGATCCTATATTCTTCACCGTTAAAAACTTCATAAAGGGGAAATGCTTTTGAGCAGGTGGCAAGCCGTGATATTTCAACGGCTTTTTCAGGCGGTATTTTCCACCCGGAAGGGCAGGCAGAAAGAACATGGATAAAACATGTGCCTTTTATGTCTGCGGCATTTTTGACTTTCCGGTACAGATCATCCGGGAACGCAATATTAGCAGTGGCGCAATAAGGTATTTTATGACCGGACATTATTCGGATCATATTTTTTTTATTTTTGGATTTTGGTTGAGACAAAGAAGATTTTGTTTCACAAACATTTTGACATGTGGCCAAAGATCTTTGAACAACAGTGTTCATACATGCCCCAGTATCATAGCAGATATAAATAATATCATCATTTCTTTCCGCAGCTCCGGAAAGGGACTGAAGGCCGTTATCAAAGGTTTCGCCATTTCCTGCAAAAACAAGAATTTTTGTATCATGCATGCCTTTTACGTCAAGAGCAGCCCTGATACCGGATGCAGCAGCACCGGATGTTGCAGCCGCTGTGTGCAGAACAGCAACATTCAAGGCGGAAGACGGAAAATTTCCGGGAATAACAGTCCAGCAGCAGGCTGGTATGACAAGAACCATATTGGGACCTATGGCCTCAAGTGCATGCTTCATGACAAGAGTGCCCCCGCATCCTTGGCAGGCCAGATGACCGGGCATCATTAATTCACCATGAACAAATCCTTGTTTCATTGTTTTAAACCTTTCCATACTGAACGGCTTGGAGGAGTATCACGGCTTATGGTTTCATTGATCATCTCCCTGATATCCTCCAATGCAATATTTTTTTCCTTAAGCCCTGCAATATAAGAATACACCAGAGGGGCATCTGGAACGGCTGACATGGCACTTTTTAATTCATCGGCAAAAATACCGCCTTTGCCCAGAGAATAATTTTTATCAATGACAATAACTTTTTTACAGCCTTGAAGTGCCGTCTGAACTGCAGTTACAGGAAAAGGCCGAAAAATTCTTATTTTCAAAACACCAATCTTTTGTCCTTTTTTTCTCATATGCTTTAAAATATGCCTTGCCGGGCAAGTCATAGCTCCGTGAACAACAAGAACAATCTGGGCATCTTTGCACTCAATGTTTTCCACAACTCCGCAGGATCGTCCCAAAATTTTTTTGAACGATTTTCCTGTCTCATCAATGATATCAAGAGCCTTGTCGTGCGCCGTCTGAAGTTGATAAAGCATGTCCATGTAATTATCCGGCAAGAGTTGCGAATAAAACGATTTAGGATTTTTGGGATCCAGAAAAAATTCAGGCTCATAGGATGGCAAAAAGGCATCTGCTTCATCCTGGTCCGGAATATCTACCGGCTCACAGATATGGCCTGAAAACAAGGCGTCATAACAGATCATAACCGGTAGATGCACTTTTTCTGCAATCCTGTAGGCCTGGATCACAGAATCCAGGACTTCCTGGTTATTCTCAACATACATCTGTATCCAACCGGTATCCCGCTGGATCAGGGCGTCTGCCTGGTCTGACCCTATATGCCCTCCCGATTCCAGGGCCTTGTTTACAGTGAGCATGACTATGGGTAGCTTTGCACCTGCAGCCCGGTAAAGCAGATCATGCATGTGTGACAGGCTGTTTAAAGAACAGGCAATAAAGGATCTGATCCCGGTTGTCTGGGAGGCAATCACAGCTGCCAGGGCTGAATGTTCAGACTCCAACTGCAAAAACCGGGCATCAAGGCTGCTGTCTTTGCACATGATTGATAATTCTTTCATAATATGAACCTGAGTGGGAATAGGATAGGCTGCAATCATTTTCACCCTGGAAAGCCGGATACCCCAGCAGGCTGAATTGTTTCCCGTGAGTACCCTTTTCATATCTCTTTCTCCATTGACATTGCAGATCGTGGACATTCATTGACGCAAATACCGCAACCCTTGCAATAATCAAGGTCAATATCATATCCTGATGCTTTTTCCCGTTTGATAACGGACATATCCGGACAAAATTTTACACAATTATCACATTCCATGCATACGCCGCAGTGAAAACATCTTTCTGTTTCAGCCAAAGCTGAACTCAATGACAAAGATTTACAGACTTCATCAAACCCTTTCAATCTTTCCTGAACATTGAGTTTTTCTTCTCCGGATCTTGCTTTCCGGTCAAAATAAGCTGTATTGATATCCTCAAACAAAACCACATTCTTTAAAATATTTTGGGGTTTTGCTACTGATTTTACGGCACAATATCTGATTGCCGATACCCTTTGAGTATTGCCGATACAAATTTGATCCTTAATCTCATTGATATCTTGTCCTGACAAACTTGCATCAATTGCACAGGCAGTTGATTTTCCCGAACCAATGGCTTCGGCTATATTGTATTCATCAATATTGTATTCATTTGAGGCCGCACACCCACCTGCAAAAACTTTTTCAAGAGATGTTCTTCCAAATTCATCAATTTTGATTTTTAATAAATCAGGATTTGATGAATCAGGATTTAATGATTGAGGCAGCAGGTCAAAATCAGCCGTCTTATCCATAGCGGTGATTACCATGTCTGTTTTAAAGGAAAATTCAGAGCCTGGAACAGGTTCAATACTTTTTCTACCGGTACTATCCGGATTACCAAGGGTTGTTTTTTCCAATTTCAGCTCTTTTACCTTTCCCCATTTTACAATAAGATCCACAGGATGAACCAGAAATTGAAATTCAACCCCTTCTTTTTGAGCATCCAAAATATCTTCTTCAAAAGCCGGCATCTTATCTCGGGTACCTTGATAGAAGAGCGTCACACTGCTGCCAAAGCGAAGAGCTGTTCTTGCACAAGCTATGGCGGCATTATCTCCCCCGATCACTGCGGTTATTCTGCCGGATTTTTTAAGCTCTTTTTTAACAGTTTTTCTCAAATAACTTAAAGACGAAAAAAAACCTTTGACGCCTTTTTTTACATCAAATATTTGTTTTTCCTTGTAACAGCCTGTGGCAATAAAAACAGCATCAAATTCATTGAGTTTATTCCACGAAATATCTTTGCCAATGGTTGTCTTACAGTCTATTTCAACCCCGAGACCCACGATATCTGCAATTTCAAGATCCAGAATATCCTTGGGAAGCCGGTATTCTGGTATGCCATATCTGAGGATGCCGCCGGGTTTATCATTTTTTTCAAATACTGTGACGGCATGTCCAAACCGTGCCAGATGATAAGCACATGAAAGACCGGCAGGCCCTGAACCGACAACAGCCACCCGCTTGCCGGACGAAGAAAAAAGTTTTTGAGGCTTAAAATCTTTCATGCCATGATCTGAAACAAATCGCTCAATAGCATGGATGGCAACGGAATGGTCATATTGACCTCTGTTACATGCGTTTTCGCAAGAGTGAAAACAAACCCTGCCGCAAACCCCTGAAAAGGGATTTTCTTCTTTGATTAATTTTAACGCGCCAAAAAAATCTTTTTTCTCTGCAAGCCGAATAAAACCTTCAATATCATTTCCAGCAGGGCAGGCATTATTACAGGGCGGTGTCAACCGGCGGTAAACCGGCCGCATATATCTTTTTACACCTGTCTTGTTCCAGAGCATTGTCCTTTGAGAAACAACCCTGTCAGGAACTTGGGAGGCCTCATAAAAAATTTGCTTACGCTTAGACATATGGCACACGGAACCGCATCTCTATCATAATAGGTTACGCTCCTGTAAAAGAAGTTTGCTGATTTTTCCTTATCATCTTTAATATGACTTAAAAAGTCAAAACTTTTTAATAAGAATAAAAAAACTGTTTCACTTTTTCCTTTAAAACCTTGCCCATGGTGTTTTTAGGAATATGGTCTGAAAACATAATTTTTTTGGGGCACTTTAAGTTGTGCAGCTGTTCTTTGCAGACAGCTTTTATTTTGGATTCGCTCAATTCAACCCCGGGGTATTTTTCAACCAGAGCCACCACTTTTTCACCCCATTTTTCATCGGGTATTCCCACAACAGCGGCTTCCTTAACCCCTTCCAACTGATTTATAACCGTTTCAACTTCTTTGGCGGAAACATTCTCACCGCCGGTTATAATCAAATGCTTTATCCGATCTGTCAGATAATAATATCCGTCCTTATCTTTTTTTCCCAGATCACCGGTCTTAAACCATCCGTCCTGAAACGTATCTGCTGTTTCAACCGGCTTTTCCCAGTATCCTTTTGTGATGGACAAACTTTTCAACCATATTTCACCTACTTCACCGGAAGTTACATCCTCACAGGTTTCAGGATTCACAATTCTCACAGTCACTCCAGGCAAGGGAAGACCAATGCTGCCCGGTTTCTTCCTGCCATTTAACGGATTTGAAAAATTCATCCCGGTTTCCGACATGCCTTCTCTTTCAACCGGATTTTTTCCACATATCCTTGTTATCCTATCAAACTCTTTTTCCAAAAGGGGTGCTGAACCTGAAGTCCATAATCGCATATGGGAAAAATCATTTTTTTTCTTTTCAACTTTTTTCCCCTCAACAAAATCCAATAACCTGGTATACATGGCAGGCACAGCCATAAATATACTGCATGTGTCTTCAGGATCTTTTGACGATAATCTTTGCTGGACCGTTTCCGGGGTAAAACTGTCCAGCATCATAACATGGGAACCGCTGAGCAAAGCTGTGAAAAGTGCAAAGCACAGCCCGTGTACATGAAACAGGGGAAGAGCATGGCAAACCACATCTTTTTGAGTGATATCCCAGATCGAAATAACATTTCCGGCATCACAAACCAGGTTGCCGTGGCTTAAGACAGCACCTTTCGGGTTTCCGGTTGTGCCTGACGTGTAAATAATCAAACCAGGATCACTTTGTGACAATTTTGGACGTAAAAAAGACTGGGGGCAGGATCTGAAAAATTCAAGGTCTTCATAGGGCAGATGGGTTGGAATTTGCAAAAAAATAGCACAAGGATAAATCTCTTCTATCAATTCTTTTTTATCCAAACCCGCAAGGACCATTGCAGCTTTTGAATCCTTGAGCAGGTAATTGAGTTCATTTTTTTTAAACCCGGAATTCAGGGGAACAACCACAGCGCCAATTTTTAACAAGGCAACACAGGCCACAACATTAATCACTGATTTTTCAAGCAGCAGAATAACCCGGTCTCCTTTTTTAAGACCTTTAGCGGATAAAAAATTTGAAAAATGATTAATATCATTATGCAATTGATCATAGGTCAATTGCGTTTCCATTTCTCCATTCCGAAAAAATGTAACAGCTTTGTTGCAGGCAAAAGCTTTAAAACTATTTTCAAACCATTGATTGATGGATTCCTTTGACATTGTTACCTCTCCATTGCAATTGTATATTTACCATAATAGTTTGATATTATAAGTCAAAAACAAAAACCCCATACCATTAAATTAATGGGTCATGGTGAAATATATTATGCTATCCTGCACCGTAAAAACAGTAAAATCAAGCAAAGGTTTTTCTTTTGACTTATCCGCTTATGGATAAAATCAAGATCACATAAATTTTTTATGTCGGGGTTTTAGCTGATGCACCAGGCTTGAACACCATTAAGATTTTTGCTGATAATTTTTGTATTTTTGCCAGAAATCGATCCATTTCATCCGGATTGACAGGTTTTTCAGATGGTGGTCTGTGCTTGAGCGGGTCAATCAGTTTTCCATTTTTCTTCATGCGAAAATCCAGGTGTGGACCTGTAGCATACCCGGTCATCCCAACATATCCGATCACATCCCCCTGGAGTACCTGTTTGTTTTGCTTCATGCCTTTGGCAAATTTGCTCATATGATTATAACTGGTGATATATCCATTGTAATGACGAATGTTGATATAATTTCCCATTCCCTTGTTATAACCGATTTGAGTTATAACACCATCTCCAACTGTTTTAATGGGTGTCCCCTTTGGAGCGGCATAATCCACTCCAGGATGGGAGCGATACTCTTTTAAAATGGGATGCATTCTTTTTTTGGTAAATTTGGATGAAATACGTGAAAATGCAAGAGGAGCCTTTAAAAATGCTTTTTGAAGACTATTTCCATTCTCGTCATAATATCCGGGTATTCCTTTCGAATCCTTGTGCAAAAAAGCTTTAAACAGAGTGCCGTTATTGGTAAAAAAGGCGGCATGAATTTGCCCGTAACCGGCTGATTTACCATTTCTATAACGTTTTTCCACAAGAATTTTAAACTGGTCTCCGGGTTGGATATCTCTTATAAAATCAATGTCCCAGGCAAAAATATCCGACAGGCTCAATGCCAGTTGGATTCCTTCTCCTGATTTTTTAACGGCTTCAAACAAACTGGAGGTAATGGTGGAAGAGACCATCTCAAGAATCACATCATATTCTATAGGCACCTGATCAATTGAAAATATATCTTTGTTTTTTTGAATGACCAGCCGGTCGTTTTTATCTATCTCATATTCAAATCCGACCAGATTGTTTTCCTTCAAAATAATTTTGTATGGCTGACCTTTCCTGATATGGGCCAATGTAAAACCATCTGAACTGCGCCTGCTGATCTCGTATATTGTTTGTAACGGAAGATATTTATTCAACAGGGATGATGCCGTATCTCCATGCTTCACAATCCCTTTTACAACTTGAATGTCCGGCAGGGTCATGGAAAACCTCTTTTGGGTATTACTGCCTGAATTTGAAGCAAAAACACTATTCACCAACAGGGCCAAAATAATGCCGGTAAAAAACAATATAAAAACAAATTTTTTTGTAACCATATTTTATTTCCATTAATACATTTTTAACTCAACTTTCTGACCCTACCAATGACCCCACCAAAATTTTACCAACTCCGAAAGTTGCATTTTTAAGCCGAAGTTTCGGCATCATATACAAACAAATCTCAGTCGTAAAGGTTAAATCAATTTTCATACCAGAATGGCTGATTGCCGTTAAATAAACTGATATGAATCGTAATGACGGGGTTCGCAGAACAATGACATATACAACCGTATACAATCAATTAATTTTATTTAAACGATATTAATTAAATTTAATTATAATCGAGGATATTCCATAGAAATCAATCAAAATACTATTTTTCCCCTATCATCAGACGGCAAGGGTTTATAAAAATAAAAACAGGCCGGAAATTTTAATTCCGGCCTGTTTTAAGACACTGCTTATCTGATTAAACTACTCTTTTTCGTTTTCTTCGGTAGCTGTCATCATTTTATACATGGTGTATTTATCAGTTACCTCTTCTTCAATTTTAGCTCTCAGGCGTTTTGATTCTTCAGGGAAACTCTTTTCAAGGGCTGCAAACCTGGTTTCGCCGCCAAGAAATTCCTGCAAAGTTCCGTCAGGCGCTTTTGAATCAAGTGTAAAAGGATTTTTTCCTTCTTTGATCAGTTCAGGGTTATACCTGTATAATGGCCAGTAACCGGATTCAACCGCCAGTTTTCCTTCAAGCTGGGATTTGCCCATGCCTTTTCTGATGCCCTGGTTAATACAGGGGGCATAACAGATAACCAGAGAGGGGCCGGGATATTTTTCCGCTTCAAGCAGGGCTTTCATGGTCTGATTCTTGTTGGCCCCCATGGAGATGGACGCAACATAGACATATCCGTAGCTCATGATCATGCGGCCAAGGTCTTTTTTGCCGATTTTCTTACCCGAGGCAGCATATTTGGCAATGGCACCGGTTGGTGTTGCTTTGGAAGACTGACCACCTGTATTGGAATAAACCTCAGTATCCAAAACCAGAATATTGATATCTTCTCCCGAGGCAAGGACATGATCCAAACCGCCGAATCCAATATCATATGCCCAGCCGTCACCGCCAAAAACCCAGTGGGATTTTTTTACAAACACATCTTTTTCATCATAGATATCTTTTAAGACGCCTTCAGCAGAATCCTTTAACATGGTCTTTAAAGCAAACGCATATTTTTTGGATTCTTCTGCATCGTCTTTTCCTGCAAGCCAGCCTTTTAATGCATCTTTCAGGTCTGAAGATATATCGGTTTCAAGAGCCTGTTCCATCTTGGCTGCCAGAACTTTTCTTCTGGTAGACGTTGCCAGCATCATGCCATAGCCAAATTCTGCAGCATCTTCAAACAAAGAGCTTGCATATGCCGGACCTTCACCGTCTGCATTGGTGCAATACGGAGTTGAAGGGGCTGATCCTCCCCAGATGGATGAGCATCCTGTTGCATTGGCAATGGTCATTCTTTCACCGAAAAGCTGGGTCAATAATTTCACATAAGGTGTTTCACCACATCCTGCACATGCACCGGAGAACTCAAGAAGGGGTTGATACATCTGGCTTCCCTTAACGGTTTCTCTTTTAAGAATATCGGTTTTAAACGGAATGGTTTTGGAAAATTTATGATTTTCCACCTGGCCTTCAATCTGGCTGGCAAGAGGTTTCATCTCAAGAGCAGGAGTTTTGGCAGGACAGATATCCGCACAATTTCCACACCCCAGACAATCCAAGGGATTGACCTGGATTCTGAATTTATATGCGTCCATTCCTTTGCCTTTGCCGTCAACCGTAACAAAATTTTCAGGTGCATTGGCAAGTTCTTCATCTGTAACAACAATTGGAATAATTGCTGCATGTGGACATACAAAAGCACATTGGTTGCACTGAATACAATTTTCAGCAATCCATTCAGGAACACTTATGGCCACGCCTCTTTTTTCATACTGGGCCGTTCCCTGTTCAAAAACGCCGTCCGGGGCAAACGCACTTACAGGAAGATCATCTCCGCCTTGGGCACTGATTTTTTTCATGACGTTATCCACAAAGGGTGTGGTCTTTTCAACAGTTTTTTCTTGGCTTACCCCTTCTTTCCAGGATTCCGGAACAGTGATTTCAACAAGGTTGTCAAGAGTTTTATCAACCGCTTCAATATTCATGTTGACAATTTTTTCACCCTTTTTGCCGAACATGACGTTTATATCTTCCTTGAGAAGACTGATGGCTTCATCCACAGGAAGAACATTGGCAAGCTTGAAAAAACAGGTCTGCATGATCATGTTGATCCTGCCGCCCAGACCCACTTCCCCGGCGATTTTAACCGCATCAATATTAAAAAATTTGATCTTTTTATCATAAATGGTTTTTCGTACATCACCCGGAATATAGTTTTCCATGTCTTCAATAGACCATGGAGAATTAAGAAGAAAGGTTCCCCCTTCTTTTAATCCCTTGAGGACATCATAAATTTCCACATAATTGGATTTATGGCAGGCTACAAAATCAGAATCATCAATCAGATAGGTTGACTGAATTGGCACATCACCGAATCTTAAATGGGAAACCGTCAATCCCCCTGATTTTTTTGAATCATAGGCAAAGTATCCTTGAGCATACTTGTCTGTGTTGTCACCGATAATGGCAATGGCGCTCTGGTTTGCACCAACGGTTCCATCAGCACCCAGGCCCCAGAATTTAGCGGCAATTGTTCCTTTTGGTGCAGGGTTAAAACCGGTTTTTACATCCAGAGAGGTATGGGTGACATCGTCAATAATCCCCACTGTAAAATGATTTTTCGGCTGAACAGATTTCATATTATCAAAAACAGCCTTGATCATGTTCGGGTTAAATTCTTTGGAGGAAAGACCATATCTGCCGCCGACAATCTTGGGACTTTCACCGTATTCCATGAATGCGGTACACACATCAGTATACAAAGGATCGCCAATGGCACCAGGTTCCTTGGTCCTGTCAAGAACCGTTATGGTTTCAACAGTTGACGGAAGGGCTCTTAAAAAGCTTTGTGTGTCAAAGGGCCTGTATAGACGAACCTTGACAAGTCCAAGTCTTTCGCCCTGTGCATTGAGCTGATTAATGGATTCTTCAATGGCTTCGCAACCGGAACCCATGGCCACAATCACCCGGTCGGCTTCGGGATCTCCCACATAATCAAACAGGCTGTATTCGCGACCTGTCAGATCACTGACCTTCTTCATGTAATCTTTTACAATAGCAGGAATTTTAAGATAATATGAATTGGCAGCTTCTCTGCCCTGAAAATAAATGTCAGGATTCTGGGCTGTTCCTCTGGTATCCGGGTGTTCAGGATTTACGGCACGACTTTTAAATGCCTTGTAAGCCTCATAATTAAACAAGGATGCCATGTCTTTATAATCAATCATTTCTATCTTCTGGATTTCATGGGAAGTTCTGAATCCATCATAAAAATGAACAAATGGAACCCGGCCCTCAACAGTTGCCAGATGGGCAACCAACGCCATGTCCTGTGCTTCCTGGACAGAGTTGGAAGCAAGCATGGCAAACCCTGTCTGACGAACAGCCATGACATCCTGGTGATCACCGAAAATGGAAAGTGCATGACCTGAAATAGCACGGGCAGTTACATGAAAAACACAAGGAAGCAGCTCGCCGGCAATTTTATACATATTGGGTATTTTAAGCAAAAGTCCCTGGGATGCGGTAAAGGATGATGTAAGAGCGCCTGCTGCAAGAGAACCATGAACCGCTCCTGCGGCACCTGCTTCAGACTGCATCTGTTTAATGTTCAACACCTGGCCGAATATATTTTTTCTGCCTTTTGATGCCCATGTATCCGCGATTTCACCCAACGGGCTTGATGGTGTAATAGGATATATAGCTGCAACTTCACTCATGGCATAAGCCACATGAGTTGCTGCTGTATTTCCATCAATGGTCTGCATTGTTTTTTTCATAATTTCACCTCGTTTATATTTGTTTCAAACAATTAAAATTCTATAATAATTTTTCACTCATACAACAAACGACCGGACAAGTAAATAATTGAAAAAACTCAATACATAAAATATTTGTGACAAAAATAAAAGAACTATTTTTTTTATTGAAAAAATTTTTCGTTTTGTAAACAATTTTTTTGTTGGAAATTGTATGTTTTATGCGGCTATAGATCTTCAGGTTTGATTTTTTTGAAAAATACAGGAATAAGAGATAGAAGAATAATTATTCCCAAACCTGCAAAAAATTTGATGGAGAGTTTGCCCTGTAAAACTTCCAGCACAGAGCCGGATAAAAGAATATATCCGATGCATCCGGGAAGCATGCATATAAACGAGGTGATAAAATAGGTGGTGAATTTTATTCGAGTAAGACCCAGGGCATAGCTCAAAAGATTAAAGGGAACGAGCGGTACAAGTCTTGTAATGGCAACGATTTTCCATCCATGCTTTTCAGTCTGTCTTTTTAGTTTAAGCCAGGACGGATTTGTAAGTTTTGATTCAATCCATTCTGAGGCAACATATCTTGACACAAGAAAGGCAAGACAAGCACCTGATGTGGCTCCGGTTATTCCGTAGACCACTCCTTGAAACGGGCCGAAAATCAATCCTCCGGCAATTATAAAAGGTGCGCCTGGCAAAAAAAACACAGGAGAAAAAGCAACAATGATCATATACACCAAAGGGGCAAGAGAACCAAAACCGTTTATATAGGTTTGAATGGCTTCCTGATTGAAAATTTCTTCGGCACCTGTCATTTTTATACCTGCCACTCCGGCGGCAAGTATAACCATAATCAATACTTTAAAAATTTTTGTCATTCTTTGATGTTCTACTGGAAAATAAACTTTTTCCATAACATCGTGCTTGGCCTGTTTTTTTAATTTTCTTTTCAGATTTAGCCTGTGAAAATAGGTAAACGGGGCAGATGATGGTTTGACTGATCCTTGCATGGTCTTTTCCGGTTCAAATAAAAGATCCAGAACATGATCGGTTTGAACTGTTTTTCCAAGCAAAGAACAGCATCCTGCACAATAGGTAATGATCCTTTTATCAGCTGCTTCTTTTTTTCGGGTATTGCCCCAATTAGATGCAAAATCAGGAGCAACAAACAGAACCGATCCCCCTTCACCGCAGCAGACGGTTTTTTCCCTGCAATGTTTCATCTCTTTTATTTCAAGCCCATTGTCTGTCAGAAGTTTTCGAACATAGTTGTGCATATCTGTTTCAAATCTTGTCACGCATGGGTCATGAACGGTAACACAGCCAATCAGTTTATTGGTTGCTGTTCTTTGTTGTTTTGCAAGAATTTCATAAATAGATTTAGTTTTCAACTTTTTCGAATAAGTTGAAAAAACAGTGTAACAGTTTGGGCAGGCGGTTATTACGGTTTTAACCTTGTTGTCGTATAAAAAATGTTCCAGGGCCAAAAAATTTTTGTTGAAAAAATCATCCCGGCCAAGATCATGTGACGGTTTTGCACAGCAGTCAAGCACAATTCCAATACCGGGAATTTTGTTTTTCAGCCAGGAATATATCTGTTCTGTGCGTTTGGTCCGTGTGCCGGTAAAGGTGCAGCCAGGAAAAAAAACAGTTGTACAGGCGTCCGGCAGCTTATAAAGAGAGTATCTTTTGGAAAGCCCTTTTTTTTCATAAGCCAGAATTGCCTTATGTTCCGGCATGATTTTTCCGGTCTGAGTCCATACTGCATTTCGCATTTGAAAAAAGACCTTGCACGGATCAATGTGTTTGGGGCACAGGGATGAACAAAGACCACACAAACTGCACTCAAATGATATTAATTCATTTGCACGACCAGCATAAAAATCTGCAGCTATTTTTCCAGGGTTCCCGTAATATTGAAGAAATGCACATTCTTTGACACAAACGTCGCATCCTGTACATTTCATGGCAAGAGTCTTCATCATATTTCAAAAATATCGTTTAATTTTGATTATATTCGCCTGTCTCCATGGGCATATTATCATCTGCAGACCATTCATATATTGATGCTTCATAATTTTTTACCTTTTCAAAGCCAACTGCTTTGAGGATCATGGATGAAAATCCAGATCTTATACCCATAGTTCAGTAAAGAACAAATTCATCCCCCGGCTTGATACCTATTCCAGCCATCAACTCTATAATTTTTCCGGGTGATTTAACACTTGCGTCCTTGTTCATAAGCCAGGTCCAATCCAACCATTGAGAACCTTTAATATGACCACCCCTGGCCTCTCCCCTGGAAGTGTCATCTCCTGTAAATTCCTTAAGGCTTCTGACATCAACAATTTTTATTGTGTCCAAATTTTTAAAAATATACTCCTGGTTTGCCCTGAAAGATTCATCATAATCTTTTAAAACAATATTCTCAGCACAAACCGGGATGACAGGTTCCCTGGAAAGCTCATATCCACATCTTTTCCAGAGTTCAAGACCGCCATATAACAATCTTACATTGTCCAGTCCTGCCATTTTCATTTGCCAGACAGCTCTGCCGCCGCCGCCAGGGCCTTTAAAAATATCAGAATACGCAACCACAAGTTTATTGTTATCAATCCCCAGAGATTCAAGTTTTTTTGTCAGTCTATCTTTGGGAAGAATGGTTCCCCACTCCTTATCCCCTGGTTTTCCCATACAATTTGACAAGCCTTTAAACCCAATACTTACAGCACCTGGAATATGTCCTTTTCCGTAAACTTTGGGATGGCTTGCATCCAGAATAACTATATTGTCATGACCAAGTTTTTGTTGCAGTTCATGAGGAGTAATAAAAATGTCACTGCCGTTTTTAAACTGACAAATATCAATATTTAAATATTTTTTCGTATCAACAACAGGTTGTTTTGTTCTGTTGTTTGCCACCAATACAGCTAGCACAGCAACAATTGCTATAATTACCGAGGCTATTACAAACAGCGTTTTTTTGCTCAACATACCTCCTTTATCTGTTTTTCAGTTTGCATATGAAGCTTTTGAGCTTTCTTGTTCTGCCATATTTTTTTAAGCATTATTGTGAGAATAGTTAAGGCAAACAAAAGCAACAGGCCCAAAACAAACTTTTGAGCGCCTCCTGCAAGCATTTCTCCCGCATATGAATAAATAATGGTTGCAGGAAGCTGACCTATGCCTGTTGCCCATAAAAAAGGCCAGAATCCCATTGAGGTCAAGCCAGCCGCATAACTGACAATATCAAAAGATATAAAGGGAAGAAGCCGTGCAATGAGAATGGTATATGATCCATATTTTTTAAAAAAATCATCCATATTGTTAAGAGCTGGTTTAGATGTGAGCTTTTCAACCACACCTCTTCCAAACCACTTTGCGATAAAAAAACATAATGCAGCTCCTGCCATTGCACTTGACCATGAAAGTGTCGCTCCTTTTATCCAACCAAAAAGAGCTGCATTGGAAAATGTAATTAAAAATGCGGGAAGCGGTGCCACAACTGATTGAAACAGCATTAACCAAAAAGAAACAACCGGTGCCCATATACCAAAAGACAGTATATACCCTTTGATATATTCCACATCATACATTCCAAAAAGGAAAAAAAGCTGCTCTATCATATCCCGTAAGGGTTTTACAAATACACACATAAGTATGATAATCAATGCTATCAGCAGAACCCACTTTTTATTTTTCAAAATCCACCTTTTTGTTTATTGTTCAAAAAATAAAAAAATCCATTGAATTTCAATTACTGCCACAAGCAGACCTGTCTTTTGCTCAGATTTGCCAACAACAAAGACGAAAATCACTTGTTTGGATTTTTAAATACCTTCATGTAAAATCAAACTCCTATAGCTTCATGGATTGATGATTGTCAATTTGATAATACTTATGTGAATCACTATCTGTATTAGAAATATCTATATGACTCGGAGAGAACAGAAGAATTCTGTTCGTTTTCATTAAGCTATAATAAAAAATTAGAAAATTATTTTGAACAAAATAATTTAGATGATCTTAATGAATATATGTCCTGGTGGGCCTGTTTTCAAGAAAAGGCTTAACAGTCAAAGGATTCATATGTTTCAGAAAAAATAACGTTTCCATCGTCTCCGATTCAAAAGCCTTCTAAGCCTGGAATGAAAAAAAAGGCAAAAAAGAAAAAAAAGCAGGCCAAGGCATCAAAAAAAAGAACCGCCGTTAACAAAATGCCGGACCACCAATTTGTTTTTGCTTTGTATAAAAACGCAAAGACCCTGAACAGAATACTGTCCAGGGTCTTTTATTTTTCAAGTCATTGAACTGACTTTTTTCTCAAGCAAATAAAACGGTTAACTTATAATACGCTTACATTTGCTGCTGCAGGACCTTTTTGTCCTTGTTCAATATCAAATGAAACGCGATCCCCCTCATTCAGGGATTTAAAACCTGTAGAATTGATAGCTGAGTGATGTACGAAAACATCGTTTCCGCTTTCTTGTTCGATAAATCCAAAACCTTTTGAGTCGTTAAACCATTTTACGATACCGTTCGCCATATTGGCAATCTCCTGTAATAAAAATAAAAAAAAATTCTAACTTTGGGGGGTAATACCAATTTTATTGTCTGGAATGTACACCTTTGAAAGAAAATTTATACGCTTAACATAAAGCAATATAATCTTCATATAATAAAAGAGCGTGGGTTGAAAGTCAAGCGCTAAATTATTTTTTATTATAAATCATTGATTTTAATTTCTTTGCCGGGTATCGTCGGATAATGCCTTGATTGTAAACGGAGGAGATGAAATGGACAATAAGATCAATTCAATCGTATTTGACGCCGAATTCAGGTTTTGCCCGATTTGCGGTTACAGTGATGGATTTCATACCATGTTAAAACAGGACAAGGATAGACTCAGGTGGCTGTTTATCTGTCCTTCCTGCCATGAAATATTTGATATCGGATATACTTTGGAAAATTTAAAGAAAAAATAATTTGCTCATCAAAACTGATCCGCATAGGTTTTAAGCTCTTCATTACGGGCAAGAAACCTGTAAAGGGTTGCCCGTCCAACACCCAATACCTTGGCTGCCTTGGATTTATTACCGCCTGTTTTTTTTATTGCCGTTTTAACAGATTCAATGTCAAGCTTGCCTTTGGCAGTAAGGATCTCCGGGGCTGGCGGCGTGTTTGCTGTTTTAACGCTGAAAATTTTATTTTCAGTGATCTCCATGGGAAGATCCGATGGCAAAATCTTATTGCCCCTTGAGCGCACTACGGAAAACTGGATAACATTTTTTAATTCTCTGACATTTCCCGGCCAATGATAATCAAGCATGACATCAAGGGTCTCTTCGGCAAGCTGTGGAACACCATTTTTGCTTTCTTTTTCCGCTTCCTTTAAAAAATGGGCAGCTAAAAGCGGGATGTCGTTTTTTCGCTGTCGTAAAGGCGGCAGGTGGATGGGAATCACATTCAGCCGGTAGTAAAGGTCTTCCCTGAAATTACCGGCCAGAACTTCCGCCTTGAGGTTTTTATTGGTGGCACTGATAATCCTGACATCCACAGATACTTTTTTTTCACCGCCGACTTTTTCAAAAGAGCCTTCCTGTAAGAATCTTAGAAGTTTTACCTGGGTTTTTAAAGGCAGATCCGCCACTTCATCCAGAAACAGCGTTCCCTTATGGGCCAGTTCAAACCGTCCTTTTCTTTCTTTTATGGCACCGGAAAAAGCGCCTTTGACATGTCCGAACAATTCACTTTCCACAATTCCTTCGGGAAGTGCCCCGCAATTTACAGGTACAAAAGCACCGTTACCGTATGAACTGATATCATGAATGGCATATGCCACCCTTTCTTTTCCGGTTCCCGTATCCCCTGAAACATGGACGGGATAATTGTACATGGCAACATCCCGGATCTGCCTGAAAATATCCTGCATGGTTTTGTCTTTGCCGATGATGCCGGCAAAGCTTGAAAGGGTTTCAGCTTTTAATGACAGGTTAAAGGATTCGGTCACGTCTTTGAAGGATGCAAGAACTCCCTTGAATACATTGTCATGGCTGATGATGGCTGAAACGGTCATTTCAAGCTGACGGGCAGAACCGTCTTTGGTAATAATGTTCAAAGGATATTCTTTTGTGTCAAATGGAAAGTCCGGCGGGCCGTCACAAAAAGAACATTTTCCTCCGCAAAACGGCTCCTGAAAAACCATATGGCAGTCTTTTCCGATCACCTCTTCTTTTAAATAACCGGTGATTCTTTCCGCTTCCTTATTAAAAACCGTAATGATCCTGTTTGTGGTATGGGCAATGATACCGAGTTTCAGGTTGTCGAGAACAAGCTTGAGATTGTCGTGATCCAGCAGAGTGTGTGTCAAATCAGCCATTTTCCATTTTCCAGACATAAAAAAAACAATGTGTTTATATGAAAGTTCTGGTAATCCCAATCGAGACTTTCACGCTTTGTCGCGGGCAAACTCTGTGAAAGACCAAGTCTGCCTGTGGCAGTTATTATGGATACTGATTAGGTAAATGACACATTTGTGTATCAGACGCAATGTTTTTTTTGGGGGTTAATTCGGAAAATAAAACCTGAAGTTTCGATTAAAAAACCGTATAGCATAAAAATTATTCCCAGCAGATACAATCTTTTGGACAATTTTTTACGGCTTCATGAATATCCTCATCTGAATAGTCATCCAGTTCAAGCAGTTCGATAAAGCCCGCATCATTTATTTTAAAGGCATGAGGGGCCACATCAACACACACTTCACAAAGGATGCAACAGGATATGTCTAAAATCGGGATTTTCATGATATTGAACTACCATATGTTTTCATTAAATGTTTTCCTTTTTTAACGCGGCACTCCAACAGCCTTTTTTGCTTGTGTGACTGCTTTTCTTTTTGTGCAAGATCAAGCAGTCGGTAACCGGAATCCAGAAGAATACCGTAAAGGATGCCGCAGTCAGGGTCTTCCCGCTGTTCATATCCCGTCTGGGCCAGTCTGATCATCTCCCTGGCAAGGTCAATTGTTCGATCGATATTGATATCACATTTTTTTTCAAGCATGACCTTGTCCTTCATTTTTATTTTGTTTATACATGTCCGGCTGATGCTGTTTTTTAAGGTTAAGCAAATACTTTGTGGCTTTCACAGGACAGGGCCATATCTGAAATACGGGTTGCAACAAAATTCCAGCCTGTAAAAATGTTGATCTGCTGCATGTCGGTGATAATATTTTCAGGCACAAGACTACAGTCAAAGTCCCCGGCATTGATCAGGGCTCTTATGGCATATCCCCGTTTAACAGGATCTGTGGAGTGTAAATATCCATACAGTAGTCCTTTTGTTTTTTCATTCAAATCATGGGGTGAGGATTCAAGATATGTCCCGATTCCCCATAAAATACCTCTTTGAAGCATTTCATGCTCAAGATAATTGCCTTCCGGATCAAGGTATGAAAAAAGAATGGATTTGAATTCCAGTGCAAGTTCCGGGCTTTGACAGAGAATTTCTCCCATGGCTTCGGGTGATCCCCACCCGATTCCGCCGGATTCGTCATTCAGGTTCCACATAATCCGCCGAAGAAGGATTCTTGATTTTTCAATGTCACGGCGTCCCATTCGAGATCCAAGGGTTCCCATTGCGGCAATGCTGCGAAATTTAATCCGCTCGTCTTTATGGTAAAAATGAGAAAAAAGATGTCCCACCAATTGTTCGTCAGGTATTTGTTCCAACAATTTCATGGCGGTTTCTCTGTGGGGTTCCAGAAGGATTTTTCCAACTTTTTCTTTTGTTTGTCTTCCATAGGGTTTTCTCATGGTGCAACCCCCTTTTTGTTTGTACGAAAGTCTTCAAAAATCCAAACAGCGACTTTCAATCTTTGTTATGGGCAAACCAAGGTGAAAGACCAGGTCTGCCCGTGGCAGTTATTTAAAATATGAGCATTAATAATAAATTAAGCAAAAAGCGTGCCTGTCTTTGGAGTGCTGCTTTTTGGGGCTGTATGGACGAATTGGTCTGATAAATTGTCAGGGATAAGTGTCTCATAATGTGGGACAGTGTTGTTTCCGGTCGCGGTTTTTTGTGCAAGATGGGACAGTGTGAGTCAATTGATGGAGATCTTTTATTGTGTGAAATTCAAAAAAAGGGCATCTGTTTTACAGCCGGGTGCTGATTTTTTCCGGAATTGCCTCAATCAATAAAGAGTAACAATATCAGTCATCAGCCTTGAAATAATAAAATGAAAGATTTACTTTTAGATGTTTTTTTATCATGATCATAAAATTTAAACTATTAAAAGGAAGAACAAAATGGGATTGTTTGATAAAATAAAAAAAGGATTTAAAAGCGCACTTGCATACGCAAAGATGGATGATTTTTTGATCGATTACATTGATGGTGTCTTGTGTGAACGATGGCAGAAAGTATCAGAAAGAAAGCCTGCCAATGTAGCAGGAATAAGCCTTGAAGAAGAAGCCGAGTATAACTTCATATATCAGCACCAGGGAAACACCATGCGGGTGGAGCTTGAACATGAATATCCAATGCTTGAGATTGAAGTTCAAAGCGGTTTCAATAAATATGAAACCAGGATACAGGTGAGCGACTTTGTTGAAAAGGCAGGAACAGACTTTTTCATTAAAAACGAAACAGAACTCAGACATATCATCACTGAAATGGCCGAAATGGTGGAATAAACTGGCATTTTATGCTGACATAAAGAAAATTTGTTGCAATGAAAAGGAAATAAGGTTTGAATTATGGAAAAATATCTTACCCCCACATATTATATTGACAGTGATCATCCAAAAGTGCTTGAGTTTGCAGGGCGCAATTGCAACCCTGTTGAAACCGATATGCAAAAGGCGGTTAGTCTTTATTATGCAGTCAGGGACGGCATCCGGTATAACCCCTACAGCATTGTACCGCCAAAAAAATCCATGAAGGCAAGTTCTGTCCTGAATAAAGGATATGGATTTTGTGTGGCCAAGGCTGTTTTGCTGGCCGCCTGCGCCAGGAGCATGAAGATTCCGGCAAGACTTGGATTCGCAGATGTTAAAAATCATCTGAATACAGAGCGTTTAAAAAAATTGATGGGAACCGATGTGTTTATGTATCATGGTTATACCGAATTGTTTTTAAACAACATCTGGGTAAAGGCAACCCCTGCATTCAACCTGGAGCTTTGCAATAATTTTAGTGTAAAGCCTTTGGAGTTTGACGGAACAAAAGATTCCATATTTCACGTTTTTGATAAAAAAGGTAACCGGCATATGGAATATGTAAAAGAATACGGCTCTTTTGCCGACCTTCCCTGGGATACCATTATTGCCACATTAATGCAGAATTATCCGCGGTATTTTAAAGAGCTGGAAATACGGTCCACAGATTTTTCAGCAGAAGCCTTAACGGAAAATCAATAGCTGTTTAAGCATTATACGCTTCTGAATTCTGCTGATACCTCTTGGGTAAGTTTTAATACTTTTTTGGCCGAACCAAGATCCAGTGAGCCTGTGCCGCAGCTGGGAGTAATAAATGCCTGGGACAAGATGGTCTCTTTATCAATACCTGTTTTATCCGATAATTCGTCCATCTGTTCATGAAGCATCCGGGTAAGTTTTTGGGTGGTTTGCGCCGAAATGACTTCGGGTTTGTCTGTGGGTACAATGCCCCAGGCCAGAAGTTTTCCCTGGTCCAGGTAGGTTTTAATCATTTCCGGGTAAAGTATGAATTTGTCAAAAAAAGAATAGGCATCAAAGCTGATGATATCCAGTTTTGATTCCAAAAGCATATCCCATTCCGTGTTGGCACAGACATGGACACCTGCCAGGCCGTTTTCAGCATGGATTTCCTGGATGATCTCATCAATGCTCTGGGTTACGTCTTCTTTGGTAATGGTAATATAGGCGGATGTTCCAAATCCTGCCAGGGCAGGTTCGTCAATGAAGATAATTGGAACCGCCCCTCTTTTTGAAAATTCTGCGGCCTGCCACCTGGCATTCATGGCCAGTTTTTTTATGGCGATGTCTTTTAACTGGTCGTTGTAAAAAATATCTTTGTCCTGTTCATCCTTTACTGCGGTTCCAAAGGTGATAGGGCCGGTTACCTGGCCTTTAAGGGCAATAAACGGAGCCTTTTTTTCATCCACCTGTTTTAAGAATTCAAAAAATCCTTTGCCTCTTTTGCCGGAAAGGGCAAACCGTGAGGCACCAAGATCAGTTGCGGATTCGCAGACAGCCAGATACTCTTCAAAATAGGCAATCAACTCTTCATCAAACCCCGGCAGTGAGGTGTCCAGGATGCTTTTTCCGGTTTCACCGGTGAAGCCGGGCAGCCCGGGAAGAAATTGATCTATCATGCCTTCTTCCTTGTAAAGCGGCAGTTGTACCCAAAGCGGGATATCAGGTGTGTGGTCAAGAACCAGTTTTGTTGCTTTTTCATGGTTGTCCATGGGGAGGCTTCCGATTAACAGGGGCAGTCCGTTGGCTTTAAAATTTTTCATCTTTTTCCCATCCAAAGTTGATTTGATCCCGGTATTTGCTTGCTCTATAAAGAGCTAATATAGCATCTTTAGCACTGAATGAGAATAGTGGGCCGGAACAAAAATCAGGCTTGATCACAACACCAGTCTGACCTCATTGGTTTGACCTCATTGGTTTGACCTCATTGGTCTAACACCATTGGCCCATGGCAGTTAACCGGGGAACATAGCATCGTCAATGTCTACGGCAGCACTGCTGGTGTTCATTAAGGCGTTGCATCTGCCAAGGGTGACGGGAAGCTGCGTCTCTATATAAAATTGAAGGGACTTGAGAATTCCTTCATAAAAAGATTTGTCTTTGTTTTTTGCTGTTTTAAGTTTTTTGGCTGCAATGCCGGCTCTCCAGAGCAGCATCCATGCCATGGCGACATCTCCGGTTGCATCCTGAAAAGGATGGGCATTGGCAAAGGCATTTAATATTTTTTCGGACATGGCTGTCTGGCCCATGTGAATGGCGACTTCTGCAAGCTTGTTCATGGCTTCTTCCACTTTGATTGCCTGTTTTTCAAGTTCGGGCAGGGCTTTGGCTGCAAAAACGGCTTTGTGCATTTCACCGAACAGATCCATGATGGGTTTGCCTTTATTCAAGCCCAGCTTTCTTCCCAAAAGATCCATGGCCTGGATACCGTTGGTGCCTTCATAAATCAGTGTGATCCTGCAATCCCTCAAAAGCTGGGCCATGGGATATTCTTCGATAAAGCCGTATCCGCCATACACCTGCATGCCCTGGCTGCAGACCTCAAAAGCCCGGTCGGTTACATAGCCTTTGATAATGGGTGTCAACACATCGACAAATCCCTTGTATTTATCCTGTTCTTCCGGGGTGGGGGCATAAAGTGCCATGTCAGAGCAATACTGGGTAAAATAAAGAAGTGATCTCATGCCTTCCACATTTGTCTTCATCATCATCAGCTGCCGTCTGACATCCGGATGTTGCATGATACAAACGGATTTGGCTTTCGGGTTCATAAGCTCAAGAAGGTTTTTGCCCTGGATTCGGTTCCTTGCATAATCAAGGGCATACATATAGGCTGCCGTAGCGCATCCAAACCCCTGGAATCCCACAAGGCATCTTGCTTCGTTCATCATCAGGAACATGGCTTTCATTCCCTTGTTTTTTTCGCCAAGTAGTGTGCCCACGCAATTGCCTTTGGAGCCAAGGGAAAGGGAGCAGGTGCTGTTGCCGTGGATGCCCAGTTTATGTTCAATTCCAGTGCAGATCACATCGTTGAATTCACCTGGCGTACCGTCTTTGTTTACACGGTATTTGGGCACAAGGAACAATGAAACCCCCTTTGTTCCGTCTGGTGAGCCTTCTATTCTTGCAAGAACCGGATGGATGATGTTTTCCGCAAGGTCATGGTCTCCACCGGAAATGAATATTTTTTCACCTGTGATGGAAAATGTGCCGTCATCATTTTTAACAGCTTTGGTGGTTAAGGCACCAACATCAGACCCTGCACCTGATTCGGTCAGAAGCATGGTGCCGGTCCATTTGCCGGTGAACAGGTTCTTAAGATAGGTGTCCTTTTGTTCCTGTGTGCCGAATTTTTCCACCAGGTGGCCGGCTCCCTGGGTCAGTCCGGGATACATCATAAAAGGAAAATTTGCGCCGTTGAAATATTCGGCTGCAACAGAAGCAATTGTTCTGGGCATTCCCTGGCCGCCCCACTCGGGATCTTCGGTCAAGGCAAGCCATTCTCCTTCATTAAATATTTTATACAGCCGTTTAAAGCATTCCGGTGTGGTCACCTTGCCCTTTTCAAGTTTGCACCCCTGCTCGTCTCCCTCTTTGTTTGCCGGCAACAACTCTTTGACTGCAAAATTTTTTGCTTCTGAAATAACAAGATCTATGGTTTTTTTATTAAAAGCAGCAAAATTTTCATGAAGCCGGGAAAGATTTTCTGCTTCAAGCTGTTCATAAATAACAAATTCAATATCCCTTCGATCGGAAATAACCTGTGTCATTTTAGATATCCTCCTGATATTTATATTTCAAAATTTGAGTGAGTGTAAATGCCTGTTGCCGGATAATGAATGTATGCTCATTGATATGATGAGTATAATATTTTTAACCTGTCAATGATTATTTTACAATTTCACAAGAATTATATATGGTTTTGACATGAAAAAAATATTAATCAGTGCCTGTCTTGCAGGAGAACGGGCCAGATATGATGGTAAACAGGTGCCGGTAACAGATTCCGTGTTGATCAAATGGAGTCAACAAGGAGTGCTGGTTAGGGTCTGTCCTGAAGTTTCAGGGGGATTGAAAATCCCGAGGCTTCCGGCTCAGATCGTTAATGGAAACGGTATGGATGTGCTGAACAAAAGGGCGAAGGTGGTTGATATTGAAGGGCATGATGTAACTCTTCCCTTTGTCAGGGGGGCGCAATATGCACTCGCTCTTGTGAAAAAATATAAAATTGAAATTGCCGTATTAAAGGAAAAAAGTCCTTCTTGTGGCTCGCATCATATTTATGACGGCAGGTTTGTTGCCAATCTTATCCCCGGCTTTGGGGTTACGGCCGCTATTTTGAAACAAAACGGAATCCAGGTTTTTTCAGAAAATGAACTGGACCGGGTAAAATTCCTGATAGAAGGAAAAAACAAAATAAACCATTGAAAATACAGACTGTTCTATGATATATTTCTCCTTTTATTTATGCTCACCAGAATCCCCTGACAAAGGGGGGATAAGAGGAGAATAATTGTATGGGGCGTTTTGATGAGTTTGAACTCACCATTAAAAAAATTCGTGATTTTCCATTAACCTACGAGACATTCATACCAAGGGAATGCAGTTTTTTTCAAGACGTTAGGCGTTATCAAAGTGTCACTTCCAATCTTGGTATCCGGGTTATTAATGTCGACGGCATCATAACCCTGGAACCCGATATGTACTATGTTCCAATGGCAAAGCTGACATCAGCCGAAAAAAAAGAGTTTATCGACTACCTCAAGATCAGGGTGACCCGTGGTGATAATATCGGTTCTTCCTGGGCTTTTTTTCGGTCCAAGGATAAAAAAAAAGGTGTTATGGCCTATGGTGCCAACATTGTATACAGAGATTCTGAAATTGGCCAGGACAGGGCCAGAAAACTGTTGACCGCTCTTCAGGGAAGTAAAGTCAGGAACAACAGCCTGAAACGGCTGGTATCTGCCCTGGCTGTGCTGTGTCTCGTATCGGCATTCTTTTTTGGCATCTATCGATATATGTACATGGGAAAAGGGTTCCCGTTTAAAAATTTAACATCTCCATTGAACTCATCTGAAATGTCTTTTTATAAATCTGTTTTTCCTCAGGTATACAAATGGAAGACGGATGAGAGGCCTTTTACCAAAAAAATAGCCGACGACTTGCTGCGGCCCGAATATGTCACGGACCTTTTGGCATCAATGGACAAGGATTTTTACCAAGAGGAGGATGACAAAAACAACAGCCGGGGTTACAGGTTTGCCCTGTTTGTATATTTTAATTACAACACTGATGTTGCAAAGGCTATGGAACGTTATCGAACTAAACTGGAAGACACCGAGTTCTTGCGCCTTGCCGGTATCTATTCGTGTAAACAGTCGGGATATTCCAGTAATATTTTTTACTTTAAGGTCGGGGATCTTGATATAAAGCATACTGAGATTTCAAATTTTTTGACAAAAAACATGATCAACTACCGGGATTACACCAAGTTGCGTGATGCCAATGAATTTTCCGAACTGTTGCAGACGGACGGCATTAATTACAAGATGAAAGGCTTTCTTGAGGATGTGTACACGTTTACTCCTCTGAGAATCCAGCAGCCCCTTAACAAGATTGATTGGTATCTTCTGACCCGGGAGGACAGTGCAGGCGACCTTGATTTTGCAGCATTTTTTAAACGGGACAAAGCCACTCTTGTGCCGAGGCGCATAGGGGATCTTTTGTTGAAAAACCAAAAACCCAAACGGGTTTCCTGGTTCGGCATTAATCAATCCCAGGCCGAAAATCTCAGGCTGTCGAACAGCTCCCTGATATATTTCACAAAGACAATGGGCCAGACCCTGAAACTGGAAGTACTCAAAGACAGGATCGCCAAGCTTGGCCTTAAACAGACAAAGGGTCTTTTGCCCGTTACCGTACACAGGGAACTGCTCATGGGAGATTCCAAGGGCAAATACGGCATCCAGTGCTATGATCCCGTCACAAGCCTGGTGCTGTCCAATTTGATCACCAAATCTTCATTTGAACGTGATAGCAAGGTTTTGTTAAAACGCGACCCCATCCAGGTGAACACCACCCTGGTACAACTTTCCAAGGATGATAGTTTTTCCACCCAGTCCATCAACATTACTCCGGGCAAAACCGGTATTATAAAGCTGTTTGAACCGTTGGAAAGTTTTAAGGGCAAGTTCAAAGACGGTCGGTCTGCAACATTTGAAAAAACCACGGCCAATCTTTTTAATCCGTTTTCATTTATGGTGTTCAAAGACAGTATTACTTTCAGCTTTAAGCACGACATCACGAACATGGAACTTGATCTGGGGGGCAACCGTTTGAAAATTATCAAATCCGATGACGGAAACCACCAGATCCTTCAGATCAATTAAGGGACAAAGAACCAAGGAGTATAAACCCTGACATGAATGCCAATCAAGATCGTCTGATGCAATTGCATCGGAATATTGAATCCATAGCAGACAAACTCGCCACAGTACCTAAAATTCATCAAGACCGTGCCGGAGAGGTGATTGACCTTTGCCGGAACTGCCTTAAAAACGTGCCTTCGGTTGATACACCGGTCTATATCCACATCACGGGCACTGATAAATCGTTTAAGACAAGCTATTTGCTGGACCTTTTCGACAATGATGAACTCAGGAAACTTTTTTCCGTTAAAATGCGTACCACTTCGGAAAATACAGCCGTGCCATGCCTGGTGGAACCTTCTTCAGGTGTGGACACGGTCTTGATCAGCCAGGTGTCCATCTCCACGGGCCGGATCATGCGAAACGATTTGACTCAAAACCAGTTTAACCGGCTCTATGACCTGTCATCCGGCGCTGTGCCGGATGACTACTTGCTCCGGGTGCAGGTTCCTGATCATGCAACGCCCATGACGCTTCCGGTTATTGAGTATCCCGGCATCAAAGAGGGAGCCGATGCCATGGAGAGACAAAAAGAGCTTCATCGGCTGTTTCAGGAAAACATGATGGCCACTCTGGTAAAATATCCGGGTATTTTAGTGGCTTGTTTTCAGCATAAAATAGCCATTCCGCCGGGCCACCCCCTGGATGCCATCCTGAAAAAATACGGAAAGGTTCTCAAGACCAATGTTTCTTATCACAAACTTCCCCTGGTACTCTCCTTGCAAGGCGAAAGCGCCATTGCAAGCTATTGCGGCAACACCAATGTGGTGCAGGATATCCAAAGTGATTTCCAGAGTTACAATGCGTTTGATACGCTGATTCAGCTGATCAACCCTTGTAATAAGGATTATCCTGTCAATTTTGTCCCTCCCGGTCCTCATGTGGATGAGTGGGTGACAAATATGTCCAGATACCGGAACATAGAAGAGATAAAAGAGCAGGTGCTGTTTGACGGCGGCGTTTCCTGGTCCAGGCAGATACTCAAAGAGTTGTGTGCCACATCCTATGTCAGGGAAGCGTTGGACAATTTGTTTTTAAAACCCTGGATAATGGAAGCTGATGTCCTTTATTCCAAAGCCATGGACTGCTACCATGACATCATGAATTATGATGAAGTTGCTCAAATTAAGGAAAGGATACGCCAGGCCATTCTCAATGAATCCTACCAGCCTCTTAGGCAGTTTTTTGAAGCTGAGCTGGGCTATGCCCATGAGGGTATTATTGCCAACCATCAGGAGTTCTGGGTTACCATTTTTTCCCAGTACCTGGAACAATTTTTAAGGGAAGCGGATCGCAGTAAAACCATTGCAAAGGTCATGTGGAATACCCTGTTTAAACGTCTGGACCCTGAAAAAAAGGGGTTTCTTGGAACCAGGGAAGAAGATCTTCCCTATATTATAATGAACATGGCCGAACTTTATGTCCCCAATGCATTGCTCAGGGGGGATTATACCACTATGGAAAGAGATCCGGAGGACACAACCCATGCTGTTTGATTTTTTTAAACGAAAAAAACCATCTGTTGACGAGTTTAATCTCGAGCTGAAAGATGATGACAAATTATATTACGAAACCATTGCAGGCAGGACCCCCAGAGATCCCCATAACCAGGAGGATTATATTCTGTTTGTGGACTTTGGCTCCTACCGGACATCGGTACTGTGCTGGCCGTGCAGCTTTGGCCGGGACAAAATCACAGATTCATGGCAATATGTGATTAATTGCAAAGACGGTGACCAGGGAGGTTTCCCGTCGGCATTCATCAATCCGCCGTCCGGTGATGAGCGGGATTTTGCCTTTGTCTCCAATATGGAGGGAGAGCGTGTCAGTTCAAGCCAGATCGTGAAAAGTGCCAAATATGTGTTTGCCAGCAAGTTTGCCGCCTATAAGGGGAATGTCCCTCAATTTAAGCTCTATATAAAGAAGGTCTTGGAAGAGAGCTTTAAATACATCACCGAACCCAAAGAAGGAAGACCCTGGAACGGACCTGCCATCCCCATTATAACGGAGATAAGGGTCACGGTGCCTGATTTGTTCATTGAAAATCTCAGGACCGGATACCGGGAAAATATTTTTTCCGTGTGCATGGACCTTGCCAATCACAACAAATGGGGCCAGTTGTTTCCTTCCAACCTGAGGCATCTTAGAAAAACTTTTGTTAATATATCAGCAGATGAAAACGGTGCCTGTGAGTTGTATTTTCTTAATTTGCTTAAACTGATGCCTTTTTGGGAGCTTTCAAACCACAAAGACAGGATACCGGATCTCAAGGAGGTTGGTTTTCTTTTTTCCCACAACCGGCTCGGTAACCAGGAGAAAAAACTTTTGAATTTTGTGGTTTGCCACATTGATATCGGGGGTTTGACCACAGATGCCAGTGTTCTTCTGATAAACTCCTATCAGGATTCTGATCTTGGCATCACCACGGCCCTGAAGCGAAAAGAGTCATTTTCGGAAAAAAAGGCGGGCGAATATTTTGCCGAGGCCTATGCACAAACCAGGCTTCCTGATGAGGAATTGCATTGGTGGGAATCCGAAAGGTTTATAAACAAAGAGTTTTCACGCTTCCTGGAACTTTTGTTCGGCAAGCAGGCAGGCCTGCTCGCGGAGTGGCGAAAAGAAAAAGATCTGGACGGCATCTATTTTCTTATCTCCGGCAGGCCTACCAAGGCAAAGCTTTTGAGAAAAGCCATCCAGCGGCACATCCTCAAGGAGTTCAACAAACACGAACTGATTTTGCTTCCTGAACACTGCATGTTCATGGCTGATTATTATCATGTGGGTAAAAATCAGGAAGGCGAGCGGTATGCCAAGAAAATCGATCATTTTGAAAAGCTGATAACGCTTTTGGGCAATGTTTACACCCTGTATGACGGATATGAAATTGATTTTGAAGATCATAAATACTATATTTCCCTGGATGTTGACACCAGGTGTACCAAACAGATGGAAGTGCTTCCGGGCAAACACTATAACATGGAAGAGTTTGAAAACTACCAGAAAGCAGCCCTGCGGAACAATGTCAATCACCTTGCCTTTACCCGGATTCCTGCTGGGGAAAACAGTACCCGGTTTCTCACGGTAAAAAAGATTGCCAGGCAAACCGCCTATCCCATCATAAAGGTGGCGGAGACCAATGACGGCGATGATCAGGCATGGATCATGCCCTCCCTTGTCATTACCAACCTTGATCAAAACGAGCAGGCCTTTGATCTTGCCTGGGCCTCCAACGGTTAAATATCATATCCGTTATTGACCGGCATTAATGTGAATGTTTAAAGCGGGCTTTTTATGGAAAAGAAAAGCCCGTTTTTATATGACTTGTCCAAAGCCTGACGCCTTAATTTTAAAATATGGAATGGTGCTTTACAATCACTTGATTCTCGTGTATGTTACGTCGCTTTGAATCAGGGGTTATGCCTTGACAACATACATTAATATTTACCGGGGGTAAGATTTATTATGTCAGCCGTATTTGGAATTGATTTTGGAACATCCAATTCAGCATTGTCCGTTCATATGGACGGTCAGGTAAGGTTGTTGGATGTGGACAGGGAGAATCCCATCTCCAATTCTCTCAAATCCATTCTGTATTTTTTAAAAGAGGATGGTCTGACAGAGTCATATGTCGGGTATGAAGGGGTTAAAAAATATATTGAAAATGAGGCTGACGGCAGGTATATGCAGTCGATCAAAACCTTTCTTCCTGATACGGGATTTGAAAAAACATCCATTTACGGAAAACGCTATACTCTTGAAGAATTGATTTGTATCTTTTTCAAGGTCATGAAGCAGCGGGGACAGGAACTCATCAACCAGGAGGTGTCTGAACTGGTGTTGGGGCGTCCGGTTATTTTTTCCGAGGACAAAGTCCGGGACAAGGTTGCCCAGGAGCGACTGGTCACGGCAGCTGAACTTGCCGGGTTCAAGAATATTTGTTTTCAGCTGGAACCCATTGCCGCAGCCCTGGCATATGAAAATAGCCTTGAAGCCGGAAAAGAACAGATCGTGTTGGTGGGAGACTTTGGGGCAGGCAGTTCTGATTTTACCATTCATAAGGCCGGAAAAAAGGCGGGTACAAAAATTCAGCGAGAGCAGGATATTCTTTCCGTGGGAGGTGTTTATATCGGAGGGGATGTGTTTGACTCCCAGATCATGAGAGAAAAGGTTGCAGATTATTACGGAAAGAACGTACAGGTCAAATCCATCTGGAGTGATAATTTTTTTGGGCTTTCTCCAATTGTGATCCGAAAGCTGATGCAATGGCATCTTATTCCACAGCTTCGTTTGCCCAAAACATTGGATAATATTAAAGAACTTAAAGTCAGTGCAAAATTTGCAGACAAAAAACTGCTGGGAAATCTGGAAAACCTGATTCACGCCAACTACGGATATCTGCTGTTCCAATCCATTGAAAAGGCAAAGTGCGAATTGTCCGATAAGGAAGGCTCCCGTGTCTATTTTAACGATTATGATATCTGTATTGACGAACTTTTGTCCCGGGATGAATTTGAGAGCATGATCATCGAAAAAGTTTCAGCCGTCAATGCCTGTATTGATTCAACCCTTAAAGAGGCAAATTTATCTTCCTCCGATATTGACGTGGTTTTTTTAACCGGCGGATCTTCTTATATTCCCATGATCCGGGGATTGTTTGAAAAACGGGTGGGAAAAGATAAAATCAGAAGCGCGGATGCCTTTACCAGCGTTGCTTACGGCCTGGGCCTGCATGGGGGCTTAATGGGGTGATGCTTTTTTTCTCTTGATGTATCGCCCGAGGTGTTTGTCTGTTTTCAGAATGTGATTTGCAAGCCAGTCAACCAATAGAACCTGGAGGCGGAAAAGAATAAAATTGCGATTGCTGTTATCCAGAATACGAATTTCTTGTTTGAACCTGATAAATTGTTGTATGAATTTTTGGTGCTGCTCTCTTTGAAAATGAATAAAAGGGTATTCATAGTTTCTCATCAGGTTTTCTTCATAACGGAAATGGGTGATAATGTATTCATCCAGAAAAGATATGACCTTATCAATTTTATGGTTTTTTTCCCCTTTAAATATGCTCATCATCAGTTCATTTGATAATTGAAACAAGTCCTGGTGATGCTCATCTATTTTGGGCACACCGAACTGAAAATCATTTGTCCATTCTACAAAAGAACTCAGTTCGCCCGTGCTTTCATGGGCACCTGTTCGTTGGAAAGCATCACACCTTTCCAGATACAGTCGGGCAGGTTTATCATCCGGATTTAGCTTGAGACATTTACACAAAAGAGATTTGGCATCGGTAATATTTTTATAATGATAATGGGCCAAAGCCTCTTCAAAAATTTTGAGCGTTGCCTTTTTTCCTTCTCGCACAGAATCGGAATCCATATCAAACACTTCATATACAGTCTGTGGCCGGATTTTTCCTTTGACCATAACGCGATCTAAAAAACGGATGGAAAATTTTTTTGGATTCTTAAGGCTGTAAAAGGTCTGTTCACTGATCAATAAGCTTACGCCATACGTTTTGGTCATGGATTCCATGCGGGCGGCAAGGTTTACAGAGTCTCCGATGACCGTGCCTTCCATACGCTGTTTGCCGCCAATGGTTCCTAAAATAAGCAATCCGGTATTCAGGCCGATGCCGATGTTAATCGACTGATCCCCTGCTTTTTGGCGGGTTTTGTTATACTCATTCAGAGTCGCCAGCATGGCATTGGAGCAAGCGATTGCTTCATCCGCACTTGTTGGAAAGAGAGCCATAATGGCATCACCTATGTATTTGTCGATAATTCCATGGTGTTCAGATATGACAGGCTCCATACAGCTGAGATAGGAGTTGATGAAACTAAAGTTTTGACTGGGGGTTAATTCTTCTGAAAGGGATGTAAAATCACGGATATCAGTGAACAAAACAGTCATGTTTTTTTCAATTTGGTCACCAAGATATATGTTTGTGATGTCTTTTTTCCCTAAGAAATTCAAAAATTCATGTGGCACAAAACGCTCATAGGCCTGTATCAGGTTTTGCAATTTGCTGTTTTCATCGTTCCGCAGGGTCATCTGGTCATCCTGAATTTGTTTTTTGTTGCGGCCGCTTTATCTGCCATGGGCGTTAGTGAGTTTATTACGACATCACTTGTTTGTAATAGGCTTCAATTTTGGCAAGGTGTTTTTTGGTTTCTCTTTCCAGTAATTTCATGGTGGCTTTTGCTTTTTCAGTGAGTCCGTTAAATTGGGAGAAGACTTTTTTTTCGATGAGCGATCGTTCAATATCAGCTGTTTTAATCAAAGCTGTCTTGTCGTCTATTTCGCCTGATTTAGCTGTTTGAATCATGTCTTGGATACCCTTGGTAACCATGTTTATTGAAACGAGCGTGATTTTTCCTTCATCAAAATGTACAAGATTTTTTTCCCCGGCACCATAAAGTTGTTCAAGCCATTTTGCATGGAGCTGTTCTTCTTTGGCAAGGGTCTCCCAGAAATTTTTGTGTGCCGGCAATTTGTTGTAAAATATTGTGTATAGACGGGATAAAAGTTTTTCTTGTTTGATTAAGAGCGTGATTATATCTTTTTGATTTAGTTCTATCATAATATCCTCATTATTAAGTAAGACCAAAGAAGGAACAGGGTATTTTCCTGATTTCTTTTTAGCCATTATGATTTTTGCAAGAGGCTCCGGTTGCTTGCCGTTGCAACTCCATCCGACTTATTACTTTGAGGCAATTTCTGATGCCTGAAAAATAATATTTTTTTCTGCTTGTTATCTATATCGGGAGATATGGGAAAAATCAATTATGGAAACCAATTGGTATTGAAAATTGTTGGAAACAGGGCGATGAATAATTGTCAAAGACATATAAAGACTTGATATCTTGATTGAATTTTAGTAGTTGCCACAATAGTTTTTGATAAAAATTTGAGGTGGATGGTCGGGATGTGATGAGCTATTCCCAAATGTTGAGGGAAGTTCTGGTCTTTCACACGAATTTGTTTACAACAAAGGGTTTAAACTCCTCTTTGGCTTGCAGAAAGTTTTTCATATGAAACAAGGATGATAAAGGTCATGACAAAAGACGTACGGAATGCATTCAAATCCGGAATTCCTATTTTTATCGGCTATGTTCCGGCTGCCATTGCATTTGGAATATTGGCAAAGGGCTGCGATATTACGCTTCTGGAGTGTTTTTTGTTTTCCGCTGTCGTGTTTGCGGGTGCCAGTCAGTTTATTGCGCTGAATTTGTTGATGACGGGGATGGGGCCTGGCGGCATTATTTTAACGACCTTGCTGGTCAATTTCAGGCATTTTCTGATGAGTGCCTATTTGTCCACGAGAATCGGCAGGATTGCCAAAAGATATCTGTTTTTGATGGCCTTTGGCGTGACAGATGAGGTGTTTTCGGTTTTGTCGTTTACAACGGGCCATCTTTCCAAAACCTATGTTTTTGTCTTGCAATTGTCAGCTTATTCCGGCTGGGTCAGCGGTACTGTGGCCGGTTATATCCTGGGTGGATTTTTGCCGCAAATTTTAACCAGAAGCATGGGGGTCGCGCTTTATGCACTGCTGCTGGCCATCTTGCTGCCTGAAATGAAAAGATCGGTTAAAGCCGTTATACTGACCATTGCATCAGGGCTTCTCAATACTCTTCTCATTAAACTGGATCTCCTGCCAAACGGCTGGAGTATCATTGTATGCATTCTGGTCATTGCCTGGGCAGGATCATTTTTTATCACAAAACAGACCGGGGAAAAAGTCTATGAATAATCTGATTCCGCTTATCTTTGGGATGGCAGCCGTCACATATGGTCCGAGACTGATGCCGTTTTTGCTGTTAACCAATAAAAAGATTCCCAAAAGGGTGGATGCTTTTTTAAAATGCATTCCAGTTGCAGCCATTGGTGCTTTGATTATTCCGGGCGTATTCAGTGCCACACCGGATGTTCCCATGGCTGCGATTTCAGGTATCGCCTTTACCCTGATTTTCGGGCTGTGGAAAGGGGGGATCATTATACCTGTTCTGGGATCGGTGATTGTAACATATGTTGTTTTGCTTTGTGCAGGGTAGGGCAGGCGTTATGGAACAAGGAGTTATGGAACTGAACCATCTGGCTTGGAGTAAAAAAAGTTTGGAACAAAAAAAGTTTTGTAACAGGTGCATTGCCCGGATTGTTTAAAAGGACAGGATAAATGATTGAAAATACCACACTTTGTTGTTGCGGAAGCCGAAAAACCCATGAACTGTGCTGTCATCCTTTTTTGTCCGGCAGATTAAAACCAAACACTCCGGAACAATTGATGCGGTCCAGGTATTCGGCTTTTTGCCTGAACGATATGGATTATCTGATGTCCACTCATCATTTTTCAACACAAGATTCCAATGACAGGGAGATGTTGCTGAAAATGTTCCAAAAAACCCAATGGCTGGGTTTAAAGATTTTGAAAACAGATATGGACCCGGGCTGTCGGGAAATCGGATATGTCGAGTTTGCAGCGTTTTATAAAACCAATGAACCAGGGCAAATACATGAGAAATCCAGATTTGTCCGTGAAAACGGCCAATGGTATTATATTGACGGTATCCTGCTTGAGCCGTTGAAATTCAAGCGCAATGAACCCTGCTGGTGCAAAAGCGGCAAAAAATATAAAAAATGCCATGGAAAATAATATCTTATCCAAACACAGGGGAAAGCTCCGGCAGTGTTAAAAATTGTTCTATGATACTGTTGACGGTTTTAAAATCTGTAACAGGGGACATATGCCCGCCCGGAACAGAATAAAGAAAAGGCTCCGGAAGGGTTTTTGCCAGTATTCGAAAGAGTCGGACGGCTGATAATGGGCTTTTCTCCCCTTTGATCAGGCAGACCGGAATATTAATATTTGAGTAGTCCTCAAGGGTTAATGATTCATTAATCAGGGCTTGAAAATCAAGCACTACCTTGTCAATATAGTTGATTAATGCGTCTTTGTTCACGGGTTTCAGCTTTTCAAAGGTTCCTTTTCCAGACCAGTAATCAATAAACAATTGGGTGGCTGATTTTTTGTTTTTCTCTTTCAGGGCACGGGCCAATTGATCAATAATGCTTGTTATTTCAATGCAGGCTGGTTCATCAGTGCGCAGCAGGTGGAATGGAACGGGTTCAAAAAGGGTAAGAGAGGCGACTCTGTGAGGCAGTTCTGCCGCCATCTTTAATGCGATAGCTCCCCCGTAAGAGTGGGCAACAAGCTGAAATGGCTCGGTATTGCCGATCTCTTTTTCTATGATCCCGGATACAAGACAAATTTCATCATCCGTTGAAAACGTCTGGTGATTCAAAGGAAGATCATTATCGCCATAACCTGAAAGATCAATGGAAATGAGTTGAAATTTTGGTGCCATCAATGAGATTAACGGTTTCCACTGGTTTTTTGAACTCATTGAGCTGTGAAGCAGTACAATGACAGGCCCGTTGCCACAAACCGTGTATCCGCGTGTTGAATTCAATCGTTTTTCTCCTGAAGATTTATTTTTCTAAATATCTAAATATTATCCTTATCATATGAAAGTCTTCAAAAATTCAAACATTGACTTTCATCTTTTGTTGTGGACAAATTTGAGCGAAAGAGCAAATCTGCCAGTGGCAGTTGTATCAGAATTCATGTGATTGTTACAATGAATTCATTGAGAGTGGTTTGGAATTTATATCAAGGATGGCCTTGATATTGATATTTGTGATGTCAGGAGGGCTTAAATGTTGTATGTTGACATCTGATGTGTTGCTGGTGTGCAATGTTCGATTTTTATTGCAGGCAAGTCTGGGTGAAAGACCAGGTCTGCCGATGGTAGTTTGCAAGGCTGTTGGGAAGGGAAATTATATGATTCATTATTTGACCATTGGTATGATTTTAGGATTGTCTGCCGGGCTGACGCCGGGACCTTTATTAACGGTTGTGATTTCCGAAACCATTTTGCATGATATCGGGGCCGGGATTAAAGTTGCCCTGGCCCCCTTGATAACCGATGCCCCCATTATTGTGCTGACTGTATTTGTTTTGTCCCGGCTGTCGGGGTTTCAGGGAATTTTGGGTGTTATTTCCCTTATCGGCGGTGCGCTGGTGATGACAATGGGTATTCGGGGCATAAAGGCCGGGGGTGTGGCGATTGATATCCGTAATACCCGGCCAAGATCGTTAATAAAAGGCATACTGGTTAATGTCTTGAGTCCCCATCCCTATCTGTTCTGGCTGAGTGTGGGCGCACCCACAATGATTCGGGCAACAGCGGATCACAATGTTTTTGCAGGTGCGACATTTGTGTTAAGTTTTTTTGGTTTGCTGGTCGGTTCAAAAATCGCCCTGGCGGTTCTGGTTGGAAAATCCAAAGCTGTTTTAACCGGCAAAGGTTATGTGTATGCCATGAAATTTTTCGGTTGCCTCATGTGCGGTCTTTCCATTTTTCTTTTCAAGGATGGATTTGCCCTTATTTCCAGTCAAATTCTTTTGAAGTAACAGTATGTTCCATTCTTTGAATCCTGCGCTCAATGTTGTCAAATTTTCTTTTGATTCTCTGGATGGCCGATTGCCTTGAATTGGCATAATTGTCATAAAATTCCCGGTCTTTTTCATTGTGCAGCGGAGAAACAGGTTCCACCTTCAGCAGCAGTCCTGCAATGATATACATGACACCAACGGGCCAGAACCCGGTAAACAAGAATAAAACAAGGACAATTATTCTCAGCCAGAAAACATTGAAACTAAAATAATCGGCAAGCCCTTGGCAGACGCCCATGAAAATGCCTTGTCTGGACCGGTATATCACACGGCTGGATATCAGCCTTTCAAATCTGTTTTTTATTGTGTTGTACTGTCGCCTGGATTTTTTAAACTGAAAGTTGTGTCTGCGTCCATAATGCCGTTTCATTTGTCAAAATCCTTTTTTTTGCGCTCAATTAGTATGGTTTCAAGCGCTTCAACCCGTTCTTCCATTTTTGACAGGCCATGATATATGTCTTGTATCATCCCGGCCTCTTCTGCCCTGGTTTGTTTGTCTTTTGAGGACAGCCCTCCGGTTTTGGCAACCCTGATGATGCCGATGATAATAAGTCCTATGGTAATGATGAAGAGGATTGCCCCACCGATGCAGATGCCTGCGATAAGTGCGCCCGTCATATGATGCATAATACAATTACTCCCGTTTGGTTGGGTGTTGATGGCTGTCGGTTGATGATTTATACATCGGTTGTATCACTGTTTTTTGAAGATTGGGAGGACTTTAACCTGTCCAGTTCAACTTCAATCTCATCATCAGCCTCCAGAGCATCAAATTGTTCTTCAAGCGTGGAGGGTTTGCCATAGTCTACCAGATCAGCTTCAGCTTCCATTCTTTCAATATGGTTTTCAAGTTCTTCAAATTTTTGAATAACCTCTGCGCTGTCTGCGCGCCGAATTTCCTGCCTGGCTCTTTTTTTGCGTGTTGCCCGGATATGTCTTTGAAGCAGCAGCCGCTGTTTTTCCCGGGCGGATTTGAGTTTGTTTTCAAGTTCCTGGATATCTTCTTGATATTGTTCCACAATGATGCTCAGTTCTGTTAATTCGATTTCAACGGTTTCAACTTTAAGGGTATACCGTCTTTTTTCCTGGAGTGCCTGACGGGCAAGGTTGTCTTTGCCTTTTTTTACGGCAAGCTCTGCTTTTTGAACCCAGAACGCTTCTTTTTCCAGAAGGTCATCCATAAGTCTTTGAACTTTTTTCTGGCTGGCAATTGTAATTGCACAAGAGGATTTGATTTCAATCAAAGTGTCTTCCATTTCCCTGATCATCAGTTTGATTAGTTTTTCAGGATCTTCTGCTTTGTCCAGCATGGAACTGATGTTTGATGCGACAATGTCTTTAAATCGTGTGAAAATTCCCATTTTGTTTCTCCTTATGGTTTAAAGTTGCTCTTTTAAAATTAATTTTTCGGGTGTTAATGATTCTATATAGAATTTGTTATAGCATTTAGTGTGCCAGGCAGGTTTGTGTGTTCAATGTGCTTTTATTTTAATTGGTTATGATTATTGACCATTGTGTTGTTGCGTGGTATCTTACACCATTTATTGGTTATTTATGCTAAAAATATAGAATTTTTACCAAGTTATAAGGTTGTTTCAGAAGAAGGAGTGGATGGTTTTGTCAAGCCGTAACCAAAGAAGAGACAAGGATCTTTCAATGCCGGAAGCATTGGGTCAGTCAGAGTCGTTTATTGAATTTCAAGAACAAATATCCAGAGTGGCACCTGTCGAGCGCCCGGTTCTGATTTTAGGAGAACGCGGAACAGGCAAGGAGCTTGCTGCTTTGCGCCTTCATTTTTTATCCAAGCGGTGGCAAAAACCTTTTGTAACATTGAATTGTGCAGCGCTAACCCGTACCTTGATAGAGTCTGAATTGTTCGGGTATGAAAAAGGCTCGTTTACCGGTGCTGCTTCCCGCAGGACAGGCAGGTTTGAGAACGCATCCGAGGGCACTTTGTTTCTGGATGAAATCGGTACGGTTCCCATGGAAGTTCAGGAGAAAATTTTAAGGGTGGTTGAATACGGCAGTTTTGAGCGGGTAGGTTCCTCACAGTCCATCCATGTGGATGTCAGGATTGTGGCTGCTACCAATGCAAACCTGCCTTTGATGGCACAATCCAATGAATTCAAACAAGACCTTTTGGACCGGCTCTCTTTTGAAGTGATATATGTGCCGCCCTTGAGGCACAGGCAAGAGGATATCCTGCTTTTATCAAACCATTTTGCGGCAAGGATGGCCTTTGAGCTTGGCCGGGATGAAATCCCCAAAATTTGTTCAACAGCCTTGAAACAGCTTGAAGCCTATCCCTGGCCGGGAAATATCAGGGAATTGAAAAATGTGATTGAGCGGGCTGTTTATAGATCCTCAGGTTTTGAAATTAAAGATATTTGCTTTAATCCGTTTCATTCTCCTTATAAGGATGCCCTGGAAAACACGGGTGTACAAAAAGACATGGGTAAAAAGTCAGGGATTTTGTCGACCAAAGATAAGGCTTCCAAGGATGAAGTTTTTTTGGAAGAGGCATCTGTTCTGGATAAGATTTTAAAAAAACCATTCAAGGCGGCTATTGGTGAATTGGAGTGTTACCTGGTGTCCCGGGCGTTGGAAGCCTGCCGGTTTAACCAGAAAAAAGCGGCAAAAATGCTTGGACTGTCCTATGATCAGTTCCGGGGTATCCTGAAAAAGCATACCGGCAGAATTTAATTGAATAATGGTCAAATACACCCCTCCGAGTGTCATAGCCTGTTTATGGGAACATTGGCCAGTCTCTCCTCAAGGTATTCATCCATGATATCTTTATATTTGTCTTCCGGATAGTTTGTTGTGCAGGACCTGCAGCAAAAATAGATTTTTGTTCAGGTTTGTTTGATATACAGTTTTCCGCCGCAGTTCAGGCATTTTTCCTTTATATCGGTCAAGATCGTTTCCTTGTCTCTTTTTTTTATATTAAGGCAGATAATATCTTCCCGGAAAGGTAACTCCTCCTTCCGGGAAGATTGTTTTGATTTAGTTGTTTTTATCGATGATATTTCTATGGGCCATAAGCCGGATGGCATTGATTTTAATAAATCCTTCAGCATCTTCCTGATTATAACCGCCTTCAATATCCATGGAGGACAGATCCTGATTATACAGAGAAGACGGGCTTGTCCGGGCAATCGGGTATGCCGTGCCCTTATAGAGTTTGAGGGTGACTTCACCGTCAATGACCTCCTGGCTCTTATCAATGGCCACCATGAGAAATTCCATTTCAGGGCTGAACCAGAATCCGTTGTAAACCAGTTCCGCAAATTTGGCAGACAGCATGTCCCTCAAGCGCATAACCTCACGGTCCATTGCAATGCCTTCAATATCTTTGTGAGCTTCATGGAGGATGGTGCCGCCCGGGGTTTCATACACGCCCCTTGATTTGATGCCCACAAAGCGGTTTTCAACCATGTCAAGCCGTCCGATCCCGTTTTCTCTTCCCAATTCATTGAGGTATTCAAACAGTTCAAGAGCATCGGTTTTAACGGTGTTGTCATTAAGATTGGAGACCTTGACCGGGATGCCGTCCTTGAATTCAATTTTGATTTTTGTGGGTTTGTCCGGTGCGTTTTCAGGGGACACTGTATGGGAATAAATGCTGTCCTCGCACTCATGGCCGGGATCTTCAAGAATACCGGCTTCATGGGAAATATGCAGCAGGTTGTCATCTTCGCTATAGGGTTTGGATGCGGATTGCTTGGTGGGAATCCCATGTTTTTCAGCATATGCAAGAAGATCTGTTCTTCCTTTGAAAGCGTTTAAAAATGCAGTGTCTTTCCAGGGTGCAATCACTTTTATTTTCGGATTTAATGCATAATAGGACAATTCAAACCGGACCTGGTCGTTGCCTTTGCCGGTAGCGCCATGGGATACATATTCGGCACCGACCTGTTTTGCAATTTCTATTTGTTTTTTTGCAATAATGGGGCGGGCAATGGCAGTGCCTAAAAGATATCGCCCTTCATATATTGTGTTGGCTTTGTATACGGGAAAAATATAATCAGTGACAAATTCTTTTCTCATGTCTTCGATAAATACTTTGGATGCACCGATTTTTAATGCCTTTTGTTCTGCAACTTCAAAATCTTCCTTCTGGCCGATGTTAGCCATATAGGCGAAGACTTCATACCCTTGTTCCAACAACCATTTTAAAATAACCGAGGTATCAAGCCCTCCTGAATAAGCAAGAACAACTTTTCCTTTTGACATTGGGTCTCCTTTGTTTTCTTAAATTCCAATTGGTTTAAATGTTATGGTCTATTAATGAAGAAAAATTGTGAAATAGTCAAGATATTGTAGAGGTAACCGCAGACAGGTTGCTTAAAAAATCCCATGGTTATGACAGGATGTCTATCGCTGTTAGGTTGATTTCGGCAGCTTTTTCCTGATTTTTTCCAACATAAGACCCCTAAATCAGTTAAATCAAAAAAATATAACGTTATGTTTCCTTTCTTTTTGTTGTGCTGATAAAAAGTTTGATATAGTGAACACTTTAATGACTTGGTATATCAAATTGACTGCGCTAAAATTTTTTATCATTACAAAAACGGACAATCAAACTTATTTGCAGAGTCAAAAAATCAATAATGTTTGTTTGGTTCTTGCGGTGATACTAACCTTTTTTATCAGTGGCTGTATTCAAAGCCAGGCGGTTCCCCGAGTTGAAAATGGGTATTTGGATCTTTCAAACTGGGATTTTAACCAGAATGGTCCCGTGCGACTGGATGGAGACTGGGAATTTTATTGGGAAAAATTGCTTGAACCAAAAGATTTTCAGAATATCGTGATCCCCCCAAAAAAAGATTATATTAAAATCCCTGGACTTTGGAAAGAAAATTATATTAATGAAAAGCCCCTTCCACCCAAGGGATATGCTACTTATCGGATTATCATAAAAGGCTTGCCCAAGGCAAATCTAAATGCTCTTTTAATCAACGATGTTCTTTCGGTCTGCAATGTATGGACAAATGGGCAACTGTTGACATACAGCGGGCAGGTGGGAACAGACAAAATAAGTGAGCGGCCTCAAAAACATTCATTAATTGCACGCTTTAGCAACCTTGATGATTATGTTGAAATTGTGTTTCAAGTTTCAAATTTTCACAATATGCAAGGTGGTGTGAATACGCATATTTGGCTGGGACCAGATCAACAAATTCAACAAATGACACATCAATCATTGATTACCACCGCAGTTTTGGGAGGTGCTTTACTGATCATGGGGTTGTTCCATATGGCACTTTACGGGATGCACAGAAAAGAAATTGCCAACCTGTATTTTGGGCTTTATTGTGCGATGTGGGCTTCTCAAACCTTATTCGGCGTTAATGGAGGATGTTTGATGGCAACGTTATTCCCCTCCCTGCCATGGCGGCTGTCCATTGATATGACCCTTTTCCCCTATGGGTTTACCACCCCGCTGCTGGTAATGTTCTATCATGCTCTATTTCCCAATAAACATGCCAAGCTGATTAATCGAGTATACAAGATTTTAGGGGGTCTTTTTGTCGTTTATCTCCTTTTTACCCCTCCCAATGCATTTGATATCGTGGTTTCCTATTTTGTGCTGGTATCATTAAGTGCTGTTTTGTATCTATTTTACATGTTTATACTTGATCTTATCAAAAACAGAAAAAACATCCTCTTTTTGATACCAGGATATTTGGTTCTGGCCCTTACCGGAGGAAATGACGTATTGTATGATCGGCATATTATAAATACAGCTGTTTTAGTCCCATACGGCACATTTTTTTTTATTCTTTCCTATTCTTTTTTCATCTCTGTGCGATCTTCCCTTGCCTTTTCTGCTGTTGAAAATTTGACCATGGAATTACAATTAAAAAATATCGAGCTTTCAAAATTAAATCTTCTCAAAGATGAATTCATTGCCAATACTTCTCATGAACTTAAAACTCCTTTGAATGGAATTATGGGTCTTGCCCAATCCCTTGTGGACAGTGCTTCTAATACCAAAGTCAAAACAAGTCTGTCCCTGATTATATCCAGTAGCATTCGCCTTTTAAGTCTGATCAATGATTTGCTTGATTCTTCACGACTTAAAAACAGGGAGTTGGAACTTGATTTAAAACCTTTGGATATCAAAAACATAGCTGAATCCGTTATCATGGTTTCCAATCCATTGATAAGATCAAAGCCGCTGATTATTGAAAATAAAATTCCAAAACACTTTGGGTTGATTTTAAGCGATGAGGACCGGCTATCCCAGATCCTTTTCAATTTAATCGGTAATGCCATAAAATTTACGGACAAAGGAAACATAACACTTATGGCCTCGAAACAAGGGGAAATGGCGAAAATTGAGATCAAGGATACCGGCATTGGTATCCCTGAAAACAAGCTTGAACAAATTTTCCAGGCCTTTGATCGAGTTGACCAAGGCGCATCAAGAAACTATGGCGGCACGGGTCTTGGACTTGCCATTGCCAAGGAGCTGGTTCAATTGCATGGTGGTAATATCGGCGTGAGTTCTAAAATGGGTATGGGATCTATTTTCTGGTTTACGATTCCCTTTTATTCAGGTTCAAGTGAATTGGAATTCATATTCAAGACAGAACCGTCAGAAAGAATTTCAACTATTTTTTCCGCCACTGACGAGTTTTTCACACCTTTGATAATAGAGAACAAACAATCCCAAGACAATAGACAAAATGGTCTTATTATGGTTGTAGATGATGATCCTGTAAATCTCCAGGTTGTGATCAATCATCTTGAATCCGGTCATTTTAAAGCCCAGCCATTTGCTGGTGGCTGTCAAGCGCTTGATTGTCTTGAAAAAGGCCCATTACCTGATTTAATCTTGCTGGATATAATGATGCCTGAAATATCAGGGTATGATGTATGCCGGAAAATTCGGGAAAAATATTCAGCTTCGGAATTGCCGGTTATTCTGCTGACAGCCAAAAACAGGTTACAGGATCTTGTGGAAGGATTTACGGTTGGAAGCAATGATTATCTCACCAAACCATTTTTTAAAGATGAACTCATGGCGCGAATCAAAACCCAACTTCAACTAAAACAAGCTTTTAAAACGGTCAAGGAAAACTTAAAATTAAAAAAAGAACTGGGTATCCGTGAAAAAAGAGAACTGGAACTCAAACTGATGCAGCGCAGGCTGTCCGGCATGCTCAACAGGATGGATGATGCTGTTCTGGCTGTCAATCCGGTTCACCAAGTCGGATTTTGCAACCATGCATTTGAAATCCTTACTAATCATTCGGCAAAAGATCTTCTGGGCTGTTCTGTTCTGTCTCTTTTTGAAGACAGTTCTGACAATAGTTTTAAAGCGCTTATAGGTTGCCTGGGTCACAATGAACTGTGTAACGGGGAATCTTATTTTCAGGCTATAACTATTCAATGCCCTGAGAATAAATTGCTTCAGGTGGATATTTCCCTTTCTTTTCTTGATCTGGAAGAGGATGCACTTTTGTTCCTGATTTTGAAAAAACACATGCCAGGACAGAATCAAATATTATCCATGGCAAGCTCAGCCGGATTGATTAATGATCTGAACCGTAACAACGAAAGGCTTGGAAGGTTTGAAGCCTCATTGAACAGCCTTACCCTCAATAGAGATGATCCGCAGGGGAACAGGGAAAGCTTAAAAAATATCGACACACTGCTGGATCAATTGAGTGAGAATAAAAAAGATGAGGACATAACCCGGGTCAAACGCAGCCTGGCTGTCAAGGTTATGAATGCTGCCTGTGATTTGTGGATAGTTTCTACAAAGACATCAAAAATTGAATTGGCTGACAGATCAGGATTATGGACGGTTTACATTGAAAAAGACGGGTGGGCAAGAACCCAGACCCTGGACAAATATCTGAACAGTTCAACCCTGCCTGCCAGGCCCCGCTGGAAAACCATTATTAATACGGCTGATTTTGTTCTGGCCGTGTGTGAGAAACCATTTCCTTTAAGAAAAGTGCTTGAAGAAGCTCTTATCAGGCTTAGAAAATTCATATAAGCCACTTCTGTCTAAGGTTTTATCTGTTCTATAAATCATAGTATCGATCCATGCTACTCATGAATAATATTGTTTTATTTTAGCATGTTATGCAACTTTCACTGGAATTCACTGGAATTTGTTTTGTGTTTTTTAAAACAAATCAATAAGTTTCAAATCATATGATAAGGCAATGGTTTCTTTAGTTCAACAAATAACAGTGAGGCTCAAGCATGGCAAATGCAATAATCTTAGGGCAAACACAAAAAATTTTAAAAAAATCAGATGGAATTGGAGGAGAAGGCACTTTTCTCATCAAACCATTCTTTAATGAAACAGATATGAATGGAGAGGATAAAATTGATTCAAGCCTGTTTGAATTCGACAAAGGAGACGCAAAAAACAACGTCTTTTCTTTATTGAAATCCATATTTAAAAATCAACAGGATGTCGTTGTTAGCGCATTATCCCCGGATGACGAAAATGGCGTTCCACTGATTAATCCAGCCAACACTGAAATGCTCTTCAATGCTGATGGTACCTTTTCTTTATACAATGCTGATTTTGAAAAATTGGCGCAAAGCCAATTGGCTGAAGTCGTATTTACCTATACTGTGAACAATGGAAAAGGCGCAAACCAGGTGGTACGCGAAGTTGCGATGCAGGTTACGGGAAGCAATGAGGCGCCGGTAATTGTTGATCAGGAAGATAAAACTGTTGAAGAAGACACAATTTTCAAAGGTCAGGTTGCAGCAATAGATATAGACAGTGATGATGACAAAGCATCCTTGACATATGTGTTGGTGGATACGGATTTACCCGCAGGATTTGTACTCAATCCCGATGGCAGCTATGTCATTGACACCAATATGGATGCCTACCAGAGCCTTGCAGCTGGTGAATCTGTTGATTACCGTTTTTCCTGGCAAGCCAGGGATGCCCATGGCGCATTGAGCAGTGTTGATCAGGTGACCATAACCGTCACCGGCATTAATGATGCACCTGTTATTATTGCTCATGAAGACAGAGCGCTTGAAGAAGACACAATTTTCAAAGGTCAGGTTGCAGCAATAGATATAGACAGTGATGATGAAACAGCATCCTTGACATATGTGTTGGTGGATACGGATTTACCCGCAGGATTTGTACTCAATCCCGATGGCAGCTATGTCATCGACACCAATATGGATGCCTACCAGAGCCTTGCAGCTGGTGAATTTGTTGATTACCGTTTTTCCTGGCAAGCCAGGGATGCCCATGGCGCATTGAGCAGTGTTGATCAGGTAACCATCACGATGACCGGCACCAATGATGCACCCACTGTTGCTGCTGCGCTGATAAGTGATACAGATGAAAATGTAGATCCTTATACCATCAATTTGCTTGAAGGTGTGTCTGACATCGATAATGGCGCGATACTGCACGCAAGAAATGTAACAGAAGCAAACGGGAAAGACGGCTGGGCTATAAATGGTGATATATTAACCATCAATCCGGATTTTTATGATGACCTGAATAACGGCGATTTTGAGACGCTGCAACTGAGCTGGCAGGTATTTGATGAAGCAGGCGCAAGCGTGGATCAATCATTGACAGTCAATATTGAAGGCATTACCGATGCCCCCTCACTTGAAGTCATCACCGCAGCCGGCGACCATCCCAATGAAATTCGTCTGGAGATTACAAGTGAACCCGGCAATAATGAAAGAGTCCAGCTGACATTTAACGGTCTAACTGCCGGTGCCATTGTTATGGATTCCCTTTCCAATAATGTGACATCAGGCATTGAAGATTATATCGGCACACAGATATTTACGGTCCTGCTTCCGGAAAACCAGGATGCAACAGGGGAGTTGTCTATAACCGTGACAGGATTCAGCAAAGATACGGGTGAAGCCATTGGTTCCACAATACAGCCTGTTGAACTTTTTTATGACGTATCTTCTTCAACAGAGCAGCTTTCTTTTGTTTCCTTAAACCAGAATATGTGGGGAGATTTTAATGGGCATATCGGATGGCATGACTATGTTCCATTGATTGGTGAGGCACCAATAGTTTGGGATGATACGGACCAGGTCTGGCATGATACCGGGGCAGACTATTGGCGAAGTGGAGAGTTTGATCTCATTGATGTTCATTTGAATTCTGATGAAATATCCGGCACAATAAGGCAATTCGCACAAGATGCAATGGATGCGGCATGGCAGGTGTTTACTGTCAGTTCTCAGGCGGTTGATCAAGTTGCCGAGGGTGTTTTTAATTCAGCAGTAATTGCATATAATATAGCAAAAGAAACTTTTTATAATACTGCAACAGCTGTTGACCAAACTGCCCTTGCTGTTTTTAAGGCAGCAGAAGCAATATACAATGAAGGAAAAGATGTTTTTTACAACTCTGTAGATGCTGTTGATCAAGTGGCACTTGATGCTTTTAACCTGGCAGCGGATGCTTATGAGTTCGCCCAAGATGTTTATGAGGCTGCCGGCTATGCCTTTAATACAGTTGCCCAAGGTGCTTTTGATATAGCCACTGATGTTATTGAGACGGCTCGTGATGTGTATGATTCAATGTCGGATGCTTGGTGGAATGCAATACCAAAAGCAGCAGGATGGTTGGTTCTTCAAGCGGCTGAAGGAGCGTATGACCTCGCAGAGGCGGCTTATGAAGGCGCTGCAAATCTTTGGGCGGATGCTGAGTATGCTTTCAATGTTGTGGCCCAAGGTATTTATGACGCTGCAAAAGATACATATGAGTTGGCAAAGGACGCTTTTGATTCATCAGCAGCGGCTACTTTTCAAGCAATTGAGGCAACTTACCTTAAAGCAGAAGCTGTTTATGACTCAGTTAAACAAGATATTTATGACGCAGCAGAAGCTGTTTTTCAAACTGCTGAAACTGCATACCTTGAGGCGGAAGCAATTTATGATACGGTTAAACAAGGAATTTATGACACAGCAGAGGCAGCCTTGCATTTGGCTGAAGAGGCTGCGAATGACGTTATGGAAGCGGCAAGTGTTGTGGACTTTAATGCTGAACTGCAATTGCAGTCAGAGCTGTATGCCCAGGTGGGTTTAAAGGTTGATTTTGAGCTTGATATGGGTTCGGTCGATACTGATATTGATTACCAGCTGACTTCACAAATCCAATATAACCAGACTACGGATATGCTGGCCATCACACCCATGATGACCAATATGACCGATGGTGACAGTGTCGCCTTTAGTACTATCAGTCCAAATGCCACATTCTATGCTGCCCTGCTGTATGATGTCGGAGCTGATCTTGAACTGTTCATGGATGGGGATTTGATCGTTGCCGGAACGACAATTTTTGACATTTCACCTGGAAGCGATGGAATTAATATCAATACAACTGTTTCCACAAACTCCTGGAATGATCTTCTTGCAACCATTCCTGAAGCTTATAAGCCTCAATTCACCGAAGACATCGGGGTGGGAGAGCTGGTGCTGATTGATTTTGATTCCACAGAAGGCGGTCCTTGGGAAGTGCCGTTTATCGAGACGCTTACCGAAGATATTTTATCAATTGAACTGGATTTTCCCACAGTGGAAACCGAAGGTGTGGCAGTGGCACTTGATGATCCGAGCGCCGCATCGGTCATGGATTATTACGATGAAGGCGCATTTGTAAACCTGGATATCTCGGAAATCACGGATGCGTTCTTGAATCTGGTCAATTCCAAACTTGACTTCAGCCCGGAATTAAAAGAACTTTACAACTTGCCTTCCCTTGCAGACGGCGCCACACTGGACGCAGCACTTTCAACCATGGCACAGGGCCTTTTCGAGACCATACTGGATACTCTGGACGGCCAGTCTGAAGCAGTGCCCATATTTTTGCTGGATGCAACTGATGAAACCAGCACCTCCCTGTTACATGTCAATCTTTTTGATTTTAATTCTGCTCACCTGTTTGATCCTGATTATTCATACACATCAGAAATTGATGAGGATACCGGGTCTTTTGGTTTTTATGCCTCTTACGGCGAAAGTGATCCTGTGATCAATGTAAACATTGATATTGATGCGGCTGTAGCCGTTATCGTAAATAAAGTGGTGGAAGCGGTTGCTGCTGCAGTGAGTGGCGGTGCCAGCGCAGGTGCAACTACTGCTATTCCGGATTTTAATCCATTGAACATAGAGTTCGGTATTGAACAGATTCTTGAAATGGCAGAAGTGCCCGAAGAAACACGAGAAGAGATCACCAAATATATCAACCTTGGAGTTACCTTTGAGGCTGCCGACCTTGATGCCTCTGCCTCTGTAGATTTTTCCCAGGAATTTACACTTTCCATAGATGATATGTCCTATGCCCTTACCCTGGAAAATGGAGAAACCAAATATTTTACAGCCAATGGGGATGGTGATCTGACTATCAATAATGCCAGTGAATATGACGCAGATGGAAACGGTGTAATTGATTATAATCTTTCCATTGTACCCGAGGCAATGTTTTCCAATGATACAGAGATCGGTTTGAGCCTTGGATATGTGCTGGACTTCTTGAAAGGTGAGTTCGCTGCAGGTGTTAAGCTCCCTCTTGGCGATCTTCTCGGACTTGAGGGCGATAATTGGCCTGATATTGACCTGCCCATGATTGATATTGGTATTGGCCCCCTGTTACGCATTGAAGGAGATCTGGACATACTGGATGTGGATGTGTTTGAATCACTCTTTGCCATTAATGTGGGTACCAATAATGTTCAAGACAGTTTCAATATTGAGCTTACTGGTATTGATACCACGACAAATGATGGCGTACTCATGTCTTAAAAAAGGGCACGGAGTCACGTTTTGATCAGTTGCAAATTATCAGAGGAGGGCTTTGAGTCCTCCTCTGATAATTAATTTGTCCATCATCTGTGCCTCAATGTTATTCAATGATTGAGTTGTCACAACAAAGATTGATCAAAAAGTAATAAAGGATTCAATTCAGACCCCTGAATCCGTTATTGCCATCAATTTTACAGCCAGGTCTTCCGTGCCTGACGCGGATATGCTTTTGTGTAATGATCGCAAGACTTCACGAATGACAGCAGTCTTGGGTCGGGGAGAAAGCATTTGGATTTCAATGGTTTTTATATCCATCACAATTTCTTCCAGTTTTTCATAGGTCGGGCTGGTTTGAACTAAACTTGCCTTTATATCTTGAAGTATCTTTTCCACGGCTTTTTGCCCTTTATTTTCCAGAACCGTGCTTTTGCCTAAAACCAGGGAGTCATCATTGCAGATCACCGGATCGGGCTGTACATCCAACTCTTCCAATCCCTGAACAGTGATGCCGATACCGCCGGAAAGAGTCTTGAGTTCTGCAAAACCCCGGATAAAAAGGTCTTCCGCCATTGCCCCGGCGTCTGTCTTTTCCAGGCCAAGTGTTGCCCCCACATCATACATGGATACCTGTGCTTTTGGATCACCCTGGGTCACTGTATACAGTTCAAATAAATAGGCTCTTGCTTCGGGGTTGTCAAAATTCATTGTGTTATTCCTTATGGTTGATGGGATTGCAATACCTGCATACTATACCATGGAAGGGTGGTCAAAGAAACTGCAAAAAAGCAGACAAGCGGATTGACAACCTTTGGGTCAGTCGGTATTGTGAATAATCTTACACATTCATATGGTAATTTGTAAAATATCGCTGTTTTTTTATTCTGATTCTGATTGATTTTTTTTTATCTGTTTCTATCCGTTTTTTGTTTGGGAAAACCGGCTTGGTGAAATTTGGAAATATTTTTACCGGCAAATCACATAATACCCAATGTTACAGCATTGGATTAAACATCATGGGAGAAAAAAGTATGAAAAAAGCACTGTTTATTTTATCTTTGGTTATTATTGCCGCCTTGGGGTTCACGGCCTGTATGCACAAGAACATGACAATGCAGCAGGATATCCCGCCGTTTGGCTCTGAATCAGATGTGGCCTATTCACAGGCATTATGGAAAGTGCTTGAAAAAGAAAAACTTGTGGGGCCGGACCAAATACGGGCGCTTCCCTACGAAGGCATGGAACCTCACGGGGTGATTCTCGAACAATTGTCAACAATGGTTACGGTAAAAGGTCATACAGGGATCGTCTATGTAAAAGCCAATTACATGGGCGATGGAATGACACGCTCAAAGGTCGTCAATTATCCGGATCAATATCTTGTTGCTGTCACGGTTATGTTTAAAAGAGAGAATGGGTATGACCCGGATAACCAGGACTGGTTCTGGGTTAAATATAAATCCGATGGCAGCCTTTTTGCCAATCCCAAGGGAGTTATGCTTGCCGGACGTGTTGCCAAAGGCATGAGTGTCGGATGTATTGCATGCCATACGGATGCGGATGGCGGCGATTACCTGTTTAACAATACAGCATCACATCTTGATTAGAGGCCTTTTTTCATCTGTCCTGGCTGATTGGATATTTTTTCGCCGGACGAATTTTAACCATATTTTATTTGTTTGTTCAAGAACATGAAGTTTTAAAAAATCGATTTCAGCGGATCTGGTCCCGGGCAGGGCTTTTGCTCCTGAGATTTTCAAGCTGATACCTGGGGGGGTATGAAGTTTTAAGAAAAGTGTTTGTCCTGCAAGTCTGCCCGGGATTTTTTTCATCCAGCTCACATCAATTGAGAACTCTTCACCGGTTTTTTCAATCCGTGACAGGGTGTGGTGAAGATACTGAGTAAAGCACTCTCGTGTATCTCTGGCAAGTAATATACCTTTTTTTTTACTGTTTATTTTGATGTATTGTATCCAGTTTTTTATCACCCCTGGATTTTTTCCAGGATCGGAATGGAGAATGTTTGCCCAGTGAAG